>NC_009943.1:1010916-1336833 GCF_000018405.1 Desulfosudis oleivorans Hxd3
CTGGCCGGGGTGCTGCGTGAGCACGGCCCCGGCTGTCCGGACACCCTGGCCGCCATTCCCGGAATCGTATTCCGCAGGCCCGATGCCACGCTGCACATCAGCCCGCCGGCAGTGGTGGAAAACCTGAATGCCATGCCCCTGCCCGCCCTTCACCTGGTGGACCAGGCGTTTTATACCCGCCACAAAAGAGGCAGCGCCGTGGTCACGGCCAGCCGGGGCTGTCCATTGGCGTGCAGCTACTGCGCCGTGGGCAACCAGACGGTGCCGTTCAGGAAGCGCCGTATTCCATCGGTGGCCGCCGAGATCGAACAGGCGATCACCGGTTACAACGCGGGGTTTATTGATTTTGAGGATGAAAACCTGACCATGGACCGGGCCTGGTTTATGGAACTGCTGAATGCCGTCGGCCCCCTGATCCGGGACCGGGACGTGGAACTTCGGGCCATGAACGGGCTTTTCCCGCCCTCCCTGGACGAGGCCATGGTCGCGGCCATGAAGACCGCGGGCTTTAAGACCCTGAACCTGTCGGTGGGCTCTTTTTCTTCAGACCAGCAGCGGCGCTTCAACCGGCCCGACGTGGGCCGTGCCCATGACCGGGCCGTGTCCTGGTGCGAAAAGCACGGGCTGGAGGCGGTGAGCTATATTATTGCCGGGGCTCCGGACCAGACGCCGGAGACCACAATAAACGACCTTGTTCACCTGCTGGGCCTGCCCACCCTGGCCGGGCTTTCCGTGTTCTACCCGGCACCGGGCAGCCGGGACTTTGAGTATGCCGCCGAACAGGGCCTTCTGCCGGCCCATCTTTGCCTGATGCGCTCTTCAGCCCTGCCGCTTTCCCACGCCACCACCCGCACCGAGGCCGTCACCCTGCTTCGGCTCTCCCGCATCGTCAATTTCATCAAGGCCCTGGAGAAAAACCACAGTCCCCTGCCAAAGCCGGCACCGGTGACAGACGAGTGCATGGCGGCCCGCGAAACCCGTATGGATAAAGGCGTGCTGCTGTTGGCCGGATTTTTTTACGACGCAAAGATAAGGGGCGTGACCCGGACCGGCCGGGTGTACGAACACGTTGTGTCCATTAATCTGACCCGGCGGTTTCTTGAAAAAATCGGGGAAGTGGTTCCGGCCGTGTTATCCGGAGAAGCAAAAAGTCACCCGGAAAACAGGACGGCTTTAAGAACACCGTAGAAAAGAACCAGAAATCCGCCTGTCTCTCCGATGATCAGCACCGACATAAAAACCGGCATGCCCCATGCCGGAAGCGGAAACCGGCCCAGGGAAAAGGGCGGTTTGAGTTGGTTGGCCGTGTCGCGCAGCAACCCGTGCAGCATGTAGGACCCCACGGCCACGACAAAAAAGGTCAGGGGCACAATCACCGCGAGGGTTTCAACCCTCTCCGGCAGAAGCGAAATTTCCGCGAACTTTGCCAGCAGCAGGGCAGCAAAGCTGTACATCAGGGAGGTGCGATGGGCGGTGTCCACGTAGGGATGGGCCTTGGCGTGCTCGCTGGAACGGATCTGAAGATACTTCCAGACGCCGGTGAGCAGGCCGTTTAAAAAAAAGCCGCCGGCCCCGACAATGGCGATAGTTTCCGCAATATTCATGGCCCCTCATTTTTTATGGTCGGTTTTTGGTGGGTGGTTGCGTCCGGGTCCTGTTTCGCAGTGGCCTCTGTTTCCCACCGTCGCCACCCTATGGTGATCAGGGGGGAGAACATCGGCAGCCCCCAGACAAGATACCACCACCGGAGTTCTCCGGAGGTAAAACCGTCAAATACCCATATGACCCACACCACCGACATGACAAAAAGGCCATAGGATGGCAGCATCAGTCTCCAGTAAGCGGTGGACGGAAACCGCCATGGGGCAAAAAAGAGGATAACGCCGACAGCCGCGCCGGTCAGCCCCAGGCCGGTCAGCCCTCTCCCCCACTCCCCCCGGCAGAGAAAGATAACGGCGATGACGCCCACCCAGATAAAACCGCCGATCCACCCCAGGGTCCAGCCGAGTTTTTCACCTGTTCTTTTTGTCATGGCCCCGCCTGTACTGAAACGTGAAAGTGATGGTTGATTATTGTGCGCCGCATGAAGCGTGTCAATGTTAAAATTCGGCCCATCTTCCGATTCGTGGTAATTAAAGATTTATATACTTTTCAGTGCTGTCGATGGTTTTAAAGGGGGCCAAGGGTTCAAGAATTCAAGTGGCCAGGTAAAAAACACATCCAACCAAAAAAACATTGACACCCCGGGGAGGTCATGCAAAAATTAGACATATAAGCAAATACTTATAATATGCCGGGAGTCTGGAGGGGGGCTTTCCCTCGGGGATAAAATTAAACAAAACCAGCTCTGGTCAGGCATGGCAACAAAACAAGGAGTTCCGACATGGATTCATTCTACCGGGCAGGTCTTGTACTGCTTCTCATCGGGGTGCTTTTGCTGCCCGCCTGCGGCGGGCAATCAGACACCGTCCAGTTAAACCGGCAGTATGAAGTGCTGAACGGGCAGATTGACGCCCTGAAGAATAGTATTGCCGATCTGGAGGCGGAACTGGCGGAAGAGCTTTACACCAGCGATATCAAAACCGCCCGGGCAACTGTAAAAAACAAACTGGCCCGGGCCAGAAAAGCACTGGACGGGGCTAGGTCCCGGTTTGAATTCGAAGACCAGAGGGGCCATGACATCGGAAGGGCCTCCTGGGCGATTAATGACGCCAAACGATCATTGGCCGGCCAGGCCGAAGGCATCCGGTCCGCCAACAGAGAAATAAAAAGCAAAATTCAAAGGCTCTGTTATATGTCCTCGTCTGCTGAGTTCCGGGAAGCCATTAATGAACTCAGGCAGGAGAAAACAGCCCTGATCGCCGACTGTCGGCAAATGCTGGACGCCGTTGACATTTCTCTGGCCGCCGCCGAAAGCGCCGTTACCGCCGCAAACTGGATTTCTGCGGATGATGAAACCTATTTCAAAAATCTCATCAGCGATTTAAAAAGAAAATACGATACAGATTATGTTGCCGACATCCGACGGATTAAGATGGAAACGGAAAGAATCGACATTCAGGAATTGGACAGAAGACACCGGCCAGCGGACAGACCGCCCGCGGTTCATGGTATCTATGTTTACTAATGCAAAAACGGGGGAACAGATGACTCGTCCGCCTATCAGAGTGATCAGGCACTTGCTATTGGCTATGGTGTTGGTTTTAGTGACCGGCCTGACCCTGGGATGTTCTTCTGAACTGGAGAAGAAAGTTGCCGCCCAGAAGGCACTACAATCCACATTGCAAAAACAGGAAAACGAACTAAGAGAGGTCTTAAACCAGCACCGGGAAGCCGAGGAAATGCAGGCAGAGGCGGACAGGCTGGCCAGCCAGGCCGATTCCCGAAAAGCGGACAACAGTCACCTGCGCTATGACGCCAGGTACTGATCCGGCTGCTACTGCAGGGAAACATAACGGAAAGGACACCATTTTTTATAGCCGTTGGGCGATTTTCGGCTTAACGACGCCGAATCTGAAGCATCAGGGGATTTTTTTGAACCGGCTTTCCAAGCCATCAGCAAGACTTACCGCTATTGGATCGTAAGTCGCCCCACCTCGGCCGCTATCGGCCGCCAATACGCCTGGCACCTGAGCCGGCCCTTGGAGATTAAGGCCATACGCCAGGCCCTGCCGCTTGTCACAGGCACCCATGATCTCTTTTTAGGGGATGCCGTCGTCAACATGCTTGAACCCGTCCAGTCGGACAAAGCTTCCAGAAAATCCCGGGTTAATTCGTGTCCTCAAAAAAGATGGAGGGACACTCAATTAGAGAAGACCCTAAAACTTTTGTTCAAAGGTATTGATGCAAAAGGGCTTTGGCGGTCAGCGTGGGTTTGGCAAAACATGATGATCTTATTGATTTTTTATGTCGGCTGGGATATAGCATAAAATGCAATTGTTACCGGGGGGGTCTGCGCCGGGCCGTCTGTGGCGCGTTTTGTTTTCCAGTTCCCTGTTTTTGTTTTATTTATAGGCGGTGCCGGTGACTCAGGGCCGGAAAACCCCGCGAACAGGTTTAGGAAATGGGCAACCCGATTCAGCTCTCAGACGAACTCGCCAGACTTTTTCTGGAGAATACCAGCTCCATGGTGGCGGTTTTCGACAAGGAGGCCCGGTTCCTTTACCTTAATTCTCCCAATGAAGCAACTCTGGGCTATACGCCGGCCGAGCTTCAGGGAAAGAACGCCTTTTCCCTTATCCACCCTGATGACAAAGACCGGATGGTCTCCCTGATGGCCAAAGCCTTTGACGGAAGGCTTGACAAGATTCAATCCCTGACCTACCGGATCATCAACAAGCAGGGCCGGGTCCGCCATGTTCAGGCCACGTTTGACACGGTGCGGGACGGTTCCGGGAACCTGGACAAACTGCTCTGCGTGGCCGACGATATTACTGAAAAGGTAGAGATCCGAACCGCTTTTGCGGAGAGCGAGCAGCGGCTGCGCGCGGTCATGGATACCGTTCCCGTGGCCATTGCCGAAATTGACTGTTCCGGGCGGTTTCAGTTTGTCAATGCCGCGTATTGCGAGGTGTTTGAATACTCCCTCGAAGCCCTTGAGCGCATGAGCGTAAAGGACCTGGCCGTGTCCGAAGAGAGCGGGCAGCGGCTGCTGTTGCTGCTGGAACGGCTGGTGGAGGAACAGCCGGAACCCCAACGGTGGGAGGGCCGGAACCGGACCCGCACCGGCAGAATCCTGGACGTGGTGGTGGACTGGAACTACCGAAGGGATGAAGAGGGCCGGGTCAGCGGTTTTGTGACGGCCATCAGTGATGTCACGGAACAGAAAAAGATGTCCGAAGCGCTGGTCCAGAGCCGCCAGCGCTACCAGGCCATGTTCAACCACATCGCCTCCGGCGTCGTGGTCTACCAGCCGGTGGATGACGGAGAGGATTTTGTGATCATCGACTTTAACCGGACCGCGGAAAAGATTGAGGGTATATCCGCTGAAGCGGTGATCGGGAAAAAGGTGACCGAGGTGTTTCCCGGCATTAGAGATATGGGGCTTCTGGATCTGTTTCGGCGGGTCAGTGAAAACGGGCGCCCCCGGCACCATCCGGCCTGTTTTTACAAAGACGGCCGCACCACCGGCTGGCGGAGCAATTATGTTTACCGGCTGGCCACCGGTGAGATCGTGACGGTTTACAACGATGAAACGGAGCGGGTACGGGCCAGGGAGGCCCTTCGGGAGAGCGAACTTCGTTTCCGCGCCCTGGTGGAGTATTCGGCGGACCATATCTTCATGCTCAACAGTGAGGGCGCATACCTGTTCAGCAACGAGCGGGTGGAACATTTTCACCGGACCCCGGGAGACACCGTCATCGGCCGCCGCCTGACGGACCTTTACCCCCCGGAACTGGCCGACCGTTACCAGCGGCTGGTGGCTCACGTGCTTGCCGATGGCTGCGGTACCTCCTTTGAGTACGAGGTCCAGGGACCAGATGACACTCATTATTATGTGGAGACCCTTTATCCCATCTATAAGGAAGGCAAGCCATGGGCCGTGGGTGGCATCTGTCGCGATGTGACCACCCGCAAGCAGTATGAAAAAGAGCTTCAGCAGAAAACCGGTGAGCTGGAAAGGGCGTTGAAGGATTTGCGCCAGGCCCAACGGCGGTTCGTGGACCAGGAGCGGCAGCGCGCCCTTTCCCAGATGGCCAGCGGCATTGCCCACGATTTTAACAACGCGCTCTCCTCAATTCAGGGGTTTTCCGATCTGCTGCTTCAGTCGCCGGAAAAGTTTTCAGACACGCCACTGGTGAAACGGTATGTGGGGCTGATCAATACGGCTGCCAGGGACGCGGCCCAGGTGGTCCGGCGGCTGCGCAAGTTTTACCGGCCCAGTGACGAGGAGACCATTGAGCCGGTGGACGTGAACCGGCTCATCAAGGAGGCCGTGGCCCTGACCGAGCCGGTATGGAAGCACAAGACCCAGGCCAGGGGCGCCCCCATTATCGTGGAGACCCGTTTTCAGGAGCAGTTGTCGGCCAGCGGCAACCGCACCGAACTCAACGAGGTGCTTACCAACTTGATCTTTAACGCGGTGGATGCCATGCCCGAAGGCGGTTCGCTTTCCTTTGGCACCCGCCGGGAAGCGGGATGGATCGTCCTTGAAGTCAGTGATACCGGTGTGGGCATGGATGCCACGGTTCGCCGGCAGTGCATGAACCCCTTTTTCACCACCAAGGGAGAGGCGGGCAGCGGTCTGGGGCTGGCCACGGTGCAAGGCATCGTCGCCCGGCACCAGGGACAGATCGAGATTGTCAGCGAACCGGGAAATGGCACCACTTTTGTCCTGCGGATACCGGCTGCTGTAAACAGGGAACATAGCACTGACATGATAGAGAAGACAGAGGCGGAGCGGTCCTCACTGAAGGTGCTGGTGGTGGACGACGATGAACACCAGCGTCTGCTGCTGTCCGAATACCTGAAGGCGGATAAGCATCGTCCGGATACCGCGGCCAACGGAATCGAAGGCATGCGGAAATTCGCCGACGGCTGGTATGATCTGGTGATCACCGACCGGGCCATGCCCGAGATGAACGGCGATACCCTGGCCCGCACCATCAAGGAGGCAGCCCCGGGCAAACCGGTGATCATGGTCACCGGTTTCGGCGACATGATGGATGCCGCCGGAGAGGCGCCGCCGGCCGTGGATATGGTGCTTTCCAAGCCGGTCTCCCTGGACCGCCTGCGCCATGCCGTGCGGCAGGTCCTGTCCGGCGAGGCAGTGTCGTCATAAAAATAAGGAAAACCGATGCCACACATACTGATCGTTGATGATGAGCCGATGGTGGCCATGCTGCTGTCTGAGACCGTGTCCCAGGAGGGGTGGCTTCCGGTGTGCGTACATACTCTGGCCGACGCACGGGAAATCATCGGCGCCCAGTCCTTTGACGTGGTGTTGCTGGATATTCAGCTGCCTGACGGCAGCGGCTTGGACGCGCTCTCCTTTTTTGTCGGCGTGACAGCCGCCCCCGAGGTGCTCATCATGACCGGCTACGGCCACCCGGATGCAGCCGGACTGGCCCTGGAGCACGGGGCATGGGACTATGTGGAAAAGCCGATCAACATCAAAAAGATCATTCTTTCCATTCGCCGGGCCCTGGAGTTCCGCCAGGCCAAGATGGCCGGTAAAAAGCGTCATATTCTCAAGCGAAACGGAATCGTGGGGGCCAGCCAGGCCATTGGCGAGTGCCTGGAACAGATGGCCGAGGCGGCGGACGGGGACCACAGCGTCCTTTTGTCCGGTGAAACCGGCACCGGCAAGGAGCTGTTTGCCAGGGCTATCCATCTGAACAGCCAGCGGGCGGAATCCAATTTTGTGGTGGTGGACTGCACGGCCTTAAGCGAGACCCTGATCGAGAGCAGCCTTTTTGGTCATGTGAAGGGCGCTTTTACCGATGCGGGCCGGGACCGGGACGGGCTGATCAAGCTGGCCCACCGGGGCACCCTGTTTCTGGACGAGATCGGCGAGCTGCCCCTGGAAATACAGAAAAAATTTCTGCGGGTGCTGGAGGAAAAAAAGTTTCGGCCCGTGGGCAGCACCACGGAGGTGAAAAGCGATTTCCGCCTGATTTCCGCCACCAACCGGAACCTGGACGAAATGGTAACAAGCGGCGATTTCCGCAACGACCTGCTCTACCGTGTAAAGGCACAGAAGATCGTGCTGCCACCGCTGCGCAACCGGCGAGAGGACATTCCCGAGCTGGTCTCTCATTATCTCTCCCGAATATGCCGGCGTATGGACATTGAGCCCAAGACGGTGCATCCGGAATTTCTGCAGTGCCTTTGTGACTATGAGTGGCCCGGTAACGTCCGGGAACTGGTGAATGTCCTTGACCAGGTGGTCTGTTCGACCCGCGCCATCCCGGCTTTGTTCCATAAACACCTCCCTCTGGAGATTCGTTCCGCGGTTATTCGTCGGCAGGCGGGGGTGGCCGGCGCATCGGCACCATCGTCATCGGAACCGGGTGCTGAACTTTTTACGGCTCTGAAGGACCAGAAGATGCTCACCTGGCAGGATTTCAGAAAGCAGGTGCTGGAAACGGTTGAAAAGACCTATTTTGAAAGGCTTCTGGCCACCACCGACGGCGACATCGGCCAAATGGTCAAGATCGCCGACATGAGCAAGTCCCGAATTTACGGCCTGATCAGCAAACACGATCTGACCGTGAAAAAATAACCCCTCTGTTGTCAACAAACCCTGTCCCATTTTACAGGAACGGTTTCCAGCTTTTCTGGAAAGTAACGTTTTCTTCTTTAATAGTATAAGCATTTGTAATAATTTATTATATGCTTAACCACCCTTCTTTTGGCAGTTCACCTGTTTTCACCGCAAATGGTCGATAATAAGACAGGATACTTGTATGCCTGACAACAAAAGTTTGTTTTTATTTGATATTCAACATTAGCGGGAATGGAGGCACACTTTTTGCTGATACCGGGGGTACAGTTGTAAAATTCATGGGAAGGATATATAAACATGATTATTTATGCAAATTTATGCAGCCCCGCATCATCGGCCAACGGTCTTGAAAAACGGATACGCCAGAGAATGCCGGGCATGGCGGAATACCTGTACGACCTGAATGCCCTGGAACAGCGGTTGAAGGACGGGCTTTATGATGTGGATGTGATGGTGGTGCATGTGGGCGGCAATTCACCGATTTCCGAGCTTCTGGCGTATCAGGGTGATTTAAAGGGGCTTAATATCATTCTCGTTTTAAGCGGCATCACATCCGATGAACAGATCGCCCGGTTGTTGAAGCTCTACCCCCGGTATATGACGTTTGACGCCAATGACGACACCGTTCTGCTGATGCTGGAAAACCGGGTGAAAAACAGCAGGGGCAAAGCGGCCGGCGCCGCCTGAAGAAAGGACCCGCGGAATGGGAAAGATCGTGCTGCACGGGGATTGTCTGGTCAATCGCGCCGAAGAGTTGCATCAGCTGTTTTGTCACCTGCTCAAACAGTCTGATGACCAGGTGGCGGTGGACATGTCAGCCGTGGGCCGGTGCGACGTTTCGTTTTTCCAGGTTATCTGTTCGGCTGCCCGGAGCTTTGCGCAGCGCGACAAACATCTTGCACTCGACGCGCCACCCCCGGCGGCCTTTTCGCGACAGTTGGAAAAGAGCGGCATGGCGTCTGCCTGTCGAAAATGCGACTGCGGGTCCTGCCTCTTCAAGGCGTCATCAGACGCAATGCAGGCCGGGGATGTGGGGTAAAGGGGCTTTTAAGAACGCCGGACAGAACAAACGGCACGATTGCCATAAAAGCGTGGTGACCCAATGACAACTGAATCCAGGGTTCGACAGGCATTTATCGAAGAGGCCAGAGAGGAACTGCTGCCGGAGCTGGAAAGCGCCCTTCTTGAACTGGGCCATGCCCCGGAGGACATGGAACTGATCAACCGGGCCTTTCGCGCCCTGCATACGCTCAAGGGGTCGGGCGCCATGTTCGGCTTTGACCGGATTTCGGAACTGGCCCACGAACTGGAGACCATTTTTGACAATGTTCGAAACGGCTCCTTTGCGGTTGACAACCGGCTGGTGGAGCTGACCCTGGCGGCCAAGGACCGGTTCCAGATGCTGGTGGATGACCCCGGACTGGATGGTCCTGAGGTGGTTGCCGATCTGCTGGTCGCCTTTCGGCAGATCACGGCGGAGACCATGACCGGCGAAGACGCGGCTGCCGGTGGCCCAGAGGCGCCGGAGGGCACTCCCGATATTTCGGCCTGGTCCCTTTACCATATCCGTTTCAAACCCCGGCCCGGTATTTTTGCCACCGGGACCAACCCCCTGTTTCTCCTGGATGAGCTGCATGAAATGGGCGCGGCCCGTGTGGTGGCCCACGTGGAAAGCGTGCCGGTGCTGGATGCCATGGATCCGGAATGCTGCTACACCTGGTGGGATATCCTGCTGGCCACCGACCAGGGGCAGAACGCCATTCAGGATGTTTTTATTTTCGTGGAGGACGAGTGTGATCTTGCCATCGGCCTGTTGACCGATGTGTTGCAACCGGGCCGGGAGGCTCCTGTTTTTGACCGACTGGCGCCCGTGCTGCTGAAAGACGCCTCCATCGACATCGAAGGGCTGCGGCGCATGGTTTCCGCGGAGGTGGTGGCGGGCGACCGGGAGACGGATTCTGCTTCAACGGCCGTCAAAACCGGTCCCGGCGCTGTGCCGTCCGCCGAGGCCGGTGTTTCAGCGCCCGCTGCTCCGGCAAAGACCATATCCAGCATGCGGGTCCAGGCCAGAAAGCTGGATCAGCTGGTCAACCTGGTGGGAGAGCTGGTGATCGCCCAGACCCGCCTTTCCCGGCTGGTCGATCAGCACGAGGATGCCGCCCTGAGTGAGATCGCCGAGGTTATTGAGCGGCTGAGCAATGACCTGAGGGACACCACCCTGGATATTCGTATGCTGCCCATCGGGTCGAGTTTCGGCAAGTTTAAGCGGGTGGTGTGGGATTTTTCCGCGCAGAAGGGCAAGGAGGTGGACCTGGTCACCGAGGGAGCGGCCACTGAGCTGGACAAGACGGTTATCGAGCGGCTGGACGATCCCCTGGTACACCTGTTGCGGAACAGCATTGATCACGGCATCGAGACCCCGGAAGAACGGGAGCGGGCCGGTAAGCCGCGCCATGGCAGGATCGTTTTTTCAGCCGAGCATGCCGGCGGCAACGTGATCATCACCATTGCCGATGACGGCCGGGGCATCGACCCGGAAGCGGTCCGGGCCAAGGCCGTTGAAAGGGGGCTGCTGGCATCCGGGGCCGCGCCTTCGGAAAAGGAAGTGCTCAATTTTATCTTTGAACCCGGTTTTTCCACGGCCGGCCAAATCAGTGACATGTCGGGGCGGGGCGTGGGTATGGACGTGGTTCGGCAGAACATCACGGCCCTGCGGGGCAAGGTGTCTGTATCCAGCATAAAGGGCCAGGGAACCACCGTTCGCATGACCATTCCGTTGACCCTGGCCATCATTGACGGCCTTGAGATCCGCATCGACCGGGAACATTTTATCGTGCCTCTGGCCGTGGTCAGTGAGTGCCTGGAGCATCACCGCCGCAGGGAAGGGTTTATCAGCCTGCGGGATCAGCTGGTGCCCTTTCTTCGGCTTAGGGAATGGTTTGGCATTGAGGGCTCCCCGCCGCAACACGAGCAGGTTGTGGTGGCCTCCCTGGAAAAGCGGATGGTGGGGCTGGTGGTGGATGAGATCATCGGCCTGCAGCAGGCGGTTATCAAAAACCTGGGCCGGGCCTATAAAGAGATACAGGGGGTTTCCGGCGCTACCATTCAGGGTGATGGGGGTATCGCCCTGATCCTGGACGTGGAGCCGCTGATTCAAAAGGCGGAGCAACAGGGGACGGAACGATGAAAAATCTTTCAATGGCGAAAAAATTGTGGATTGCCTTTGGTGTCATGATTCTTATCATGGCGGGGATCGGCTATATCGGCCTGCTGCAGCTTCGTCTGGTCAACACAGCCATGGAGGAGCACGGCCGGTGGAGCGATTACCAGATCGCCATGACCGAAAAGGTCACCCACCATGTGATCAAGTTGCAGAACAAGCTGCAGAAATACATGACATCCGCGGCATACGACGACCTGGACGATCTGCAGAAGGAGCTGGAGATCGCCACCGACAGTTTGAAGTCGTGGTCCCAGCTTGTCGGGGGCGAGTCGGCCCTCAGTGAAACAACCCGTGAAGATATGGCGTTTCTCGAGGAGATGTCGCTTTCGGTGTTGCGGATCGGCAGCGCTTATACAGACCTGGAGGAGACCCAGCGCCAGCTGGATGCCCTGGTTGCCCAGATGCTGGCCCAGTTGACCCAGTGCATGGAGGAGGTGGTGGACCCGGCCAAAACCGCCGCGATTCAGGCCCGGGACCTTCGGTCATTGATCATGTGGAGCGACATCAATATGGCGCTCAACGAGGAGCTGATTGCCAATGTGCTTCGTCTGCAGACCGCTTCCCATGATTTTGGTTTTACCCGGGACCGGTTCACCTGGCAGCAGGTGCAGCGGCTTCAGGCAGCCGTTTCCGACGGACTGTCGAAGTGGAACGAGCGCGTTGCCGGCAAACCGGACCTGGAAAAAGTGGCCGCCGGCGTGGCCGACTACCTGGCAACTTTTTCTGATCTGTCGCTTCACTACAATGATGTCCTTGCCCAGGTGGCGGCACACAAGACATCCGCCGAGGAGAAATTCGCCCAGAAGATCAGAGATCTTGAGGCTATTTCACAGACAGTGGTCCAGCCCGAAAAAGCGCTGCGCGTTCAGGCGGCCCAACAGGCCTATGCAAAGGGGCGGGTTTTTCTTCTGATCGGTATTCTGATCGCGGTTGCCGTCGGCACTTTTTTCGCCGGCCTGACCACCCGCAACATTACCCGGCCCTTGCAGGCGGTGGTGGATACATTAAACACCATCGCTCAGGGAGACCTGACCGCCACCCTGGATATCAATCAGAAGGACGAGGTCGGCATGCTGGCCCGGGCCATGACCAACATGGCGGAAAAGCTGAAGGCGGTGGTGATCCAGGTGCAGGGCGCTTCAGCGTACATGGCATCCGGCAGCGAGGAGATGAGTTCTTCTTCCGAGGAGCTTTCCCAGGGCTCCACCGAACAGGCCTCCCACCTGGAGGAGATCACCTCCAGCATGGAACAGATGAGTTCCAACGTCAGCCAGAACGCGGACAACGCTTCAGAAACCGAGCGGATCGCGGCCCAGGCGGCCCGGGACGCGGAAGAGGGCGGGCGCCAGGTGCAGGACACGGTGCGGGCCATGAAGGATATTGCCGGCAAGACCTCTATCATTGAGGAGATCGCCCGGCAGACCAACCTGCTGGCCTTAAACGCGGCCATTGAAGCGGCCCGGGCCGGCGACGCGGGCCGGGGCTTTGCCGTGGTGGCCGCCGAAGTGCGGAAGCTGGCCGAGCGCAGTGGCGAGGCGGCCAAGGAGATCGCCGGCATGTCCTCCGGCAGCGTGGCCGTGGCGGAGTCGGCCGGCGCCATGCTGGAAAAGATGGTGCCTGATATTCGCCGGACCGCTGAGCTGGTGCAGGAGATCAGCGCGGCCTCCCGTGAGCAGAACGCGGGCGCGGCCCAGATCAACTCCGCCATCTCCCAGCTGGACCAGGTGGTGCAGCAGAACGCCTCCTCGGCCGAGGAGGTATCTTCAACAGCCCAGGCCCTTGCCGGCCAGGCCCAGCAGCTGCAGGACATCATGGTGTTTTTTAAGGTGGAGGCCGGGCAGGCGGACCACCGGCAGACGGACCAGGACGCCCATGAGCCGGAACTCCTGGAACACAGCGACTTTCCGGCTCCTGGCACGGATTCCGGGCAGGAACGTCTTGAAGATTTTACTGGTCAGGAACCGCCCCGGCAGCAGGGGACAACAGATGACATGGACCATGAGTTTGAACGGTTCTGATCCGTTCGACGGTGCCGGTTCAGCAAAGGAAGGTATAGCATTAAGATGGACAGAAACAGCAAAACGCTTCTTGATCGGTTTGTTTTCAATTCGTTGATGATCAACGAGGGCCTTGCTTATTTTTTTCTTGTGCCCATCGTCGTATTTCATCTGTGGTCCAACATGGCCATCAACGATGAACAGATGAAGATTCTTGTTTTCAGCATACCGGCAGGCATCCTGTTTTCAATGATTCCGACGGTGTTTTTCAACTACACCATGCTGGGCCCGCCGGCGAAATATTTTGAAAAATACCTGTCGGGTCGGGCGGTGAGTGATGAAGAATATAAGGCCGTGCTCAGGCACGTTCTGATGCTGCCCTACAAAAAACTGTTCAACGGGGCTTTCAACTGGGCCACCGGCCTGGCGATCGTGTTTATTCCTCTTTTCATGTATGCCGAAGTGACGGGAGTCCAGACTATTAATATTATTTTTCTGTTTTTTATCGCAGTCTCCCTGGGGTCGGTCATCTATTTTCTTGCCATGGAGCTCCATGTTCAGCGGTATATAAACGCCGGGGCCTTTCCCCGATGGATTACCCTTGACGCATTGCCCAGGTTGAGCACCGCTTTCAAAATGGCGGTGGCCTTCTTTCTTTCCGCAGCCGTCCCGTTTTTGCTGCTTTTATCCTATTTTTTGGTTTACCTGACGTCACCGGAGATTGAAACAGCGGCCCTTGTTACAAAAATGGTCATCATTTCGGTCATCGGTATCGCCCTTGCCTTTGTTCTTTCCGCCCTGATTATCAAAAGCATCGTTTTGAAGCTGACCGCCGTGAACCATACCGCCGCCGCTATCGAAGCGGGCGATCTGGTCACCGAACCGGAAAGGACCGCCATCGTGGACGAATTTCAGGACATCATTCATGCGGTGATCCGAATGAGAGAACATCTGGGGAATGTGGTGGTTCAGGTGCAGGCAACGTCGGATCATGTGGCCTCGGGCAGCGAGGAGATGAGTTCTTCTTCCGAGGAGCTTTCCCAGGGCTCCACCGAGCAGGCCTCCCACCTGGAGGAGATCACCTCCAGCATGGAACAGATGAGTTCCAATATCAGCCAGAACGCGGACAACGCTTCAGAAACCGAGCGGATCGCGGCCCAGGCGTCACGGGACGCGGAAGAGGGCGGGCGCCAGGTGCAGGACACGGTGCGGGCCATGAAGGATATTGCCGGCAAGACCTCTATCATTGAGGAGATCGCCCGGCAGACCAACCTGCTGGCCTTAAACGCGGCCATTGAGGCGGCCCGGGCCGGCGACGCGGGCCGGGGCTTTGCCGTGGTGGCCGCCGAAGTGCGGAAGCTGGCCGAGCGCAGCGGCGAGGCGGCCAAGGAGATCGCCGGGCTGTCATCCGGCAGCGTGGCCGTGGCGGAGTCGGCCGGCGCCATGCTGGAAAAGATGGTGCCTGATATTCGCCGGACCGCTGAGTTGGTACAGGAGATCAGCGCGGCCTCCCGTGAGCAGAACGCGGGCGCGGCCCAGATCAACTCCGCCATCTCCCAGCTGGACCATGTGGTGCAGCAGAATGCAGCTTCGGCCGAGGGTGTTTCTTCCACGGCCCAGGAGCTGGCCGGCCAGGCCCAGCAGCTGCAGGACATCATGGGGTTTTTCAGAGTGGGCGGTGGGGCCGTGCGCCGGAGAAAGGATGACCCGCGTGACCGGCCCGGCAAAGGTCGCGGCGCCGGGGGGCCGGTGCTGACAAGGAACAAAGGGGTGACGTCTTCCCGACAACGGCCGGCCCTGGCAATGGACGGAATGGACCAAGCGGATTCAGCGTTTGAATAGTTTTAGGAACAGTCGGCATGTTACGCCGACTCGGCGGACAAAGGAGTGACCGATGGATGAGAAAACCAGGCAGAACAACACCTACCTGACCTTTTTTCTGGATGAAGAGCTGTACGGCCTGAATATTCAGATGGTGCGCGAGGTGCTGGAGTTTACCGCCATCACCCGCGTCCCCATGACCGCCGACTTCATGCGGGGTGTCATCAACGTCCGGGGCCACGTGGTGCCGGTGATCGACCTGCGCAAGAAGTTCGGTCTGGCCGAAGGCGAGCGGACAGCCGAGACCTGCATCATCATCGTGGAACTGGAGATTGACGGCGAGGCCGCCACCATGGGCGCCCTGGTAGACGGGGTCAAGGAGGTGCTGGATATTCCGACGGAACAGATTGATGCGGCCCCCCGCCTGGGCAGCCGACTGGACACCCGGTTTATCGCCGGTATCGGCAAGCTGGCCGACGCGTTTGTGATTCTGCTCAACATTGATGAGATTTTTTCCGACCGCGAACTTTCCATGATTGCCGGCCTGCGGCAACAGGTAGAGGAACAGGAGGAGTGATGCCGTCAACCGGGACTGTCGGGATTCGTGATGGATACCGCATGACGTCGGCTGCCGGCCCGCCTCTCCGCAGTGTCGGAGGAGATGGGCAGGGGGGCACGGCTGCGTCTCCCGGTCCTCGTGAAAACGGGGAGCGCCGGATATGGGAGCCGCCCCCGCCCATGACCGCCGCTGAATTTGCGGCCATCGGCGGGTTCATTCAGGCGGAGTTCGGCATCAAGATGCCGCCGGCCAAGAAGATCATGCTCCAATCGCGCCTGCTCAAGCGGCTGCGGGCCATGAACATGAACAGCTACCGGCAGTACCGGGAATACCTGTTTTCACCCGAGGGGATGGCCCATGAGCTGCCCCTGATGATCGACGCGGTGACCACCAATAAAACCGATTTTTTTCGTGAGCGGGCCCATTTTGATCTGCTTTACGAAACGCTTTTGCCGGCCTGGTTTGCCCGGAACGGCGGCAGACGGAAGTTTGCGGTCTGGAGCGCCGGGTGCTCTACCGGGGAGGAGCCCTACAGCGTCGCCATGGTCCTGAATGAATTCGCCCGGACTCAGCCGGGGTTTGATTTTGAGGTCACCGGCACCGACCTTTCCCGGGAGGTGGTGGAAAAAGCCCGTCAGGCCATCTACGCGGAGGCAAAAGCCCAGGCTGTACCCGCCGATTTTAAGCGCCGCTATTTCATGCGCAGCAGGAACCGGGACAAAAAGCAGATGCGCGTGGTACCGGAATTGAGAAGAAAGGTGGCCTTCGGCTGCCTGAACCTGATGAAGCCCTTTTCCTGCCCCGGAAAAAACGACGTGGTCTTCTGCCGCAACGTGGTGATCTATTTCGAGCGCCCGTTGCAGGAGGCCCTGTTTCGCCGGTGCTGTGAATGCATTTTACCCGGTGGATACCTGTTCATCGGTCATTCGGAAACCCTGGGCGGCATGGATCTGCCGCTGAGACAGGTGTTTCCCACCGTATACCAGCGGTTGTAGTACAGGAGGTGTGGTGATGCATAAAATACTGATTGTTGATGACAGCGCGTCCATTCGCGAGGCCTTTACCGGTATTCTGTCTCCCCTGGCCCACTGCCGGACGGCGGCCAACGGGCAGGAGGCCGTGGACATGATAAAACAGAACACGAGCCGGGAGGACCGGTTCGACCTGGTGCTCATGGATATCATCATGCCGGAAAAGGACGGCCTGACAGCGGTCAAGGAAATCCGGGAATTCGAGAAGCAGGCCGGATGGACGGGAGAAAATGCCACCACCATTATTATCGTGACCACCATCAACAACCCGTCCCGCATTCTGGTGGCCCAGTACGAATGCGGCGCCGACGCTTATATCACCAAACCGTTTACCGAGCAGACCGTGCTCCAGGCCTTAAGTAACAACGGGGTGAGCCTGGGTGCTGAAGCGGAGAATGCAACAGAAACCCAAAACCGGTGGGACCAGTTTATATGAAGGGGCAACTCGATACCCGGTGTCTGCCGGACAGTGATCCGGATTGGCCCGGCGTCTACCTGAAGCAGGGAGAATGGTTCGTCTCCGACGGCAGCCCGGCCCAGGTGCGGACCGTGCTGGGCTCCTGCGTCACGGTGACGATGTATTGCCCCCGGCTGAACATCGGGGGCATCACCCATTCCCTGTTGCCGTTTCCGTTGCCCGGTACCCCTGATACGGCCAACCTGGTGGGTCGCTATGTCAATTCCAGCGTTCGGCACATATTCGGCAAAATGTCGGCCAGGGGCGTGGTTCCCCGCACCATGGAGGTCAAGATTTTCGGCGGCAGCCAGATGTTTCTGCCGGTGCCGGGCAAACACGAAAACAAGACCCTGAATATCGGCCGCCGCAACGTGGAGACCGCCCTTCAGGTGATCGGCGAGCTGGGGCTTACCGTTACGGCTACCGACGTGGGCGGCACCCTGGGACGGAAAGTGCTTTTTTTCCCTCACCGGGGGGATGTCTGGATCAAGAAGATTCAACGAACGCTTGTGGGTAAAGAGGGCAAGGATGGCTAAACGGCCGGTTCGCGTACTGATTGTCGACGATTCAGCCCTGGTCCGGCAGACCCTGCGCGAGATACTGGAGACCGATCCCGATATCGAGGTGGTGGGCACGGCACCGGACCCCTACCTGGCGGTCAGGAAGATGAAGACCGATATGCCCGACGTGATCACGCTGGATGTGGAGATGCCCCGCATGGACGGCCTGACCTTTCTGGGCAAGATCATGGCCCAGCATCCCCTGCCGGTGGTGATCTGTTCGGCGTTGACCGAAAAAAACTCGGCCCTGGCGGTCAGGGCGGTCGAGCAGGGGGCCGTGGAGGTGATCAACAAGCCCCGGCTGGGGGTCAAACAGTTTTTTCACGATGCCCAGGTGCAGATCATTGACGTGGTAAAGGCAGCGGCCAGGGCCGGAACGGCCAGGAAAGCAGTTGCTCGTCCGCCGGTGCCGGAGTTTTCGAACCAGCGGGCCGTGTCCCCCAAGCTGACGGCCGATGCGGTGCTGGCCGGGGCCCGGCCGGGTCATGCGGTTTTTCAGACCACAGACAAGGTGGTGACAGTGGGGGCCTCCACCGGTGGCACCGAGGCCCTTCGAATTTTCCTGGAGGCCATGCCCCTGGACGCGCCGGGTATTGTGGTGGTTCAACACATGCCCGAACATTTTACCACCGCCTTTGCCCGGCGGCTGGACGGCATCTGTGGCATAACAGTCAGGGAGGCCGCCGACGGAGACCCGGTACTCCGGGGCCACGCGTTGATCGCACCGGGCAACCGTCACATTCTGCTGGTGCGCAGCGGCGCAAAATACCTGGTGCAGGTCAAGGACGGCCCTTTGGTGTCCCGTCACCGCCCGTCGGTGGATGTGCTGTTCCGTTCGGCCGCCCGTTACGCCGGAACCAATGCCATCGGCGTGATCATGACCGGCATGGGGGACGACGGCGCCAGGGGCATGGCCGAGATGCACGGGGCCGGGGCCTATACCATTGCCCAGGATGAGGCGTCCTGCGTGGTATACGGCATGCCCGGTGAGGCGGTCAAGCACGGTGGCGTGGACAACGTGCTCCCCCTGGATCGTATCGCCGGCGAAGTGATCCGGTTTTATAAAAGTACACAGAGGCACTATGAGACTCAGCGCGTGGTTTAAAAAAAGACCCGAAACCCAGGGCAGTGACCTTGAACCGGTGGAGGTCGTGGCAGCCGTTACGGAGAGTTTTCCGGAAACCGGCGGACCCGATCCTGCGCCGGCGGTGCTGCCGCCGGAGGGGCTTCGGCAGCTGTCGGTTGAAATTCCCGGCATAAAAGACGAAATGAAGACCTTTGTCGATGGGTCGGAAGGCGACTTCATGCTGCTGGGGATCAGCCTGCGGACCATCCACGCCAATGTGACGGAACTCACCGACCTGATGCTGGATACGGTCAAGCAGATGGGTGTCATGGACAAGGGCGGGTTTCTGGACCGGGGCCGCCGGATTCTGGAGGCGTCTCTGGCCGAGATCGTGGCCCGGCAGAACGAGGTGCGCACCAACCTGGAACGGATGAACGGGGTGATGGACAACCTTGAAACCCTCTATGCCATCAGCAAGCAGATCAAGAAGTTTTCCCAGTCCCTGAAAACCGTGGCCCTGAACATGCTGGTGGAAAATGCCCGAAGCATCGACCGGTCGGTTAACATCTTCTCCGACGTGGCCCAGGAGATCAAGGACCTGTCGGTCAACATCGCCGGTATTGCCAACGATGTTCATAAGAACGTGGAAAAGGCCCGCACGGTCCATCGTTCCACCCTGGAAGAGATTGCCGGGGGTATCGGCCGGCTGGAGACCCTGACCGCGGAGATACGGACAACGGTCCAGGAGTCGACGCACAAGACCGAGGCCCTGCTGCGGTTCTCCGTGGATACCATCGATCAGGCAGGCCGGCGTTCCAGGGAGATATCCCGGCAGGTGGCCGAAATTGTGGTGGGTGTCCAGTTTCATGACAACATGCGGCAGCGGATGCTGTATGTGGCCAACCGGCTCAACGCGGTGCTGTCCGCGGCGGTTGATGGCGGCAGGCGTGCCCCCGGTCTGATAGCCGACAGGAAACCGGCGCCGGAGATTATCGTCAACCAGGTCCACAGGATTGCCGGCATTCGGACTGAAATTACCGAGGTGTATGAGAAGAACCGGTCTGCCCTGGAACGGATCGGCCATGAAGTAGGGGACCTGGTGCAGGGCATCAGCGGTACGGATACGGAATCAGAGGACAGCGATCTTGCCGCTTTCCGGCATGACCCGTTTTCCCATTTAAAAGGAGCCCTGACCCAGTTGCATGACCTGCTCAACCGGGGCGAAAGTTTTTACCGCCAGATTCAGGAGGCAGCGGCCCAGGTGTCCGGTATCGCCGCCACACTGTCGGAACTGCTGGGCCTGGTAAGAAGCATCAGCGCCAATACGCATAACAAGGCCATTAATTCGATTATCGCGGCGGACCGGATGGGGGAGCGGGGCGGCGCGCTTAAGATGCTGGCCAAGGAGATGAATGCCCTGGCCACCCGGTCCGACGGCCTCTCCTCCGAGGTGGAACAGATCATCACGGCCATTATGACCGCTGCCGGGGAGATTCGGCAAACTGAGGCACGGGTGGCGCCGGATCCTGAGTCCGGGGCCATGTCCCGTCTCAACCAGGTGATTCAGGACATCTCCATGGCTTACGAGGCGTTTCAGCAGGACTCCATGGCCGCTTATCAACGGGCGCGTGAGTTGAAGAAGGCGGTTGATACGACCCTTTCCAGCCTGGATTTTTTCCAGGGGCTTTCCCGGCGCCTCAAAGGGTATAGCGACCGCCTGGAGAAAATATCCGCCTGCCCCGGCCTGGAAACGGTCCTTGTGGACGCGGACCTGGAAGCCGCGGGCCGCCTGCCCGGCAGGCACACCGCCGACCGGGAGAACAATGTCATTCTGTTTGAAGGGGCGCGAAAGGGGGGCCGGGAGGATGACAACGAACCGGTCGATGAGGGGCTGGGAACCAACGTGGAGTTGTTTTAATCCGGGTTTCATGACGTTTTTTGGTTTAAGGATGACGCGCCGGGCCGGGCCCGGCTGCATGTAATCACAGAGGAGGCAGTAGCAGATGGAACAGACCATAATGATTGTTGATGATTCGACCAGCGTGCGCAAGATGGTGGCCTTTACCCTGGAAAACGCCGGCTACGCGGTGGTGGAGGCGGAAAACGGCAGGGATGCCCTGGAAAAGATTAACGGTTCGCCGATCCACATGTTTATCGTGGACCTGAACATGCCCTACGTGGACGGCCTGGAGCTGACCCGGTCGGTGCGGGCCATGGACCGGTTCCGGTTTACGCCCATCGTGATGCTGACAACGGAATCCATGGAGGCCAAAAAACAGGAGGGCCGGGCCGCCGGGGCTACCGGATGGATCACCAAACCCTTTAAGCCGGATCAGCTGGTGGGTGTGGTGAAAAAGGTCATGCCCGCCAACTAGATAATGGCCGAACGTTTATCAACCGTCGAAATACAAGATGTTGTCATGCAGCATAAATTCGCACCCATATGGATCCTTGGAGACCCGGCCGATACGGAGGACGGGGGCCTGATCCCCGCGCTGACACGAATGGGCTATGCTGCCGTGTTGGTTGACCATGGCCATCTTGCGGCCGGCCGCCCTTTTGAACCGGCGCCGGACATGGTGTTTCTGCCCGCCCGAACCACCGGGCCGCCCTGGCAGAGGACCCTGACCCGGCTTTGTGAAACATTTCCCGGTGTCCCGGTGATTCCCGTTTTTGATGAAGATGCGACTCCCGCCGATATTCTTCTGGCCTTTCGTACCGGCGCCTTTGACTGCCTGGTGCTGCCGCTTCTCACCGAAGCGGCCCTGCGGCCCATGGTGGACCGTGCTCTGGATGCGGCCCTTCGGCGCCGGCATGCACGGCCCGGGTTTGCCGATGATCTTCCCATGGGTGATGTGGCCCACCTGAAGGCCCGGCTGGTCGACGCCCAGGAAGCTCTGATCGAAGAACGCAACAGGCGCAGGCACGCGGAAAACGAGGCCGCGGAACACCGGAAGGCATGGTCCATTATCTTTGATAACACCCATGATGCCGTCATTCACATGGACAGGGAGGGTTTCGTGGTGAACACCAACGCGACCCTGTTAGATATCTTTGGCCTTACGCCGGAGGAGGTGGTGGGCCGGGATCTCGGCAGTTATGATTTTCTGGGCTTTGATTTTCGCCAGGCCCTTGAGCTGTACAAGGCGGCCCAGCCCAATGTGGTGTTTCCGATTTTTGAGATGGAGTCCTTTCACAGGGACGGGTCCCGCATTTATGTAGAAAGCCGGGCCAGGCCCATTATCAACAACAACGCAGTGGAAGGCGTGATCAATATTGTTCGGGACGTGACGCCCCAGAAGCGGCTGGAACACACCAAAAACGCGACAATCCTGGGACTGGCCAAGCTGGCCGAGTCCAGGGACGACAGCACCGGCCGGCACCTGGAGCGGGTGCGGGAGTATGTGCGTATTCTGACCCAGGCCGTGGCCCGCCTGCCCAGGTACGCGGACTACGTGACCCCGGCCTATATTAAAGACATCTATCTTTCTTCGATTCTGCACGATATCGGCAAGGTGAGCATTCCCGACGCCATCCTGCTCAAACCCGGCCCCCTGACCATCGACGAATTTGAGATTATCAAGCAGCACACCCTGGTGGGGGGGAACTCCCTGGCCGCGGTGGATGCCGAGCTGCAGGAGCAGTCCTTTCTGACCCTGGGAAAGGAGATCGCCTACCATCACCACGAGTCCTGGGATGGCACCGGGTATCCGGACGGGCTGGCCGGGGAACAGATTCCCCTTTCCGCCCGGATCGTGGCCCTGGCCGATGTGTATGACGCATTGACCACCGAGCGGGTTTATAAAGCCGCCTTTTCCCATCAAAAGGCGGTTGCCATTATACTGGAAGAACGCGGGAAAAAATTTGACCCGGATATAGTGGACGTTTTTGCGGCCAACATGGAGGCGTTTGACGTCATTCGCCGGAGAATAGGCGAAGGTGATGCCGAATCCGGTCTTTTTCCCGGTACGTTACGGTGTTGTTATAAGTGAACGGTCGCTGAAACGGTTTGACGAACCGGCCCTTAAAATCTGGAAGGAGATGGTATGCCTGCACGAAAGATTCCCTCGGATGCTTTTAACCCGGACCTGGACTGGAGCCAGATTCGGGAAACGGTGATGATGCTGAACGTGGCCCTTTCACAGGTGGAGCGGTCCATGTCCGAAGGCGACGAGTCGGTGGACGCGCTGACCGGCCTGTTCACCGCGCTCATGGGAAAGCTGCGGGTGGTTCACACGGCATCGGAAAGCCTGGCGGAAAGTGATGAAAAAACGGCCATACTGGAAAACTGCCGGGAGATATCCAAAATGGTCAACGATGTGATCGTGGCCTTTCAGTTTTATGACCGGCTGACCCAGCGGCTGGCCCACGTCGGTCTCAACCTGTCGGCCCTGGCCGACCTGATCAACGACCGGCATCGTCTCTATTCGCCGTACGAGTGGCAGGGCTTGCAGGAAATGATCAAATCCAGGTATTATATTGAGGCGGATCGCCGGATGTTTGAAGCCATTCTGGAAGGGGCCGGCGTGAAGGAGGCCCTGGAGATCGGAGAAGAACAACGGCACAGGGAGAAGCGCGAAAAGAACGTCGAGATGTTTTAAGACGAATACCGGGGCCGGCGGCAATGGCCCCAAACCCGCTTTTAAACACGACGGAACTGCCCATGACAACCAGCGACAAACCGAAGGCGCGTCCCGCGGCCACGCAAGGCGGCAAAACAGCGGGGCCAAAACAGAAGGCCCGGCCCGGGGGAAAAATTAAAAAGCAGCAACCGGGGACATCTGCAAAGCCCCGCAAAGCCCCTTCAGCGGAAAAACCGGCACCGGCGGCGGCATCCAAACCCCAGGCCCCCGAAGCGACGGACAAACGGCAACACCCCAGAAAGCCCTTGCGGCTGAACGTCAGCGTGACCAGGGGAGAAGTCTCGGGCACCAGCATGGCCAGAGACATCAGCCTGGGCGGCCTGTTTCTGGAAACCATTGAGGAGATGGCCCCGGGCCAGGTGCTTCAACTGTCGATTCCCTTTACCAACCAGGACCGCCAGATCAAGGTCAAGGGCAAGGTGGTGCGAATGACGGAAGACGGTGTGGGTGTTGAGTTCGATATCTATTCCATTGATATCGAATAGACAGATCATCCTGTCATGGGGCGCATGCCGCGTAAATTATCCGGGCAACCCGCTGACTGTGGGTTGCCCCTTTTTTTTCGTCCAAAACGCCATTTTTTGTTTTTGGCGGTTTATTTATTTTATCTCGCAAAGGCGCAAAGGCTTATTTTTTCTGTTTTACACATGGTGTTCGTGCTTTTCTTTGCGTCCTTCGCGTCTTTGCGAGAAATTGAATTTTTCGAGGTTCCCTTTATTTATAGCTTTTTACTTGACCACTTGAATCCTTGAACCCTTGACTCCTTTCAAAACCATCGACAGCACTGAAAAATATGCAAATCGTTTGCTACCACTAATCGGAAGATGAACCTTTTAAATTAAACCGGTTTTGGCGCTTTTGCCGGCCTCAGGTAGGCCCCCCAGTAGCTCATGCCCACGAACACGCCGCCGCCGATGATGTTGCCGATGGTGACGGGCAGCAGGTTTTTCCACAAAAAAGCAAACCAGGTGAGGTTGTCCGTCGTGACCGCCGCGATGGCGGGGCTGTCGGCCCAATGGTGCAGGAAGATGCCCGCCGGAATAAAGTACATGTTGGCCACGCAGTGCTCAAACCCGATGGCCACAAATCCCATGATGGGAAAAAAGATGGCAAAGATCTTGCCGATGGTCTGGCTGGAGGCCAGGGCCATCCACACCGCCAGGCAGACCAGCCAGTTACACCCGACACCCCGGACCAGGGCTTCGCCGAATCCCAGGGAGACCTTGGCCACGGCAACGTTCACGGCGGCGGCGCCCAGTGCCCCGTTGCCGGTTTTCCACAGGCCCGACAGCAGCAGAATCAGGGCGATCAGGATGGAGCCGGCCAGGTTGGCCAGGTAAACCACTCCCCACCGCTTGATCATGTCGATAAAGGTGATGTCTTTTGTCAGCACGCTGGATATCATCAGGTTGTTGCCGGTAAACAGCTCGGCCCCGGCAATGACCACCAGCATCAGGCCCAGGCTGAAGGCCGCGCCGGCCATGAACTTGGTCAGCCCGATGCCCACGACGGCGTTCATGTCAAAGGTGACCGACGTGGAGAGCAGCCCCCCGAACCCGATGTAGGCACCGGCCAGCAGGCCCAGCACGGTCACGGTGCGCCATGGCGATGTCACCTTACCCACGCCGATGGTGGAAGCCACGGTCTCGGCAATGGTCTTGGGCGTCTTGTCTTCGATGCCGGGCACGGGAAACTGAAGGGAGCCGATGATTTTTTCAAAACGGCCGATGGCCTTTTTTTCTTCGGAAAGCTTTCGCTGTACAGCCTTCTGCACCACGGCGGTGATCTCTTCAGGAGTAAAGGGCTTGGATACGTAATCCATGGCGCCCCGCTTCAGGGCTTCGGTGGCCCGTCCCACGGAAGGGAACCCGCTGATCATCACCACCACCGATTCGGGGGACCGCTTGTCCAGTTCGGCCACAACGTCCATGCCGTCAAACCCCGGCATCTTCCAGTCGCACAGGATCACGTCGAAAAAGGATTCCGACGCCAGGCGAAGTCCTTCAGCCGGGTTCTGGGTGATGACCACGCTGAACCCCTCGTCGGCAAACACCCTCTGGCAGGAGCGCAGAACAATTTCTTCATCATCTATAATCAGCATCCGCTGGCTGCTCATGGTGCCTCCCTGTATTATGCCGACCTTTGGGCCGTCAGCCATTTTTTATGCGCCGGATCCATCGAACCCAGCTGGTCCTCCAGCCAGGTCACATCACCGGTGACAATGGCCAGTTTTTCATCGGCGGTGAGATCATACTTTTCCAGCGCGTCAGACCCCCGCTCAAATACCCGCCCGGCAAACCCGGCGTCAGCGGCCCCTTTTTTCAGGACCTTGAGTACCTCTTTTTTGTTTACCAGGGTCTGCTCCTCCTGCTGAAAGGTGCCGGCGGCGTTGTCCAGCGCGGCCTTTACGGTGCGAAGCAGCTCATCCGGCGTAAACGGCTTTTCGATGTAGTTGCCGGCCCCCAGCTTCATGGCATATACCGCCGAGTCGATGGTGGCATACCCGGTGATGATCACCACCGGCAGGTAAGGTTTGGCCCGCCGAATGTCCCGCAGCACGATAAGCCCGTTTACGTCCGGCATGCGGATATCGGTGAGGACCAGGTCAAAGGGCCGGTCGCAGGCCAGGGCGATCCCCGCTTTTCCCGACAGCGTGGTCAGGACATGGTAGTCTTCCGCTGTCAGGATCTTTTCAACACTCTCCAGCACGATCTGTTCGTCATCAATGACCAGTATTCTTTTTTGCATGGTTTTTCTCCTTCGGGTTACCAGATTTCCGCTGCCAGCCGGGCCTCCAGCCATTTTTTCTGGTTGTCGGTCAGGGGGCCGATCTGTTCTTCTATCCAGTGAATATCGCCGGTGATGACGGCCAGCATCTCGGGTTTTGTCAACTCGTAGTTCTCAAGGGCATCGGCCCCGTGGTTGAGCAGGGCGCTTCGAAAATCGTTGTCATGGCCGGCCCGCTCCAGCACCCGGAGCATCTCCTCTTTGTGAATGACCTGCTGGGCATCCGGCTCTCTTTCTTTCTCGCGCTCAATGGCGGTAGCCACGGCCTCGGCCAGCTGCTCCGGGGTGAACGGCTTTTCAATATAGTCCGCGGCCCCCAGCTTCATGGCCGCCACCGCGGAACGGACGCTGGCATACCCGGTGATGATCATCACCGGCAGCGACGGCTTCTGCCGCTTGATCTCCCGCAGCACGATCAGCCCCCCCACGTCGGGCATGCGAATGTCGGTCAGCACGATATCGCAGGGGTTCTTGAGGGCCAGCTTGATCCCCCGGGTTCCGTTGTCGGCCGTCTCCACTTCGTACCGGTCGGCCAGTATCTTCCGTACGCTGTCTAAAACAATCTGCTCGTCATCAATGACCAGAACTTTTTTCTTTTCCATCACATGTCTCCTCGATCACCCGGCGAACCGCGCCCAGCAGTTCGTCCGGTGTAAAGGGTTTGGCCAGGAACATTCTGGCTCCCATTTTATAGGACTCCTCGATCGTCTCTTTGGTGCTGAACCCGCTCATCAGGATGACCGGCACGCGCTGCTGCTTGCGGTTCAGCTCCTTCATGATGTAAAGGCCGTCATGGACCGGCATCTTGACGTCAATGATCAGCAGGGCCGGCGGCTCCCGGTCGATCACCGCCAGGGCCTCCTCCGCCGATGTCGCCAGCCGCACCGAGAACCCTTCGGGTTTCAACACCCGGTTGCAGCTCTCCAGCACGATGCCTTCATCATCTACCACCAGTATGTTCATTTTTCCTGTCCTGTGGTTTCCACGGGCAGCCAGATAAAGAAGGTGGAGCCCACCCCCACCTCGCTCTGTACCCGGATGTTGCCGTTGTGTTCCTTGACGATGCCGAAGGAGACCGACAGCCCGAGGCCGGTACCCTTGCCCACCTCCTTGGTTGAGAAGAAGGGGTCAAAGAGCTTGTCCAGGTTCTCCGGCGGAATGCCGCATCCCGTGTCCGCGACGGTGATCTCCACCCCGTTCCGGCCCGGGGCGCCGGCCGACCGGGCCATGGCCGTGGCTATTTCTATGGTGTCCGACGGCTCGGAGGCGTCCAGGGCGTTGATGATCATGTTCAGCAGCACGCTCTGCATCTGGCTGCGGTCGATCACCAGGGCGGGCAGGCTCTCCCCCGGATGAAAATGAATGGCCACCCCCTTGATCAGGGCCTGGTTTTCAATCAGCTTGACGGTGGCCTCGATCAGGCGGTTGATCTCCGTGGCCTCGGGATCAAGCCGGGTCTGGCGCGAAAAGTCCAGCAGTCCCTTGACGATTTTTCTCACCCGCTCGGTGGATTCGACGATAACCGTCAGGTCGGACCGGACATCGTCGGCCAGGTCGTTTCGCCGCAGCAGCATGTGGGTGTAAGTCAGCACGCCGGTGAGGGGGTTATTGATCTCATGGGCCACGCCGGCGGCCAGCCGGCCCACACTGGCCTGCTTTTCCGACTGAAATATCTTGTCCTGGCTCTCCATGCGCCGCTGCTTCATTTTTTCGATCATGTGCTGAAAGGTTTTCTGCAGGATCGCGATTTCCGGGTCCCTGGATATGGCGCCGATATCCGGGGCGAGGCTGCCCTCGGAGACCTCCTGGCTGGCCTTTATCAGCCGGTGTATCGGCCGCATGATCTGGTAGGCCAGAAGATACCCCATGCCGATGGCGACGCAGGCCCCGATGCAGGTGGCCAGCAGAAAAAAGAAGAAAATTTTCTTCTGGACCCCCGTATAGGTGGACTCCGGCACGGCAATGCCCATCATGCCAACCCGTCGGCCCAGAATATCTTCGATGGGCTGGTAGGCGGCCATGTGCCATTTGCCGGCCAGGGGCAGGCGCGTGGTGATCTGTTTCCCCATGGTCAGCACGTCCTGCCGGACCGTTTCGGGCGCTCTGGTTCCGATGGCCCGCAGCCCCTTTTCATCGGTCATATTGGTGGCCACGCGGACATCATCAAAAAACAGGGTCACGGTCGGGGCATCAATCTTTTTCTGAATTTCATCAAGAAAGAAGGTCTTTCGCGCCATGTCCACCAGGTCGGTGCTCTGGTTCAGCACGATGCCGCCGTAAAGGGCGCCGGCGATCTCTCCGGAAGAGGTATTCTCAAACACCGGAATGGCCGCCGCAATGGCCAGGCAGGCCATGTCCCGGCCCTCGGTGCCGGTGGAATAAAATTGAATCCGTTCGGCAAGGTCGGGGTTTTCAATATGGAGAAAGGATCGGGGCAGAACCACCGTTCCGGCCACCGCCTCCTTGTGGCTGGTCACATACCGCGCGATGGTGTTGTCCACCGAAAGGGCGGGCTCGGTTGTTCCGGGCACGGCATTGGGCCCGGTCCGGCACAGGGGCTGGCCGGTGGCGGTTACCACGCCGACGAAATCCAGGCCCGCGTGCTGCTTCAGCCGCTCCAGCCGGGTCCGCAGGTCCGCAATGTCATGTTCAAAAAAGGCGGTTCTGAACCCCGATCCCAGGGAGGTGATGTTCAGGGCCACGTTGACGTACCGGATTTGCGTGTTGTACACGTCCCGGGTGGCGCTCAGGGCCAGCTTCACCTGGCTTTCCGCCTCCCGGACAACGGCGTTGTAAAGCAGGTGGCCGCCGATGAAAAGGGATGTGCCGCCCACCAGGAAACAGACAACCAGAAAGTTGACGATCAGTTTGAACCGTGTGGAATGTATGGCCTGTATCCGCATGACCTGCCTCCATGAAAAAGCGGTGTCTGGCCTGGGACACTGCAAATTGTTTGCCAGAACCCGGGCAGGCGGGTGCGGATTTTAACTGCCTGTAAATAAATGGTTTTAAGGCGAAGAAAAACGAAGGGTTTTTTTTGAGCCCCGGACGTATCGGAATATTTGGCAGTCTGTAAAAAAAACAGACAGGGGCGGCCGGGCCGTTTTTGCCAAAGTGCTTTGGGTCTATGAATTGATGCGGTTTATTGTGAAGCGGTTATTTATCTTTTCGACGGGGCCACTTTTCCCGTTCCGGCTGCTCGGACAGGGGTGATTTCACCGTGTACTTCCCCACTTTTTTTTCAAAATAGAACTCAAGGCCTCTGGCATTCTGCAAAAGGGTCGCCTCTATGGTCTCCTGGCCGGATGCCGGGTCTATGGAGACCAGTTGTTTGGCAATGATGTTTTCCCCGGTTAAAAATTTTTCAAGGTTTGCCGCTTCCGGTGTTGTCCTGCTCCACATATCGTCTGTCTCAAGCGCGAGTCCGCCGGCCTCGTCAATCACAACCGCGCTTCGGCCGTCGGTATAAATGACGGCCGATTCGGTGTACGAGAAATTCTTTGGCGCAATCTCATTGGTCTTTATCGGCGTGTAAACACATCCCGCCACAATGACCGTTATCAGGAAGGCGGCCGCGATGGTTTGTAATCTCTTTTTGATTGTCATGCCGGGCTCCTCCGGTATGTGTTGTCGACAGGAAAAAAAGAGCATAGTTTCACTATCTTTAAGAAGCAAGTGCTTACCCCTTTTTTAGCGTCCGGCAGGGTCCGGACCGGGCAGCCGGTTTTTTGCGGAAGGAGGCCCCGGGCAAAAGGGATCTTTTTCGGAAAACACATCCAGGCCATGGCCGTAAGCTACGGCCAGGCAGCCTCCACACACGCACCGTACGGGGCATCCCCGGCAGGCGGCGGCGCCGGCCCGGTATTGCTCGGCCGTCGACGAATCATAGACGGCCTCAATGGTGTCGGAAAAAACATTGCCGATGGGCGAGGGGAACTTTCGGCAGGCGTGGGCCGAACCGTCGGGCAGAAGGGAGATAAAGTTGAACGCGGCGCCGCAGCCGTGACCGGTGCATCCCCCGAAAACAGACCGGTCCTGCTCATACAGGACGGCATTGATCAAGTTGTCCTTTCTGGCCAGAACGGACAGCCTGTCCGCAGCCTGAATAAACTCCCGCACAAATGACAGGTAGGCGGTTTTCTCCGGCAGCAGCAGGTCTTTTCCCCGCCCGACCTGGGCCAGCCGGTTGAAGGTAAACAGGTCGGCCCGGCCTTCCAGCATTTCTGCCAGGGGAATCACCTGGTCCATATTGTCCCGGGTCAGGGTCAGCATGACCATACTGAAAACGCCCAGGTCCCGCAGGACCTCCAGAAAAGCCAGCGTCCGCTCAAAATGGCCCGGCCCGCGGATATAATCGTTATGTTCGGCCAGCCCTTCCAGGCTGACCTGAAAAAAAGCGGGTTTTTCAATGCGGATTAATTCTTCGATCCGCCCGGGCTCGGTCGGGTTTCCCAGAATGCCCAGGGAAAACCCTCTTCGGGAGGCTTCCCGGTAAAGGTCGCAGAAACGAGGGTACAGCAGCGGGTTGCCCCCGGAAAAAGAAATATGACCGCTGACGTTTCTGGTCATGCAGAACCGGGTAAAATCATCCAGAACGGCCACTCCCCGGTCAAAGGGCAGGGGCTCGCTTTCCTTCCGATCATAGCAGTGTTTGCAGTTCAGGTCACAGGCCTGGGTAATATGCCATTGCAGCGTAAAAACCGGAGAGGTATAGATTTCCGGTGACAGTCCGGCGTCGCGGGGAAAGATGGCCGGGTCGCGAACAATAGCACTGGGCGGCGTCAGTATCAGGCCTTTGCGGGCGGCAGCCCGGATTCGGAACCAGATTTCTCCCGGCAGAATGGCGCCCTCCCCGGCCGCCTTTTCCACCGGGATTCTTTCCGCCACGATTTTCAGTGCCAGCAGATCATTGTTCGTAGCCGGTCGCGCCAGGGGCTTCCCTGTTTTCGGGTCGACCCAGACCAGGACCCGTTCTTCGGCCGCTTCCGGATGAACCTCTTTCCCGGAAGTCAGCAGCCGGCATAGATTTTTCCACTGGAACGACAACAGCTCCAGGGTAGGGTTGATTGTTATCTCGGATACCTGAGAGGGGATTTGATCGGCGGCGGAACCGGCCCGAAAAAGCGCGTACTCCAGACGTGCCAGTTCGGTCAGGTAAGATGGTAGACCATACTCGCCTGTTAGACGGGCCATTACATCGGCCAGCGCTTCGGGATGATCCCCGCATTTTTCCAGGCACCGGGAAAAAAAATGGTCTCCGGAAAGCCGGCGGCTGGCCGGATAAACGGCCTCTGCTGATAGCATAACGGTCAAGAGATAAAGGATGAAGTGCTCACGGCACTTTACTGGGAAGCCCCTCAGCCGCTGGTGCCAGGTGTCTTTTGTTCATTTTCAGTGCTCACGGCACTGTCGTCCTGGCCGCTTCCGCCGCTGTCCGGCTGCTGTTGCTTTTCGACGCTACCTGCGTCGTCCGTGGCGCTTCAGCCGCTGGCGGGGGTGCCGCACCCGGCCAGTCCCATGCCGGCGCCACTGATCAGGCCCGCGATACAAAAGCCTGCCAGCGCTTTTTTGAGTTCTTTCAAGTCCACTGCCGACCTCCCTGCGTGTGGCGTCTTCCGGAACATTCCCCCTCTTGACGCACAAAAATTCCCGGAAAACGGGTAATTGGATATTTGAATCAGCCGAGAGAAGGGGATAGAAATAAACTATGACAGCGCCTTTTGCTTGTCAAGAAAAAAGGCCCTGATGCCTGGCTCTCCCCGTTTCCCCTCCCCTTTTTTCCTTTCCTTATCCTTGCGTCCCCATTGATCCTGGCATATGGCTATTGCCTTGACTTAACAGCCGTTTGATGGCAGGGTCAGACAATACAAACAGAGCTACGCCCCGGTTTTTTAACCCGTTTTTACTGATCAAGGGCCTGGTATGGATTTTATTGATAAACATGTCGCGGCCATTGAGACTGATTTTGTGGCCTCGTGGAAGGCCGATGGCGGCAAGGTTCTTGGGTATGCCTGCGTCGCCACCCCGGTCGAGATGATCACGGCTTTCAAGGTGCTGCCCTATCGGCTGCGGGCCCTTGGGTTTGGCGAAACAGACATGGCCGACGCCCGCCTGTCGCGGTTTAACTGCAGCTTCTGCCGATCCTGCCTTCAATTGGGCCTCACCGGGGCCTATGACTTTCTGGACGGGATGATCGAAACCAACGGGTGCGATCATATCCGGGGGATGGTGGAAAACTGGAAGTATGCCCGCGGGTTTGATTTCTTTCATTACCTGAAAGTCCCCCATCTGACGGACGCCTCATCCCTGGCATTTTTTACCGAGGAGCTGGCCCTGTTTCGCGAGGCCCTGGGAGCTTTTTCCGGCCGGACGGTCAGCGACGATGACCTTTTCGCGGAGATCAAGCGGCAGGACGGGATTCGCCGGAAGCTAAGAACGGTGTACGCGATCCGCGAGCGTGAAAAACCCGGCATTACCGGGGTGGAGGCGTTGAAGGTGTTCCTGGCGGGCACCGCCCTGCCGCCGGATGTTTTTGAAGACCTGCTGGACCGGGTCATTCAGGAACGGACCCACCATGACGTCGGCCCCGTTCGAGCCCGTCTTCTGCTGGGCGGCAGCGCCACCGATGAGGTGGATTTTGTTCGTGACATGGAGGATCTCGGCGGCCTGGTGGTTTCGGACATGCTCTGCTTCGGTTCCCGGGCTTTCTGGCAGCACACGCCGCAGATGAACGGTTCCCCGGAAGACGTCCTGGCCCGCATGTACCTGGAAAACCTGGTCTGCCCCCGCATGTTCAGTGAGTTTCCCGCCCGCCGGGCGTACCTGCTGGAAGCGGTGCGGCGGGCCAGGGTGGACGGCGTTGTGCTGGTACACAACAAATTCTGTGATATTCACGGGGTGGATAACGTGCAGCTGCGCATGGCCCTGGAGGAAGCGGGCGTCCCCGTGCTGCAGCTGGAAAAAGAATACGGCGCCAAGGCCGATGCCGGACGCATGCGGACCCGGGTGCAGGCCTTCCTGGAACAGATTGGAAACGCCTCATGAGATTCAGACCGCCCACCGGATTGTTTGACCAGCTGGCCCTGCAGTTCGCGATTATCGAAAAACTTCCCCGGGGGTTTATCGACAAGGCCGGTTTCCTGATGAACGCCCTGAAGCTGGTACCCGAGGACGCCCGCAAGTCCATGAACGCCCTCTGGGAGCCCCACGTAAAGGAAGCCAGCCTGGATTACACCAAAATGGCGGCCACCTGGATCATGAACGCCAAGCGGGCCGCCAAAGAAGGCAAAAAGGTCATCCTGGTGCCCTTTAATTTCCCCTGTGAACTCATTCACGCCTTTGAAAGCGCGGTCCCCCTGACCAGTGAGGTGCTGACCACCCTGGGGGTCTCCATGCTGAAAGGGCAGGGAGAGGAGTTCTGGGACGTGGCCATGGGCCTGGGGTTGCCCGACCATATCTGTTCGGCCAATGCCATTGAACTGGGATCGGTTCTTTCCGGTGATGATTTCAAACCCGACGCCATCATCTCCAGTTCCCCGGGCGGGTGCGACGTAAACGCCAAAATCCACGAGTTCGTCTCCCATTATCTGAATATTCCCCAGTTTTTTCTGCAAAAGCCCACCGATGATTCGGGCCGCGGCCGGCAGTGGTACGGCACCTACATGCACAACCTGGTCACCGATCTGGAAAATTTCCTCGGGGAAACCCTGGACGAAGAGCGGCTGCGGCAGGCCATGACCCGGGCCAACCGCTGCACCGAGCTGTATTACGATTTGTGGGATCTGCAGCAGGCCGTCCCGAGCCCGGTACCGAATATTTTTTCCCTGTTTTTGTACGGCACCCGTTTTTCCATGTGGGGAACCGATGCCGGGGTGGGCCTGATGGAAACCCTGGTGCGCATCAGCCAGGACCGCCTGGTCCGAAAGGCATACCCCGCTGAACGGGAAAGGGCCCGCAGCCTCTGGGCCTATACCAGTTATTATCATGATTTTTTCGGATTTTTCAGCTGGATGGAAAAGCAGGGGATTTCCCATCTGGGAGACGGCCTGGACCTGTTTTTCCCCAGTGTGGTGGATACCACCAGCAGGGAAACCATGATCGAAGGGTTGACCGATGCAGCCTGGAACATGCCCATGACCCGGCAGGTGGGCGCGGAATCCATGTCCGGTTCCTGGACCGATGATGTCGTTTACGCGGCCAAGTCATTGCAGGCCGATTGCGTCATCTACTGCGGTCACCACTCCTGCAAGCAGACCTGGGGGGTGATCTCGATTCTCAGGGATGAACTGGCCAGGCGGCTGGGTATTCCCATCCTGATCCTGCAGGGCGATTCCTGGATGAAGAAAATGACCCCCATGAGCGATCTGCAGAACCAGGTGGAGGAGTTTGTCAATAATGTCGTGGCCCGCAAGGAGAGCGGCAAGCGGAAAATCCGGCAGCGCAAGCGGGCCAAAGCCGACCTGCGGGCTTCGGAAAAAGACGGATGACCCACCCATCGAAGAAAGATCAGACAGCCATGCTTTGCGCGGGCATTGATATCGGGTCGCTGACAGCCGAGGCGGTCATCGTCCGGAACGGTGACATCATAGGCGCGGAAACCATGAACGTGTTGTCCAATCCCGTGGAGTCGGCGGAAGTCATCCTGGGCCGGGCCATGGACACGGCGGGCGTCACCAGGGACCGGATCGCGTATACGGTCAGTACCGGGTACGGCCGGGAAATGCTTCAGGCCCGGGGTCTGGCCGACAGCAACGTCAGCGAGATCTCCTGTCACGGGTACGGGGCGTTTTGTCTGAATGCCGCCGTCCGGACCATTATTGATATCGGCGGTCAGGACGCCAAGGTGATCAAGCTCAACGCCGACGGCAAGCTGGTCAATTTTGTCATGAATGAAAAATGCGCCGCCGGCACCGGCCATTTTCTGGAAGTGATGAGCAAAACCCTGGAGGTGAGCCTGGAAGAACTGGGGCGGCTCTCCCGGGACGCCAGGAAACCGGCGGTGATGAGCAATCGCTGCACCATCTATGTGGAAACCGAAGTGATTCATTATCTGCAGCAGGGGGTGCCCAAAAAAGAGGTGGCCGCCGGGATCAACAAGGCCATGGCGGAAAGGGTGCTGGCCCTGGCCAGAAGGGTGAAGCCGGAACGAAAAATAATGATTACCGGCGGGGTGGCCAAAAATGTCGGCGTCCGCGCGGCACTTGAAGACATGCTTGCTGAAAAGATTCTGATGCCGGCCATAGATCCCCAGCTTATCGGTGCTTACGGCGCGGCCATGCTGGCCCGAAAGGAGGCATCGGCATGATTGCGGTGGGATGTGACATCGGCAGCATATTTACCAAGGCGGTGCTGATGGATGAGGATGATCTGCTGGCCTCCCGGATCATCCGGACCACCGGGAATATCGGCAGGGAGATCAACGGCCTGATTCAGGATACCACCGCCCACGGCGGAAAAGCGGCGGCTGACGTGGAAAAAATCGTCATTACCGGGGCCGGCGCTGAAATGGCCCCCCGGGCCGGCATAATGGAAGACCAGATCACCTGTGTGGCAGCGGCCGGAGCGTATTATCTGGAGGAAGTAGAGCTGGTCATCGATATCGGCGGCCAGAGCATCACCGCCATCCGGATTGACGAAGACGGCGACGTGGCAAACTACATGCGCAACGACAAGTGCGCCTCCGGATCCGGGCGGTTCCTGGAAGTGATCAGTAACAAGCTGGGTGTGGACATATCCCGCCTGGATCAGGAAGCGGGCCGGGCGTTATCCTCGGTGGGGCTCAGTTCCCAGTGCGGGGTGTTCATGGAAAGCGAGGTCATCTCCCACGTCAACCAGGGCATCCCCCGACAGGATATCCTGGCCGGGGTATGCGAAACCGTGGCCAACCTGGTGGTCTCCCAGGGCCGGCGGTTTGACGGCGTGGCGCATTACACCATTACCGGCGGCGTGGCCCGCATCGAAACCATCAACGCCATCATCGACAAAAAGATGAGCGGTCAATATCACCCCTTCCCCTTTGATCCCCAACTGGCCGGCGCCATCGGCGCAGCGCTCCTGGCCGATTACCACTAGCCCAAAGCGCTTTTCTTTGTAAAAAATTCTTTACATAATATCTATTTTTATTGTATAAAGTAAAATATGTTTAACAAAAATATGGAAATTGAGTCTCTTTTGAAACGGCTCGGACAACGTCTGAAAGAAGCACGCCTGGCCCGGAACGAAAGCCAGGCGTTGTTTGCCGAACGACTCGGCCTGACCCGTCAGTCGTACAGCCGGATGGAAAAGGGATCGCCACAGACCCTGATCGGTAACTGGATTGCTGCCGGCAGTATCCTGGGCCGTCTTGACGACTGGAAGGACATATTCGCCGAAAACGAAGATCTTTTTGCAAAATATGAAAAAAAGAGCGGCAAACGGCAACGGGCCGGCACCAGGAGGAATCAGCGCAAATGATCCGGCTTGATGTCTGGCTGACGGTGCCATCAGGCAAAAGTATCAAAGCGGGCAGCCTGGTTGTCGCTGATCCTGACACTGCCGGGGGAGGGCGGTTACGGGGGCAGTTCCGCTACAATCCCGAATACCTGGAACGCCCCGAGGCCTTTGCGCTTGATCCCCTGAACCTGCCTTTGTCCGCGGAAATCTTTGATGCAAATCGCCCCCGGGCCGGTGTCCATGGCGTTTTTGAAGACAGCCTGCCGGATGACTGGGGCCGGCGGCTCATGATCCGCCGTTACAATCTGAAACGTGATGAACAGCGTGTCCCCAATCTCTTACGGCTGCTGGGCGGCAAGGGGTTGGGGGCGTTGGGCTACGCAGAAGAGGGCTCACCCGGGCCGGAAACAACAAGTGTCTCCAGCCGGTACTTGCAGGAACTGGCCTTGCTTGCGGAAAAATTCGAGCAGGACCCCGCTGCCGCAACCGACGATGAATTCTCCCTTCTGTTCCAGGCCGGCAGTTCGCCCGGCGGGGCCAGGCCCAAGGTCCTTGTCGCGGATGAAAACGGCTCATATCTGGCAAAATTTGCCAGCGCCGGGGATCGACTGGACGTGGTCAGCCTGGAGGCGGCAGCCATGGAACTGGCCCGCCGGGCCGGAATAGACACGGCCGGGACCAGGCTTGTGCCCCTGGGCACAACCGGAAAATGCCTGCTGGTGAAGCGGTTCGATATCAACGCGGCAGGCGGTCGCAATCACCTGGTCAGCATGCAGACACTGCTCAGGGCCGATGACTATTATAACGCCGGTTACCGCGACCTGGCCGAAGTTATACGGCACATTTCATCACAACCCGCCCATGATCTTCACCGGCTATACCGGCAGATGGTATTCAACGTGCTGATCGGCAACACCGATGATCATCTCAAAAACTTTCTCATGCTGCATGATGAAACCGGCTGGCGCTTGAGCCCCGCCTTTGACTTGATACCGAATATCGGTTTCAACCGGGAACATGTGCTGCGAATCGGCCTGGATTCAAGACCGCCGGATTTTGAAACCCTGCTGGCCGAGTCAAAGTACTTTGGAATCAAGCGGCGGCAGGAAGCACGAAATACAATTATGGAAATTAATGCAGCCGTCATGGAATGGCCCGGCATTTTCAAGAAATGCCATGTGCCGGCAAGGGACGCGGATAGCATCGGGAAGGATATCATGCGGCGTACTTGTCGTACGCCGCAGTGACGAGGGGTGCAGCGCAACGCGGAAATTGGGCTTTTTACGAAGCCGTCAAAATTATCAATCAATCCATAACAAGGTGATCCCATGACTCATGAAAATTCCATAACCATAACCCACGACGGCGCACTGGCGATTGTGACCATCAACCGCCCCGGTCAGAAAAACGCCATGTCCGTCGACGTACTGGAAGAACTCTGTGAAGTTGCCGCCGACTTTCAAAAGCGTTCTGATGTTTCCGCAATCATCTTAACCGGCGCAGGCGATTGTTTCAGTGCCGGCGTCGATCTTTCCGATCCCCGGCTGGCGCAGGTCCTTATCGCGCCTCTGGCGGAAAAGCGCAAATTGATGGAATACGGCCCCAGGATGTGCCGGGCGTGGGAAGATCTGGATCAGATTACCATATGCGCCATTGAAGGCTTCTGCGTGGGGGGCGGTGTCTCCCTGGCCTGTGCCTGCGACTTCCGGATCATGGCCGAATCGGCTTTTATGCGGGTTCCGGAAATCGGACTGGCCATGAACATGAGCTGGGCCACGATTCCACGGCTGATCCATCTGGTGGGTCCGGCCAGAACCAAAGAGATTGTTCTGTTCGGTGAAAAAATTTACGCCAGGGATGCTTATGACTGGGGCTTTGCCCAACGCATATGCCCTGACCGCAAAACCATGGATGAAGCCCGGACAATTGCGGATAAAGTCCTTTCCCTGCCGCCTGTGCCGGCCGCCATGACCAAGCAAACCGTCAATGCCGCTACCAACGCCCTGGACAGATCAACCGCACATATGGATGTCGACCAGTTTGTGCTGACCCTGATTTCCGAAGATTTTAAAGAAGGAGTCGAAGCCTTTCTTCACAAGCGAAAACCAAAGTTCACCGGTGCTTAGCCCGTATCGTTTTCGCTTTTCCCCGTTTTTTCTCCAGGGCGAAGGTCGAACCGGGCACCCTCCCTCCCCGTCATTACCCGGCCTGACCGGGTAATCCAGAATAAGATTGACTGCAATACCTTTTTATTTTTCACTGTCCCCGTTTTTCGCGGCTCCGCATAGCCATGCCGGTATTTTTTGCAGAAATCCAGATAAAACCGTAACCATGTGCGGTAAGCCGGATATTCTCCGGGAGGAATATCGCTGTTGTCCAACAGCCAGTTGAATTTCTGCATTAACGCCGGAGGAGCTTTCAGCATGATATCAAAGTCCGATAATATTAAAAACCCCGGATTATCCAGCCAGAAGAATAGCCTTGACTTTGATGACAGTGTCAACCTATAAAAAACACGGGGGAATACACAGAACCACACAATAACTTGTTAGACGCACGAAAGGAAACGAATGTCAGAGAAGAATCTGATCAAGTCCGAAATCCTTACAGCACCTGATTACTACTTCGCAGCTCAGCAAAAGACCCTTGAAGCGAGAATTAAAGAAATCAAGATTCCGCAGGAGGAGGAGGCGGGTATCGTAGCCGAAAAGGCTGCAAAGACAGTGCGTGATAAGCTGCTTGGCCTTTTTAAAGTGGGCGAGTTAATCAGTGAGATATTAAACTGGAACGAATCTGTGGATGCAGACCTTCGCGAGGCAAAGAAGGAGTTTCTTCTCGCGCAGTACGTACAGGCCAGCGAGAATAATGAAATAGCCATTAGCCAACTTCGCGATTTTCTGTCGAGCCCGCAGGGGAACACTTTATTCAACAAGATCATACGCATTTTAGACGATTCGCCACCAGATCTCGAACTTGCTAACCACCTTTCGAGCGCCCTGCAACATATCGTGAGCAGCGATTTCATTAAGCTATTCGAGGCTCACAGGTACGCTCTTGCGCAAATCGAGCGTCTCACGGCCCAAGCACTGACCATTCTCAGCGACTATCGAGCCTGGCCTCAGGTCAAGCTGGGTAGCTTTAATGCAAGCGGAAGCAGAGTCACCTCGGATTGGTTGATGGAATTCACAGGAGCATATGCCCAAACGAAGCAAATTTCCGACACCGCCATGGAGAATCGAGTTCGCCATTCTGTGAACGAACTTATTTCTGCAAGGTTTATCGAAGCCCATCTTGTTGGCGAGGGAGGGATTGCAAAGTGCGTCGTGACAGAGGTCGGCCAAACGTTGCTGCCGTATGTGAACAACGCCTAACCTGCGGGGGACAACAAAAAGTGCACCGCTGTTGACTTGCCGTTTTCGACATCAGGAGTCATTATGGAAGAAAATTTTACACCAGTCGAACAACTCTCATACAGCACCGTAAGAATTGAAGCAGATTCAACTGATGGCGGTGTCAGCACAGGAACAGGTTTCTTTTTTAAGCTAAAAGAAAATGCAGATGGATCTCATATACCAGTTATAGTAACAAACAAGCATGTAGTTTCCAACACAACAAAGGGACGGTTTCAACTTACCTTAAAAGATGGTTCAGGAAAGCCATCTGTACGAGATCATTTCTCTTTCGAGCTTGATCAATTTGAAAAAAGGTGGATTCCTCATCCGGATGGTAGCACTGATCTGTGCGTAATGCCTATAGCGCCTCTTCTTAATTTGGCCAAAGAACAAAATAAAGAATTTTATTTCATTTCTCTCACAAAAGAATTGTTACCAACCGCCGCTGATTTTAATGATATGTTCGGTATGGATGATATAACTATGGTGGGTTATCCCATTGGGATTTGGGATAGTGTTCACAATTTGCCGGTCTTTCGAAGAGGCATTACCGCTTCAAATCCTAAAAATGATTGGAATGATAGAAAAGAATTTTTAATCGACTGCGCATGTTTTCCAGGCTCAAGCGGTTCTCCTGTTCTTCTGATTAATATAGGTGGTTATTTTTCGAGAAAAGGAATGAATTTAGGCGGAAAAAGATTGAAATTGTTAGGGGTACTATATGCGGGACCACAACACACAGCAACTGGTGAAATAGAAATTATAAATGTTCCTACAAAGCAGCAGCCTATTGCGGTTTCACGTATACCTAGTAATTTAGGCATAGTTATAAAATCTGAGAAACTCTTAGATTTTGAAAACAGCTTTTCTTAATGTCTAACCTCGCTGGTGCAGGGGACGGCCAAAAGCGCGCCGCCCCTGACCAGCCCGTTATGTGAAAATTGAAGTGCAATCAATACGATCGGAGATAAAATATGAGACTTAAAAAAGCCAGAGTTCAAAATTACCGAAGCATCATAGACTCCGGTCTATTTGATATCGAAAAATTAAAGACAATATTAGTCGGCCCAAATGAAGCTGGCAAAACAGTTCTCCTTAAAGCGCTACAACAGCTTAGCAAGCCAAGTGATGTCGAAGGATTTGATGTATTACGCGATTATCCAAGGTCAAAATACAACGACATTACTACTGGAATTGTTGATCCATCAACGGTAACCGTAGTAACTGGTTATTTTGAATTAGAGGATGAAGACAAAGAGTTAATTCCAGAATCATTTCATAATTGCCAGTATAAATTATATAGAAATCTCAACAATAAAGGCTATCACAGTCTAATAAATGCACCTGAAAAAATTACATTTGGAGTTTTAAAAAAGAATTTTTCCAGAATGATTACACACATGGATAAGCAAGTCGTTCCTGTGGAAGGTGATAAGGAAGTTATAAAACCTAGTGATTCATTTAAAGCAATATCGTCAGAATGGAGCGATAATAAAATAATAGATGACGAATCTGCCAAGTCATTAAAATCTTGGTTAGATGAAAATTATGAGTATGTAGAAGAAGAAAATGAAAAAGAAGAATCACGACACGCAGAATTGCTTGAATTAATTCAAAATAACGCAAAACACGATGAAGTATTAAAAATATTGGACAAAAGAACGCCTGTATTCATTTTATTCAATAACTACTTTAAAGTTAAGCCATCAGTGCATTTAGGGCATTTGGCGCAAAGAGTTGAACAAAATATCCTTGACGACGAGTATTACGACTATGGAAATTTATGCTTATTGAAACTGTTGGGATTTACTCCAAAAGAATTAGCAGATTTGGGTAATGCTCAAAGCCCGAAAATCAATGAAAAGGAGGCTTTAAAAGAATATAAGGACAAGCTGGACAAAAGAAGTTATCAACTAAATGCTGCAAGCGTAAGGTTAACGAATGAAATTTGTTCAGCATGGTTGCCGGACTTAAAAAGATCAGAAGCAGATAAACTTAAGATAACAGCAGATGGGCAATATTTAAAAGTCGTTGTTGAAGATGATCTTGGTGTCGATATCGAGTTAGATCAAAGATCAGAAGGGTTTCAGTGGTTAGTATCTTTTTTCGTAGTGTTTTTCTCTGAAGCCATGGATAAACATGACAACGCAATATTGTTATTGGATGAGCCAGGAATGAGTTTACATGGTCTAAAACAAAGAGAGTTCAGAAAAACTATTTCGAGGCTTGCAGAAAAAAACCAAACTATTTTTACCACACACTCACCATTCTTGGTGGGTCCTGAAGAGCTTGACATTGTTCGTGTTGTTGAACTTGAAAACAGAACAGTTGGGACAATAGTCCACACAACAATTTCTTCTAGCGACCCAGCTGGATTGTTGCCGCTCCAGGAAGCACTCGGTTACGATCTCGCTAATAGTTTGTTTTCACAGCAAAGAAATTTGATTTTGGAAGGCATTACTGACTATTGGTACCTTGAAGCAACTTCTGAATTACTGAAAGAAGCAAAAATATGTATCTTAAATGACAAAATAGCTTTGGTTTTTGCCAACTCCGCAGGGAAGGTCGTATATTACGCCACTATTTTGCATGCACATCATCTTAAAGTCGCTGCACTTTTAGATTCTGACGCAGCTGGTGACCAAGCTGCACAACAAGAAAACCTCGTACATGCTTTAGGGAATAAAAACATACTCAGAACAAAAGATTTCTGTAATGGAGTTTCAAAGCCTGAGATTGAAGATATGCTTCGGGAAACACTCATCTTAATTGTAAAAGAAGAGTTTGGCAAAGACACCTCAAAAATTGCACAAAAACAACCAACAAGGCCAATAATCGACTTGTTTGCAGATGAAGTAAAAGATTTCTCTAAGTATAGATTAGCAAAATCATATGTCCGCTGGACAAGAAACCATGACGCAAAAGATTTAACCAAAGACGAACAACAAAATTGGAAAACTTTGATTGAAAACATTAATAAGGCTCTAAAATAATTGAACAATCACATAGCAATTTCATGCACCAGATGGCGAGAAAGGCGGCGGCGCTGACGCGGCAAGTTCACTGGCGCCACTGGCGATGAATAGCGTTAGAATGACCAGGGAGGAACGATGAGTTTACCTCCAGATTCAACTCTCGATGACGTAAAGGTCCGGATACGGGAATCTGTCAAAAATCCAAATGTGGGTAAGACGGAGCAAGCCGTTCTCAAAGAAGGCCCGAGAGCGTTCAGGCTCGCAACTCTCTTTGAGATTATGAATCCAGAAAGCGGCGAGATACATCACTACTCGCTAAGAATTGATAGTATCAATCGAAAGAAAGCCGGGTGGTTTTATAAACCTGAAAAATCTGTTTCGCTCGAAGGGCAAAACCCGAATGAAATAGAACGGCTGTTCCGATTTCTACGTGCACATCTGGAAGGCAAACTCTCTGTAACCACAGGTGATTTGCATATTATTCGGTCAGAGGAGTACGAAAAACTCGAAAGATTAATTGATTTGATCCCGAATCTGTCTTCCCCTGACATGGTTGAGCTTGTTAAGCTTATTATTCCGCGTATTAAAGACGCTGGCGATTATATGCCGAAGTTTATTGAAGCCTTCGAGTGCGCCGACCCCCAAACTTTGGATCATGTCGCGGTTGCTACTCGTTTTGTAAAACATAAACAGGCATATGATCAGCTCAAGCGCTTTGTGAAATCAGGCCATGCCTCTGAAAGTGAATTCCAGGATCTTCTCGCAAAGAATCCATGGATGTTCGGCAGTGAGTATAGCGAACTTCTTGACAGGCGTACTTGGACTCGTGATGATAATTTGGACTTCATGCTTCGCCGAACATCAGATAACTATTTAGAGATCATAGAGATTAAGACCCCATTTGATGAACCTCTTTTTCTTCGCGACAAATCCCATGACAGCTACTACACATCGTCTAAGTTGTCACCAGTCCTTGGGCAGGTGATTCGTTACATCTCCGAGATTGAACGCAGCAGAGATTCAATCCTAAGCAAAGACGAATGCGACACCCTCAAAATACGTGCTAGAATAATTGCTGGTCGTGATGGTTCACCAAATCATCAAGAAGCTTTGCGCAACTTCAACGCTCATCTACATAGGATAGAGGTAATAACCTTTAATCAGCTTGTGAGGATTGCAGGTAGGGTACTTAATATCTTTGAGGACGATTCTTTTTCCTTCGAGGCCTGTACAGAAGATTCGGTAAACGAAGACATACCATTCTAACCAATCGGATTAACTCTGATCCAAAAAGCTGTCGCTTTTTGTCCAGGTTATCCGAGACGTTGGCCGGGAGAAGAGAAAATAACCGATGGAATCGCAGGTCATATCAAAAAAACGGGTTGCTAATCATGGTGAGGTGTTGACCGGAAACCGTGAGGTCAACGCCATGCTCGATCTGGTGAAGCAGGAAACGGAAAGGATTGAATCGCGTTTTCTTGAACCGGCTTGCGGCACCGGGAACTTTCTGGCCGTGATCCTGGAAAGAAAATTGGCGGTGGTCGAGAAGCGATACAGCAAGTCGCAACTGGACTTTGAGCGTTACGCCGTTCTTGCCGTTTCATCTATCTATGGCGTTGATATCCAGAAAGATAATGTTGAGCACTGCCGGCAACGGCTCTTCGGGATATTTGATCTGGTCTATCTGCGGTTGTTCAAACACAAGACGAACGACGATTGCCGGGCAGCGGTGCGTTTTATTCTTGAGATAAACATCGTCTGGGGCGATGCCCTCGATTTTAAGACCAAAGACGAGCCCCGGGTGCCGATTCGCTTCTCCGAGTGGTCGCCGGTAAACGGCAGCATGCTTAAGCGGCGGGATTTCATGTTGTCGTACCTGGTGGAAAAGCAGCATCAAATGCTGCTGTTCAGCGACGAGGGCAATGTCGCCGACTTAAACGAGCCCATCAGGGAATATCCCCCGATCCACTTCCTGGAGATCGCCCATGCTCAACAATAGCGGCTACAACCCCGACGTGCTTTCCTGCATTGCCAACCTGAGCAGTGACGAGGTGTTCACGCCCCCGCAACTGGCCAACGGGATTCTGGACCTGCTTCCGGAAAAACTCTGGTCCGACAAAAAAGCCACTTTTTTTGATCCCGGCTGCAAGTCCGGCGTGTTTTTGCGGGAGATCGCCAGGCGTCTGGACAAAGGCCTGGAGAAGCAGATCCCTGATCGCCACAAGCGGATCAACCACATCTTCAAAAACCAGCTTTACGGGCTCGCCATTACCGAGCTGACCGCCTTGCTCTCGCGTCGGTCCGTATATTGCTCTAAAACGGCCAACGGCCGTTATTCCGTTTGCGAAGCTTTCGACAGTCCGGAAGGCAACATCCATTTTGCGAGGGTGGAACACATCTGGAAGAACGGCCGTTGCGTATACTGCAGAGCCAGCAAGGAGAACTACGAACGGGACGGTGATTTGGAAAGCCACGCCTATGCCTTTATCCATACAGAAAACCCGGAGGAACTTTTTAATATGAAATTTGATGTTATTATCGGAAACCCCCCTTACCAATTGAGCGATGGGGGTTACGGAGAGAGTGCCCGACCGATCTATCACCTGTTTGTTGAGCAGGCGATGAAACTCAAGCCCCGCTACCTGACGATGATCATTCCTTCCCGATGGTTCGCCGGCGGCAAGGGGTTGGACGAATTTCGCCGCAAGATGCTCCATGATCATCGCATTTCCCACCTGGTCGACTATCCCAAACTCTACGACGGATTTCCCGGCGTAAAGATCCGTGGCGGTGTCTCCTATTTCCTGTGGGAGCGCGACTACGATGGCCCCTGCTCCGTGCAAACGATGTGGGATGGCCAACCACTCGGCCCGCCGATGAAGCGGCGCCTGGATGCCTACGATGTTCTGGTCCGCCGGAACGAGGCGGTCTCCATTCTGGACAAGGTCCGCGCCTACCGTGTCAAAGGTAAGTCCGAGGCGACACTGGATGCACGAGTGTCCAGCCGGAAGCCCTTTGGTTTTCCCACAAATTTTCATGGCGCTGAATCGCCCAAGGGTTTCAAAATTCCGGTCAAGCTCTATGGATCACGACAAATCTCTTGGATCAAGCGCTCGGATATCCAACAGAACTCGGAATGGATTGACAAATGGAAGGTCCTGATGACTTGTGTTCAAGGTACCAGTGCTGCGGTTGAAACCATGTTTCTGAGCAGACCCATCATTGCGGAGCCTGGAGAAGCCTGCTCGGAGACTTATTTGATCGCCGGCCGATTCGAAAACAAATTGGAGGCCGAGCGATACGCGGCATATCTGCGGACGCGTTTTGTCCGTTTCCTTGTGTCTCTACGAAAGGCAACGCAACATGCCACGAAGGATGTCTATGCATTTGTTCCCGACGTCCCTTTGAATTGCGAATGGACCGACGAGAAGCTCTACAAGCGATATGGCCTGACCAAGGATGAAATCGCCTTTATCGAATCCGTTGTCCGCCCGATGCCTGCCGATAGCGACGAGGCGAGCGATGAGTAAGGCCTTCTTCCCTCCCCGGCCTGAATCGCGGCCCACGATTTATGCATACGAGGATACCCATCCGCAGTACGCGGGTCTGCTCAAGGTCGGGTACACAACCGTGGACGCACAGAAACGCGTTGCCCAGCAATATCCGACCTTGCGTCCCGGCGCACCGCCCTACCGAATCGTTCTGGAAGAAGCCGCCATGCGCGGCGACGGCACGGTGTTTACCGATAACGACGTTCACCGCATGCTGCGGATCAACGGCGTCAAAAACCCGGAAGGCGAGTGGTTTTGCTGCACGGTCGCCCAGGTCAAGGCGGCTATCATCGCCGTGCGCACCGGTCAACTCAACGAGGAAAACCGGTCCCTGGATTTTACCATGCGGCCCGAGCAGGAAGCAGCGGTAGAAAAAACGGCCGCCTACTTCACCGGCTGGCGCAAGGATAAGGGCAACCGGAATAAGCCGCCGCATTTTTTATGGAACTGCAAGATGCGCTTCGGCAAGACTTTTGCAGCCTATCAGTTGGCAAAAAAGATGGGCTGGCGCAAGGTGCTGGTGCTCACTTTCAAACCGGCGGTACAAAGCGCCTGGGAAGAGGATTTAAAGTGCCACGTGGATTTTGCGGGGTGGCAGTTTGTTGCTTCGCACGATTTGCATACTGACGGTGAACCGAAGATAAAACCGCCTTTGGTCTGTTTTGGTTCGTTTCAGGACTATCTGGGCCGCAACCCCGATACGGGCGGCATCAAGTCAAAGAACGAATGGGTTCACACCACCAACTGGGATTGCGTTATTCTGGACGAATACCACTACGGCGCCTGGCGGGAGACCGCCAAAGAGCTGTTTGAGGCCGAGGACAAGAAAGAGGTCGCGTTCGGTGTGGGGCAAGGCGCTGAGTTCCTGAAAGAGCGGGACGAAGAGATAGCCGACATCATGCCGATCACCACGAACGGTTATCTCTACCTGTCCGGCACGCCGTTTCGGGCAATTGCTTCCGGCGAATTCATCGAAGAGCAGATTTTCAACTGGACCTATTCCGATGAACAGCGGGCGAAAAGCGCCTGGAAGGGTCCGGGCAACCCATATGTCGCTTTGCCAAGGATGGTGTTGCTGACATACCAGCTTCCGGACGCGATTCGGGAAATCGCCATGCAGGGAGAGTTTAACGAGTTCGACCTGAATGTCTTTTTTTCCGCCGAGGGGATCGGCAACAAGGCCAAATTCAAGTACGCCAACGAGGTTCAGAAATGGCTTGACCTGATCCGGGGCGCGTTCCTGCCGACCAGCGTCGACAGCCTGAAACTCGGCGCGCGGAAGCCGCCGATGCCGTTCTCGGATGTGCGGCTGTTGGGCGTGCTTTCGCATTCCTTCTGGTTTTTGCCGAGCGTGGCGGCCTGTCACGCCATGCGCAATCTGCTGGCCAAAAGGCAGAACCGGTTCTACCACGACTACAAGGTCATCGTAGCGGCGGGGAACGCCGCCGGAATCGGCGTGGCGGCCCTGCCCCCGGTCCAGGAGGCAATGGACGATCCCCTGACCACCAAAACGATAACCCTTTCCTGCGGCAAGCTGACCACCGGCGTGACGGTCAAGCCGTGGACGGGGATTCTGATGCTGCGCAACGCATCTGTCCCGGAGACCTATTTTCAGGCGGCTTTCCGGGTGCAATCGCCCTGGACGGTGCGCAACCCGGACGGCGCGTCTCCCAACTCCGAGCAGATTATCAAGAAGGAATGTTATGTTTTTGACTTTGCGCCGGACCGGGCCTTGCGCCAGATTGCCGATTACAGTTGCCGGTTGAACGTCAACGAAGAGAACCAGGAAAAAAAGGTGGAGGAGTTTATCAGTTTCCTGCCGGTTCTGGCGTATGACGGCAGTTCCATGAAACAGATTGACGCTGCCGGGATTCTCGACATGGCCATGAGCGGCACAACGGCCACCCTGCTGGCCCGACGATGGGAAAGCGCCTTGCTGGTGAATGTGGACAACGACACCCTGCATCGCCTGATGGATAATAAAAAAGCCATGGAAGCCCTTATGAGCATTGAAGGGTTCCGCACCCTGAATCAGGACATCGAAACCATCATCAACAAATCGGAAGCCGTGAAGAAAGCCCGCAAGGAGGCCAACGATCAGGAACTGTCCGCACAACAGAAGAAGGAACTTTCCCAGGAGGAAAAGGAATACAAGAGCCGGAGAAAGCAGATCCAGGAAAAGATCATCAAGTTCGCTACACGAATTCCCATCTTCATGTACCTGACGGACTTTCGCGAGCGGACCCTGAAGGACGTGATTACTCAACTGGAGCCGGGCCTGTTCAAGAAGGTTACGGGCCTGACCGTGACCGACTTCGAGCTGCTGGTCAGCCTGGGGCTGTTCAACAGCGCCCTGATGAATGATGCGATTTACAAGTTCAAGCGCTATGAAGATGCCAGCCTGAGTTACATTGGAATCTACAAACACGAGGGTGAGGACATCGGCCTTTACGATACGGTCATCACCCGAAAGGATGCGACCGGCATATTCGAGAACATTCCAGTCAACCCCCTCATTCCACCAAGTTCCTGACCAAAAGATATTTCATAAAATATCCGGGCTAAGCCGCGACAAAACTCCGGGCGATGATCTCGTCCTTCATCTCGGGGGAAAGATCATTAAAATAGGCCGAGTAGCCGGAGACCCGCACCAGCAGGTGGGGGTGCAGGGAGGGGTTGTCCCTGGCCGCCATCAGCATTTCGGGATCCAGCATGTTGGCCTGGACCTGCATGCCGCCCCGGTCAAAATAGACCCGGAAAATACTGCCCAGGGCGTTTTTGCCGGCATCATCTTTCATATTCAATGCGTTGAACTTGATGTTGAAGTTGATGCCGTTGGCCATGCGGGTAAAGTCCAGCCGGTTCATGGAGTTGACCAGGGCTGTGGGGCCCCGCCGGTCCATGCCGTTTTCCGGGGCGATGCCCGAGGCAAAGGGTTCGCCCTGGCGGCGGCCGTTGGGCAGGGCCCCCACAAAGTTTGCAAAATGGATGTGGGTGGTGTTGGAGTAGAGCCCGGCGTTGTAACGGCCCCCCCGGGTGGTTTGGCCCATTTCGGCCATGGCGTCGGCATAATCGTCCATCACAAACCGGGTCCACCGGTCTGCTTCGGCATGATCGTTGCCGAATTTTTCAAGGCGGCGAAGCCTTGTACGCACTGCCTCGTTGGAAAGCCCGCTTTTCAGGTGGTCCACCAGTTCGGCCAGGCCCATGGCCCGGTCTTCAAACACCATTTTTTCAACGGCATAAAGGGAATCGCCCACCGTGGAGACCCCCACTCCCTGAATACCGGAAAAATTGTAAACCGCGCCCCCTGAAGTGGAACATTTCCCCTTTTCCAGGCACCCGTCGATCAGCATGCTGGTCAGGGGGGTGGGATGAAAGGCGGCATGGGCCTTTTCAATGGCCTGAAGGTCGTTTTTGAGCCTGCCAAGCTGGTGCCGAAGCTGGGTCCGGTAAGCGTCCGTTACATCCGCCATGGTCCGCATTTGTAAAACCGCCATGGTTTTGGCGCCGGTGCGTCTGCGGGCGCCGAACCGCCGGCCTTCGTTCAAGGCCAGTTCCAGGGCCAGGGGCATGTTGATAATGGCGGCGTCGGTGGAGCCCAGGGTCTTGCCCTGGGAGGTGGGCTCCACGCACCCGATGGCCACGTAGTTGCGGGCGTCGGCCAGGGTGTAGCCCGCCTTCTGCATGGTGGCGATGATGGTTTCGTCATTGTACAGGGCCGGCGCGCTGCCTTTGCCCGTGGTCACTTCCACCACCTTGTCGTAAAAGGCCTTTGGCGTGTTTTTGTGAATGCGCACGTGGGAGTTGGGCTGGCGCATGCGCAGCTCGTCCATCAGCTCCAGCAGGATATAGCTGAGTTCGTTGGTGGCGTCCTCCCCGTTTTTGTCCATGCCGCCGGTGGTGACCACCTGGTAGCTGGTCAGGCCCCCCAGGGTTTTTGCCAGAATCTCCGGGTAGGCGGGCACGGTCTCACTGAGCTTGACGCAGAAGGCGCCCAGAATCTCCTTTGCCTGGTCCCGGGTGAGCCGGCCTTCGGACAGGTCTTTCTGATAGTAGGGCCAGAGGATCTGGTCCATGCGGCCCACGCAGAGGCTCTCTCCCAGGCTCTCCTGAAACAGGGAAATATGGGTCAGCAGCATGGCCTGGACCGCCTCGAAAAAGGTGTTTGCCCCGTGGCGGGGAACCCTTTTGCAGGCATCGGCAATGCGCTCAAGGTCGGCCTTTCGGACGGGGTCGGCCTCGTTTTTGGCCATTTTTCGGGCCAGGTCCGCGTACCGTTCGGCAAAGGCGATCAGGCCGCCGGCCGCGATCCGGGCCGCCTGATAAAAATCGCGCTGCTCCGGCGCGGTGGCTGCCTGCTCATGGGCCTCGATCTCCTTTAAAAACCCCTCCAGGCCGATGGCCAGAATCTTTTCATGGTTGGGCGTCAGGTGGGAGATGCCGCCGGTTTCATATATCTGGTATTCTCTGGCCGTGAGCTGGCCCACGGCAAAGGTCAGCTGCTGCCTGATCGTGGGAAACGCCTTGCGGATGATGTTTCTGTTCAGCCAGAAGGGAATCGTGGCGAACAGCTTCCAGCGGTGGGCAGGCGTGGTCTCCAGGGGGTTGAGGCGGCGCTTGTGAAATTTGAAGATTTCCATCAGCACGCTGATGCCGTGGGACTCCGGATAGATAATGCCGCCCACGCGGCGGGAGGTGTAGTTGCCCGCCAGAATTTCATCCGGGTAGATGTAAATGCTTTTGTTTTTCAGCACATGGCTTACCGCCCCGGCAATCTGAACGGCCACGGGTTTTTGGCGGTTGGCCCTGTTTTTAAAGTATGCGGTCCAGAGCAGCGCCCGCTCCGGGCAGACGCCGGGCACGGCCTCCTGAACGACTTTTTTTAGGCGGCTGATACGGTCTTCCATGGAGATATTCCTTGTTTTGGGTCCGGGGGCGATAAAAGGCCTGTCAGGAGGTGCTTCCGGCACCGGTTTCGATGCTTTTCTGTTTAATCCGTTTTTTCTGATGATCGGCCTGTTGTGACCAGGCCGGGTTGTTTCGAAGATAGAGGGTTGCCAGTTCGTTGAACCGGGCCGCCAGGGCGAGGTTTTCTTTTTGCAGCCAGGCTTCGGCAAGATAAAAATAGGCCGGCCCGTCGGCCGGGTTGATGCCCACGGCCCGCTCCAGTGTCCGGATGGCCCCGTCATAATCTTTTTGTTCAAACAGCCGGTATCCCTCCACGGTCAGGCTGTGGGCCGCCGCCATCCGGGCGTCGGGTGCCGCGCCCGAAGGATCACCGGGAGAGGTAAGGGCAGGGGCGGGCAGGCCGGTGTCCGGCTCCGGCTCCGGCATAATGGCAACCCGGGCGCAGGCCGAAAAAAAGAGCACTGCCGCAACCAGGGCAAACACCCGGCAAAAAGTACGCCGCCTGTTATTCGAACAGCCCCCTGAATCCATCAAACATCCTTTTAAACACGCCGGACCCCGCGTGGAGCCGGCATTTGGCCACCGGCTGGTTTTCCTCCAGAAAATATTCATCGTAGGGCGCCGGGCACCGGCCGGAGACCGCCAGTTCGCCACTGTCCCCGCATACCCTTCTTTTTACCACACCTGGCGGAATAGTAAACGGGGTGTTGGAAACATACCCGGGCATGGCGTTGACCAGGTCGGCAAAGATGGGCAGGGCCGCCCCGGACCCGGTGGAAAAGATCGAATCCCCGTTGTCAAACCCCACCCAGACCAGGGCCAGGAAATCGGGGGTATAGCCGACAAACCAGGCATCTTTGTAATCGTTGGTGGTGCCGGTTTTGCCGGCCAGGGAAAAATCGACACCCCTTTCTTTCAGGGATTTTGCGGTTCCGCCGGTCACCACGGATTCCAGCATGGAGGTGACAAGAAAGGCTTTTGCCGGAGAGAGCACCGCCTGGATATCCATGTGACGACGGACCAGCTGGTTGTCGTTTTCATCAATCACGTCCCGAACCGACAGGGGAAAGGGCAACACCCCGTCGGCGGCAAAGGCGCAATAGGCCCGGGCCAGTTCTAATGGGATCACCTCAAAGGCCCCCAGGGCGATAGAAGGATAGGGCTGCATCGGCGTTGAGAAGTTGAACCGGCTGATCTGTTTGACCGCCGTGTCCGGCCCGCCGCGCACCACCATGTCCACGGCGGCCCGGTTGCAGGAGAGCCGCAGCATGTCCCGCACCGAAATGGTGTCCCCCGGAATCTCGCCGAAGTTTTCCGGGGTCCAGTCCCGGCCGTTTATCAGGTAAGTGGTCTTCCGGTTGGCCAGCAGGTCCGAGGGTTTGAACAGGTCCAGCAGGGCCGCCGTGACAATGGGCTTGAAACAGCTTCCGGGCTGGCGGCGGGACTGGGTGATCCGGTTGAACTGGCTGGTTGCGTAGTCCCGGCCCCCCACCATGGCAAGAATGTTGCCGGTTCTCGGCTGCATCACCACCACGGCGCCCTGAAGCTTTTTTTCAGGATCATTCCTTCTGAGCGCCGGCAGGTCTGCTTCCAGCCGGGCAAGGCCGCTGGCAAGGGCCGTTTCCGCCGCGGACTGGACCTCGGGGTCCAGGGTGGTGTAGATGGAAAACCCCATGCTGGAAAGCGTGGTCTGGGGATAAAGGGCTTCCAGCTGGGCGGATACATAGTCCAGAAAATAGGGGGCCTGTCGCCGGTACTTTTCAAACCCCACGGTTTCAATGGGCCGGGCCGTTGCTTCGGCCAGCTGGTCTTCGGTGATCCAGCCGGATTCAAACATGGCTGCCAACACCTGGTTTCTCCGGTCCCTGCATCTGTCCGGGTGGGTGTAGGGCGAAAAAAGGTTGGGGCCCTTGATGATGCCGGCGATGATGGCCGATTCGGGCAGGGTCAGGTCCTCCACCGGTTTGCCGAAATAAAAGTCAGCGGCCCGGCCCACCCCGTTGATGGAGGCCGACCCCTTCTGGCCCAGGTAGATTTCGTTCAGGTAGATCTCAAGAATTTGATCCTTGCTGTATTTTATCTCCAGGGTCACGGCGATGAACAGCTCATGAAGCTTTCGCCTGAAGGTCCGCTCCGGCGTGAGAAAATAGTTCTTGGCCAGCTGCTGGGTCAGGGTGGAGCCGCCCTGGCGAATGCCGCCATGCTGAATGTTGGCGGCCACGGCCCGGAGAATACCGGCGGGGTCCACGCCGAAATGGGTATAGAACCGGTGATCTTCGGCGGCCAGCACCGCGTGGACCAGGTACTCGGGCACCTGGGAAATGGAAACCACCCGCCGCAGCTCCCGCTCTTTGCCGAAAAACTGCATGATCACTTCCGGTTCCAGTTCCACCAGGGGGAGGGCCTCGCCCGTGTCCATCCGGCGAATATTGTGAATGCGGCGGTTTTTGATCTCCAGGCGGGCCGGAAAGCCTTCCCGGATATTGCCCGGCAAATGCAGGTCCTTGAAATGAATTTCAACGCCCGTGTCCACCAGGCGGTACGTTCCTGGTTTTTCAGGCCGGCCTGTTGTTTTCCGGTATTCCAGGTTCTTTAATTTTTTTTCAAACGCAAAAAGGTCGATCTGTTTGCCGGGAAACAGGGGTGTGGTGTCTGAATAGATGGTGGAGGGGATGTCCCATTTTCTGCCGGCAAAGCGCTCTTCGATATGACCGGACAGGTACCAGCAGTATCCGCCGGCTGTCGCCGTCGCAAGTACCAGAAGAACGCCGCTGATGAGGATCAGTTTTTTAAGCAGGGACAACATTTGAGTCCTGAAAAAGATAAACCGGTTTTTATTGATCAAGGCTGTTTTACCTTATTATATTTGCCGATGAAAAGGAAGATGGAAGCGCCGGTCGAATTTCCTTCTTTGCACCGCGCTTTTTGCTGGTATATAGTTTGGGGATCATTCCGCATGGTTTTAAAATGCGTCCCTGTCACAGGAGGTCACACCATGGTGCTTTTGCGGGTCATCATTGTTTTTCTGCTGGTAACGGGCCTTCCGCCGGCCGGCATGGCCGCGTCACAAACGTTTGTTGAAACCTACGCATACAACGCCGGCGAGTCGGACAGCAAGCTCACCTGCCGCACCGTTTCCCTGATCGAGGTCAAGCGGCTGCTTTTGGAAAAAATCGGGGTCTACCTGGAGAGCCGCACCGAGGTGCAGAATTTTCAGATCGCAAAGGACACGGTGACGGCCATTACCGCCGGCATCGTGAAACTGGAAATTCTGGATGAACAATGGAACGGCGAGCAGTATGCCATGACCGCCCGGATCGTGGCCGACCCCGATGAGATTGCCCGGTCCATTGATGCCATGCGCAACACCCAGGGCAAAATGGCGGATATTGAGAAGCTGCGGACCATCAACGAAGAGTCTGTAGAACAGATGCGGGAGATGCAGGCCCGCATGGAGCAGCTCCAGTCCGACCTGCTCAGCTTAAACCAGGACGCCGGCGCCCACCAGGGCATCCTGGATGCCTGGGGCCTGTATGAAAAGGCGGTGCAGATGCGTCAGACCGGCAGGACAAAAGAGGCCATTGAAGCATTAAACACCGTGATTGCCGGCAACCCGACCTACCTGGCTTATTTTGAGCGGGCCATGGCCTACATGGAGCAGGACCGGTATCATGAGGCCATTGCCGATTTCAACCAGACACTGAAGGTGGAGCCGAAAATGCGGGGCGCCCTGTTCGGCCGGGGCATGGCCTACCTGAAGACCGGGAACAGGGAGGCGGGCCGCCGGGATATTGAAAAGGCCGCCGCCCTGGGCAATGGCCGGGCCGTCAAATGGCTTCGGGAACACTCCGGACGAAACGGATTATAGAGAGCCGCAAAGTGACAAAACCGCGCAATTTTTTCTTTGTCTTTTTTCTGTTTGTTTTTCTGTCGGGGCCCTTTTCGGCGGGCTTTTGCGCCGATGCCCCGGCATGGGGCATCCAGGCCGAACCCTGGCCCGAAGCCGGGGCGATTTTTCATTCAGACCCCCGGTGGCTGGGCGGTGACGGCGCCACATCCGTGGACCTGGGAGACGGGCGGGTGCTGTGGATGTTCGGCGACAGCTTTGTCGACCCGGCCCGCACCGGGACCCGGTCGTCCTCGGCCCTGGTGAGAAACACCATTGCTGTTCAGACCGGTTATGACCCCACTGCGGCCTCAATGCAGTTTGCCTGGAAAACAAAAGCGGGCCGGCCTGTCGCTTTTTTCGATAAAGGTGGCGATACCTGGTACTGGCCCGCCTCGGGTATTTTGCTGGGCAAGCGCCTGCTGGTGTTTCTGATGGTGGTCCGGGCCGCTGACAATGCGCTGGGCTTTGAGGCAGACGGCTGGAAGGCCGCCTGGATCGACAACCCCCGGGATGCACCGGACCGCTGGAACCTGACCTGGCTGATCAGCCCTCAGCAGCAGGGCTTTGTTGTGGGTGCCGGCACCCCGATGCTGGAAAACGGATTTTTACAGGTTTTTGCCGCGGACGGCGGCAACCGGGATGTTTACATGGTGCGCTGGCCCGAGGCCGCGGCCCGGGCCGGAACCCTTACCAGTCCCCAGTGGTGGGCCGAGAGCACGGCGGGTGGGATGGACATGCGGAAAGGAAAGGCGCGGCCAACGCCTGTTTTTAAAGAAGGCCAGATGGAGTTTACCGTTGAATACCATCCTCGCATGCAGCGCTACCTGCGGGTGCAGACCGGTGATTTTCTAAACCCCTGCCTTGCCTTTTCCACGGCGCCGGCGCTCACCGGCCCATGGTCTTCCGCGACCTGCTTTTTTTCTCCGCCCGAGCAGGGCGGCCCGGACCTGCTGATCTATGCGGGAAAGTCCCACCCCATGCTGACCGGGGCCGACATGGTGTTTTCCTACGTGGTCAACACCACCGATTTTGATCGCATCTTTTCCGACATGGCCCTCTATTTTCCCGTCCTGCTCAAGGGCCGGATCACAGGAGATACAACCGAACAACGCCGTTGAGAAAGAGGGCCTGCATGCACGAGGATCGTACCCGGTGGAATAAAAAATATACGGACCGGGAGTGGACCGCCGAACCCTCGGACATCGTCCGCCGGTTCTATTCGCTGGCAAAACCCGGCATGGCCCTTGATATCGGGGCCGGTACCGGCCGCAATTCGGTTTTTCTCGCCGAACAGGGGTTTGACGTGGTGGCCGTGGACATTGCCGAAAAAGGCCTTGCTCAAATGGCCGGCGCCCACGCCAACCTTCTTCCGGTGTGCGCGGACCTGGATGTTTTCGAGATTCCGGAAAACCGCTTTTCCCTGATTGCAAACATTCTGTTTTTAAACCGGCGGCTGTTTCCCTGGATCATGGACGGCCTTGCGCCCGGCGGGGTCCTGATTTTTGAAACCTATATCGATTTTCCTTCCGGCAGGGGCCATCGCCGGTCCCGTGATTTCTGCCTGGCGGAAAACGAACTGCTTTACGCGTTTGCGCCCCTGCATATTCTGTATTATGAAGAGACGCAAAAAACCACGGACGAGGGAACCAGCCGGCTGGCATCGCTGGCGGCTGTCAAAAAATAAGCACCAGGAGGTTTCATGGAATTTGACGGCAAACTGATTGAACAGGTAAACACCAACCCGCTTTACACGGCCATCGGCATTCGCATTGAAACGGCGCAGGACGGCATGGTCACGGCCCGGCTTGAACCCGCGCCGGCCATGTGCTGGCCCTTTGCCGGCCAGCCCCACGGCGGGGTCCTTTTTACCCTGATGGACACCACCATGGCCTGGGCCGCCATTTCCGGCCAGCCGGAATTCGGCTCCTGCACCACCATTCACGCGGACATTCAGTACACCCGCCCGGCCCGGGGAGCGTTTTTCACCTGCCGGGCCGAAGTGGTGTCAAAGACAACACGGATCAGCTTTATCCACTCCACGATCAGCGATGCGGACGGCGCTGTCCTGGCCATGGGCCAGGGCACCTACCGGCTCATGAAAATGCCCCTGGTGTAATCATGGATACCAGGAGAACCCCGCCAATGCTTTATGAGATTAAAGATGCATCCGGCCTGCCTGTCCGGGACGGCGGAATTTTTTGTTTCAAGAGCGGAAAAACGGAGTATACTATTTGGAATCCAAAAGACTTTTGTCTTCAACCGAACAGAATAGGGGAGACTTATGCTGACCGACCTCCAGCTGATGACCATTGCGCCGTTTATTGATGAAACCATTCGGAACCTGAAAGCCATGTGCGGGCTTTCCGCCAGTTCAGGTGACCCGTTTTTAGACGATGTGGAGAAGTTCCGTTTCAAGGGATATGCCGTGGCCGCGCCCACCCGGGGCAAAATCAACGGCGTCATCCTGCTGCATAAATATATTGAAACCGCATTGACCATCGGCAACCGCCTGCGGCACCACATGCTGTCTGAAATCGATGAGCACGAAGAGATCAACGAAGAGATGCAGGTGGCCCTGGCCGAGTGGGGCAACACCATCATCGGCAACGCCACCCGGTTTCTGTCCGACAAGAACCTGGGCATCACCTTTGATCCCCCTTACTTTATCACCGACACGGAAAACCTGAACTCCCTTCTGGCCCATGCCAGCGAGGTCATCTCCATTCCTATTCACATTGACGCGGGCCGGTTTTATTTTAATTATATTTTAAACAGGGACGACAACGCGGACGCTGAATCGGGCGGCATTCCAAAGGACGGAAAAATTCTGATCGTGGATGATTCGGCGTTCAGCCGGTCGGTGGTCAAGAAATACTTAAAAGCCATCGGCTACGAAAACACCCTGGAGGCGGCCAACGGCCGGCAGGCCGTGGAAATGAACGAAACCGAGCGGCCGGACATCATTTTTCTGGATTATGTCATGCCGGAAATGACCGGGTTCGAGGCCCTGCAGCGCATTCGCCTGGCGGACAAGAAGGTGCCCATTGTGATGTGCACCTCCATCTCCGACCGGAACGCGATTGCCGAGTGCAGAGCCCTTGGTATTGCCGGGTATGTTATCAAACCCCTCACCGCCGACGAGGGACCGCGCAAACTGCAAGCCCTGCTGCGCAACCCCCGGCGGTAGGCCTGGGACACCCATTAATAGCCTGTCTGTACGCTTCCCGTCATTGCCCAACTTGATTGGGCAATCCAGCGTAAAATTGATTTGTTTCCTTATTTATCGGTATGGGGCCAATTTGATTCTGGACCCTCGGGTCAAGCCCGAGGGTGACGGCCCACGTAGTCGTCATTACCCGGCTTGACCGGGTAATCCAGTGTAAAATTGGCAGGTTTCCTTGTTTATGCGGAACAGGGTCTATCTTATTCTGGATCGCCGGGTCAAGCCCGGCGATGACAAAGGGGAAGCCCGGGAGCGCCGCACCCCGGTGCGGCAAAACCCTGCACTCCCTTTCACCCCCATCCGGTCCACGGCGCCCATTGATGGCTCGCCTGTACGCCTCCCGTCATTGCCCAACTTGATTGGGCAATCCAGTGTAAAATTGACCTGTTTCCGCACCCGTCATTACCCGGCTTGACCGGGTAATCCAGTGTAAAATTGATTTGTTTCCTTATTTATCGGTATGGGGCCAATTTGATTCTGGACCCTCGGGTCAAGCCCGAGGGTGACGGCCCACGTAGTCGTCATTACCCGGCTTGACCGGGTAATCCAGCGTAAAATTGGCTGGTTTCCTTGTTTATGCGGAACAGGGTCTATCTTATTCTGGATCACCGGGTCAAGCCCGGCGATGACAAAGGGGAACGCCCCGCAAGCGCCGCACCCCGGTGCGGCAAAAACCTGCCCTCCTTTTCGACTCCAGCCTTTCCACGGCGCCGGCCGGCAAGGCGCTGCGTAAAAATTGCTTGACATTGGTCCGGCCCATGCCTATAGTTAATCAACTACTACATTGTGGTATATGCCATGCAACTTAAAACTTTCTCACTGCTTTTGTGCCTTCTGACCGGCGTCACGATTTCCGCCGCGGCCGTGCCTTTTGTCCAGTGTGACCAGGCCGGCTGCTGCTGTACAACGGCCCGTCCGGCAGAATCGCACACGGCCCCGGATCCCATGGGCTGCTGCTGTGCCGGCGGCCCGGAGGATGCCTGCCAGATTGTTTCAGCGGCCCCGTTTCTGGCCGTCCAGTCTTTTCTGCCTTCAGCGGAACAACCGGAAACCCGGTTTGTCGTATGCAAGGCCCCGGGCACCCTTTCCGATGCCCTGACCCATGCCACCACCCCCGCGCCCCTCACAGCGGCCTTGCCGCATTTTTATAAAGCACCTCCCCTCTATTTACAGCACGCCGCGCTTCTTTTTTGATTTTTTTCGTTTTTCCCCTTCGATAGCACGTCATCATAACGCCGGTACCGGCGGCAGAGGATTTTTCTTCACCGCCTGAACAGGCCTGGCTCAAAACAGGGATTCCTGTATTTGCAAGCCGGTAAAAGACTCGAATTCTCCCGGTTTGACAGAAGCTTTTTCCAGCCGGGACAAAAAAGGAGATAAATAAGATGGGAACTTCAAAAAAAGCAAAAATAAAAGATAGAACGGAAAACAACAACCATTCGGAGAAAAAAGCACGGGTTCTGGCTGGCAACGAAAAAAAGCCCCTCCTGTTTGCTGTTGCCTGTGTGGTCCTGATCGTTCTGCTGGCCGCCGGTTTTTACCGGGTGAAAGGCGGCGGGCAGGAGACGCTGTCCATTGCCCCGGCCCCCGCTGAAGCGGCCGACCGGGCCGTCGCCTACCCGGCCGCCCAGTTTGCCGACGGCAAGGCCCGTCATTTTGATTACACGGAAGGCGGCCGAACCATCCGGTACTTTGTCCTGCAAAGCGCCGACGGCGTGATCCGGGCCGCGTTTGACGCATGCGACGTGTGCTGGCCCGAGGGCAGGGGATATTACCAGGAAGGCGACAACATGGTGTGCGGCAACTGCGGCCGCCGGTTTGCCTCGGTAAAGATCAACGAAGTCCAGGGCGGGTGCAACCCGGCTCCTCTTGCGCGGATCGTGCAGGACGGCCAGGTGGTCATAAACACCGCGGATATTCTTGCCGGTGCCGGATACTTTAATTTTGAAAGCGGGAGGTAGCCATGACACTCAAGGATATCGCGGTAAAGAACCTGTGGCGACGCAAGGGCAAGTCGTTTTTCATCCTGGCGGGCCTGGTGATCGCCGTGGCCACGGTGGTGGGGCTGATCAGTTTTGTTACGGCCATGACCCACAACATCAACCACCAGCTTGAAAAATACGGCGCCAATATTTTGATTGTGCCGAAAACCGACAACCTGGCCCTGACCTATGGCGGCATGACCCTTGGCGGGGTGGCTTTTGAAACCCGGGAGATACGGGAGTCCGACCTGGCCGGTATTGCCACGATCAAGGACGCGGCCAGCATCGCCGCCGTGGGGCCGGTGGTGCTGGGCGGCGTGGAGATTGAAAACCGGCATGTGCTTCTGGCCGGAATTGATTTTGACGCCACCCGAATATTAAAACCCTGGTGGAAGGTTTCCGGGGCCCTGCCCGGTCCCGACGAAGTGCTGCTGGGCGCCGAAACCGCCCGGATCTTCGGCCTCGGTATTCATGAACCGGTCTCCATAAAAGGCCGGGCCATGAGCGTTGCCGGGGTTCTGGCGCCCACCGGGTCCCAGGACGACCAGTTGATATTTACAACCATGGGCACGGCCCAGGTGCTTCTGGATAAACCGGGCGTGGTCTCCATGGTGGAGGTGGCGGCCCTGTGCAATGCCTGCCCGGTTGAAGAGATGGTGGCCCAGATCTCCGAAAAACTGCCGGACGCCAAAACCATGGCCATTCAGCAGGTCGTTCGCGGCCGAATGGAAACCCTTAGCCATTTTCAACGGTTTTCCTACCTGATTTCCGGCATTGTCGTCCTTATCGGCGGGCTGGTGGTGCTGGTGACCATGATGGGAAGCGTTCGCGAGCGCACGGAGGAGATCGGCATTTTCCGGGCCATCGGGTTTCGGAAAAAAGATGTGATGGAAATCACGTTTATCGAAGCCGCTGTTTTGTCGGCAATCGGCGGTCTCCTCGGCTACCTGCTTGGATACGGCGCAACCCGGCTGGGCTTTCTGCTGTTAGCGAAAAAAGAGGCGGCCACGGTTCTGCTGAACCCGACCCTGGCGGCAGGGGCGTTGCTGATGGCCATGGCCGTGGGCCTGGCGGCAAGCGCCTATCCCGCTTTTATGGCCGCCAGAATGGATCCCAGCCGGGCCCTGCGTTCCCTGTAACCCTTTTTCAACATACGGAGGATGGTATGCGTCATATAATTGTTGAGCATCTTTCAAAAATCTACGGCAGCGGGGATTCACAGGTCGCGGCTGTCTCAAACATGAATTTTACAATCGATTCCGGAGAATTTGTCGGTGTGATGGGAGAGTCCGGCGCCGGAAAATCGACACTGCTGTCCGTGCTGGGCGCCATGAACACACCCAGCGCGGGACGGTATCTGGTGGACGGCATCGATGTGTACGGCCTTTCCCAGGAAAAACAGGCCGATTTTCGGCGGGAGTTTCTGGGCTTCGTGTTCCAGCGGTTTCACCTGATTCCCTATCTGACGGTCCTGGAAAACGTGATGCTGCCGTTGACTACCACGGATATGAACCGGCGGGAGAAGCAGGCCCGTGCCCGTGCCGCCCTTTCCGTGGTGGGGCTTGAGAACAAGTGGAAACGCCTGCCTTCCGAGATATCCGGCGGCGAAAACGAGCGGGTGGCCGTGGCCAGGGCCATTGTCAACGATCCGCCGATCCTGCTGGCGGACGAGCCCACCGGCAACCTGGATTCCCGCAACACGGGCGAGGTGATGAAACTGCTGTGCCGCCTCAATGAAAACGGCGCCACCATCGTAATGGTGACCCACAGCGCGGAGTGCGCGGCCTATGCCGGCCGCGTCATGACCCTGGCCGACGGAAGGCTGGTCTCCGAAGGGCGACGCCCCATTGAAGTGGTGAGCCCGTCATTTGTATTTGGCCGGGAAAATGTCTGCTATGCATAATTTGCCGGCTGCATTGCAGCCCATGTAAAAAAAGGAAGGATGGCAGCGCGGGCGTAACGCGCCCGCGCTGCCATCCCCCTTCGTTTGATAAATCTTTTCACCACACCCCGGACGCACCCCACCCCGGGAGCGCCGCACACCAGTGCGGCAAAACCCTGCTCTCCCTTCCGACCCCTTCCTTTACATTATCTTTATCAAGTTTTTATGTTGACATTTCAATAAGGTAAATTTTAGTATCCAAGAAAAACGGGGGAAGGACGCTTTACTTCACGATGTATAATCACTGTTAGGAAAGACGGTATTGAGGATGAAAGATACGCATACTAAACGGAAACAGTTTTTAAGGGCATTGATTAATTACGCGAATGAATCAGGGAATTTGAATCCGCATTTCTATAAACAGGAAATGATGGCGATTCTTGGTATTTCTGAAGGCGAGTTCAACATGACCCAGCATAATCTTGGTCAGAAATATTGCTATTATGTGGGCCCCCATGAAGGCAAAGACAGGTATGCGATCAATGTAAGTGAGTGCCTGACCTTACAGGAACAATATGATCAAGAAACAATTAATACGAGACGGCATAAGCAAATTGTCCGGTTGGCTGTCTTGGTTGCAGTGCTGGGCGCTATACTTGGAGTTACATTAAACTATTGGATAACAGAATAATCGGCGGGGCCGAACCAAAGGGGTGCCACGGGCAACTCGTTGCCCGTGGCCGAAGGGCAAGAGGCCTGTCAGGTTGCCCCCAAAAATTTGTATGAAGAAACAAGCCGCCTCTTGTGTTTTACACCCCGGCAACCAGTTGCCGGGGCCACCTGCGTTCGCGCTGCCTGCGGCATTCGGTTACAGGAACTGGCACAATAAAACTTGGAGTGTTTTGTATGACTAAAAGAACTCCATATGCAAGAAGTCCAGAAAGCAATTCACGTGAAACTTCAATGCGTAAGGAATTAGCTCCATTTGTATTAAAAAATATCGGAGAAATCATTTCAGATCGCAAAGTTAGTGGTATGCAAATGATTACAGTCCAACCTATATCCGGTCCTTCACTTGTTGTTTGGGTAAAATGCGCCTGGAAACCAGGCAATTCAGGAAATTGCGCTGTCCAGATGGCATTTCCAGGCAAAGAAGATCGCGCTCAGACTGCAGATGAAGTTGTAGGGGTCGTGCTTGAAAAAACAAAACGTGCTAACGACCGAGGTGCAACCCACATTTTATTGTTGGCCGCAGACAATGATGGCCATAAGCCTTTGGCTGCCTATATTCTTTCTGTTAATCAAGTTGGTAGCGTCGTAAAAGAAGCTGTCGCAGTTGACGAATCACTCACGCGGAATGGAGCTTCTCCAAGCATTTACATAACCGCAAAGGGTGACCGGCAAATAGAGCTGGTCAATATTGTAAAAAAATATTCTATAGACCTCCTCAAATCATCAGAAAATCAATTGCCATCTACGGACGCAATAAACGACCTAAACGCTTATCCACCAGGGATTTCTGAGCCAGAGAAAATATCTCGGATGTCACCTTCATACTCAAGAGACCCCAAAATCAGGTCTTTTGTGATTAAGCGTGCTAAAGGTCGCTGTGAGTATTGTGGGGAACAAGGATTTTTAATGTCTGATGGTCAAAACTATTATTTAGAAGCACATCATATAATTGCCCTCGCTGACGAAGGAGAAGATACTGTTGAAAATGTAATAGCTCTTTGCCCAAAGCATCATCGAGAAGCGCATTTCGGGGCCAACAAGGAAAAACTTGAAGTTGAAATGGCGAAATTAATAAAGCAGAACTAAAAAGCACCCGTGAATGGACGTTTTACGTCACGACGTATAATCACTGTTCAGTGTAGGACCAGTATCCAATGTCTAAGCATAAGAAACAACATTTTATACCAAGCTCTTACCTTAAAGCTTGGTGTGACCCAGAATGTCCCCAAAAAATGACTCCATATGTCTGGATGTTTTCCTTTGACGGGATAGACGTAAAACGTAAGGCACCGGAAAATATTTTTTATGAAACAGACATGTATACAATCAAGGGAGCAAAGGGTGAACGCAACCTAATCCTTGAGCATGGCCTTCAACAGTTAGAAACAAAGTTTGCAAGAATTAGAAGAACAAAACTTCGAAAAAGGATAGAATTAACTATTGAAGAGCAAACTTTTGTTTGTGCTTTTGTTTCTGCTGCTCAATCTAGAACCAAGGCGAATCGAGAGCACTGGAAAAAAAACTGGGAACGCCCATTCAAAATGATGGAAGACATGATGGAGTGGGCCAAAACTGCCACCCCTGAGGAAAAGAGGCGTGCGGCTTCAATATCTCCATTATCGTCCCGCAAAAACGATAAAAGTTTAGATTGTTCGCAAGTAAAGGAATTATACGAAAATCCTCTCCAAAAAATGCTACCGGTTATGATATCTAACCTCACACCGAGGCTAATGAAATTAAGCTTGGCGATATTATGCACTAATAGTATCCCAGGATTTATAACATCCGACAGCCCGTGTGTATGGTATGACCCAGAGGCCTATAAAAGGCCTCCATTTTATCGTGCCCCAGCATTAATGGATACTACTCTTGAGATAACGCTCCCTGTATCACCTAAACAAACTATACTCATAAGTCACTCTGACTGTAGTGGATATATTGATGTTCATAATGGGGTAGTTGATGAACTTAACAGAAGAACAAGATTCCATGCAGATGAATATTTTATCGTTAACAGAAATTTGAAAAATGATTTTTGGTTTGATCCTGGCGAGGAACCGGATGACTCTTGGGAGAAAATTCAAAAAGAAACCGACACTGAACATCAGATTTAAACGACAAGTATGATTCAGCGGAATTCCGGGCGGAATTCCGGGGACATCATACTTTTCTTAACAGCAAACCTTTTCTTACACCGACGTGCACTCAAAGGAACTTGCCAGGCCGGGCATCAATGGTAAACTCCGCCCATTGCAGCGCCGCCGAGCGAGAATGGCTTTTTCGGAAAAAGTGGGCAAATACTGTAGGGGCGAACCTGCGTGTTTACCCATCAATAGGGCAGATACACAGGTTCGCCCCTACATAATCGCCCGCGCCGAAAAAAGCGTTTGCGCGAGGGTATCCGAAGGCCAAGCTGAATGTGTTGGCAGCGTCATACGCCCATGTCGCTGGCATGAAAGTTTTCTCACGTTTACTACCGGCCGCAGGTGCCGCACTGGGGTGCGGCGCTCCCAGGCGTGTGCGGTGGTCTTACCCACAAAAAGCAGCGCGGCTGGGCTTGATCGTCAACCATAAAACAGGAAGAACATGTCTTCAACCAACACAGTACGGGCAGCACACCGGGTTCCGTTTGGCTCATTCATACCATTTTTGCTGATCTCCTTTGGCCTGGCCTGGGGGATTCTTGGTTTATACATTTTTCTTCCGGAAAAAATGGTATCGGTGTTTGGCCAACTTACGGGCAACCACCCGCTCTTTTACCTTGCCGTGTATGCGCCGGCAATTGCCGCGTTTGCTGTGGTTGCCTGGAACAGTGGTCTTGCAGGGGTGCGGCGCTTTTTGGGACGGGTGTTGCTTTGGCGCTGCAGCGCTGCCTGGTATGCCTTTCTGATCATCGGTATTCCTGTCATCTTTGTTGCCGGTTCCGCAATGCGGGGAAATCTTTTCACGGATCCGTTTCCATTCGCCTCATCGCAGGCCTTGTTCGTGGCGTTGTTCTTTGCAGCCATCAAAGGCCCTGTCGAAGAATTTGGCTGGCGGGGAATCGCCCTTCCGCTTCTCCAAAGGAAGTTCGCGCCAGTCTGGGCCGGGCTGATCCTTGGTGCAATATGGGGGCTGTGGCATCTACCGGCCTTCCTCCTGAGCGGAACCCAGCAAAGCGAGTGGTCATTTACCGCATTCTTCGCCGGATGCCTGGCGATAAGCGTCATTGTCACCGCACTGTTCAATTACGCCCGTGGCAGCATTCTGTTGCCGGCATTTTTCCACTTTCAGCTCATGAACCCCATATTCCCGGACGCACAGCCCTACGACACATACCTGCTGATCGTTGCTGCATCCCTCATCATCTGGTTCCACCGGAAGGACATGTTCACAAAAGAACAATCAGTAACAGAGGTCGTTCCGGGCGCAAAATGCGGCCGAAAAATATAAAGAAGACGGAATGCGCTTTCTATGATTTTAGTGTATTTAATTTTCGGAACGCTGGGCATTGCGCTGTTCGGACTGCTGGTGCTTCGCCTCTGGGATGAGCGTGCCGAGCAGGCGGAATGGGCGCGGCTGGCCGATTTGCAGCCGGCAAACCCGTCTTTATATGATCCGATGATGGTTGCCGATTTGCCCGAGCCGGCAAGGCGATTCTTCAACTTTGCCATTGCGCCCGGCACGCCTTTATTGACAGTGGCTGAAATCGATATGGGCGGGCAGTTCAGCCTGGGTTCTCGAGAAAACCCAACCTATCAGCAGATGGACGCAAAGCAGATTCTTGCCGCTCCATCGGGTTTTGTCTGGAAGCTTCGTTTGCCGGGTGTCATACCGGTTTCCGGCTCGGATTCCGGCCGGTGGACGCGGTTCCGCATTTTCGGCTTGCTGCCCGTTGCCCGGATGGGAGGCGATTCGGACCACACGCGGTCAGCGTTCGGCCGCTATATTGCCGAGGCTTTTTTCTGGACCCCTGCCGCCCTGCTGCCGGGCCCGGGCGTTGCCTGGGAATCGGTGGATGATCACACCGCTCGCGCCACGGTAAGCCACCTGGGACTGTCACAGGCTGTAGATGTGACGGTTGACGGCGAGGGCCGGCCAATTGAAGTTCATTTCATGCGATGGAGCGATGCGAATCCTGATAAAGTGCATCGACTGCAACCTTTTGGTGGCAAACTGTCTGATTTCCGTGAAGTTCAAGGCTTTCGCCTTCCCTTTAATGTGGAGGCGGGAAATATGTTCGGCACGGACGACTATTTCGCCTTCTTTAAAGCCGAGGTCATTGCTGTTCGTTTTCCGCTTCCTTCACACCGATTCGGAAGTCGGGACGCCCGATGATGATGCCGCCGGCATGAAGGTTTTTTGGGACGTCTAGTCCGGCCGCATGTGCCGCACTGGGGTGCGGCGCTCCCGGGGGTTTCGATCCCGATCCCGATTTGGAGGGGGCCACGGATGTTCCGAAGAATCTTCTTGTATTGAGTCTCATTTGAATATACAATTGGGACTCAATTTGGAGGTGATATCATGAAATTTTTAAGTGTCAGAGATCTCAAAGCCAAGTCTTCGCTTATCTGGAAAGAGCTGCCGAACCAGAAAGATATGGTGATTACCAGTAACGGCAGGCCGATTGCCATTCTTTCATCCGTAACAGAGGACAACCTCGAACTGGTTTTGTCGTCCTTTCGCCAGGCAAGGGCAACGCAGGCGGTTAATGCCATTCAGCACGAGTCCGTGCGAAAGGGAACGGATAAAATTTCCACAGGTGAAATCGACGATGAAATCAAGTCGGTTCGCTCCCGGCGGAAAAAATGAAAATCGTGCTTGATACAAACGTGCTGGTTTCCGGGCTTCTTACACCGTATGGGCCAAACGGCGAGATCATCCGCCTGATTTCGGCCGGCGTGCTTACGGTTCAATATGATTCAAGGATATTTCTTGAATACCAGGATGTCCTGGCGAGACCCAGGTTCCAATTTGATATGCAGGATGTGAACACCTTTCTGGCCTGGTTGAAACAAACGGGCCAGGTGGTTTTCGGCGCGCCACTGGGAAAAAGGCTGCCGGATCCGGATGATGAGCCCTTTCTTGAGGTTGCCATTGCCGGGCAGGCGGTATGCATAATAACAGGGAACAAAAAACATTTTCCCAAAGCGGTTCGGCAGAATGTCACCATATTTTCGCCTGCTGAATTTATCGAGTTTTTCAGAAAACATAATGAGGGCACAGGGCAGGCCCATCCCCAGGGGTGATTGTGAACCCGCTTTGTCCGTGGGCCGTTTCAGGCGTCTACCGCGCCTGGTGGACGAAAATTTTATTTGCCAATGGAGTCTGCGATGAGTGACCTGCAGGACCATATCAACTCGGCCAGAAGAACGGGGAATATCGATTTTTCCATTGAGGAGCGGCGTGCTGATTGCGTTATCAGTCGAATGCCGGTCACCCCCGGCGTTTTAAATCCCTATGGCACGGTGCAGGCTGGTGCGATGATATGGCTGGCTGATGTTACCGCCTCGGTGCTTGCACTTGAGGGGCGAAAAATCGAGGATGACGGAAAGGGGTTTCCTCTTGCTGTAAACATTCATACAAGTCTTGTCGGTAACCAGACAACCGGCGATATTACCGCGGAGGCAAGGTTTTTGAGCAAGGGTAAAACAGTGATGGTTATCCGGACGCGAGTGACTGGAAACAGGAACAAGCTGCTGGCAGAAGTGACAACGACCCATGTAATTGCCAAATAGTCCGGTAATTGACGATAAAACAACCAGCCGGTTCACCGGTCGGTACATTGGACCAGAGACCAGGGGACATGAAAAAGGATTCTCAAAACACCGATCCCGATCGTCTGCTCAGATACAGGGATTCAATTTATGCAGCGGATTTGCTGGTGTGCGCGGTGGCCTGCCTCGATTTTTTCACCTTTCTGAGTGAAGGCCCGAAAACCTTTGATGAGATCTGTGACAAAATGGAAATTCAGCCTCGACCGGCGGACGTCATGGTGTCACTTCTTCTCTCCATGGAACTGATTGAAACGAATGCGCACAGATATGGGTTGGCTGAGCTGTCTGCGAAATATCTTGTCAGCGACAGCCCGGACAGCCTGGTCCCTTATTACCGTTCTCTTAAGAACCGCCCTCAATGCCTGGAGTTTCATGAGGTTCTCAAAACCGGAAGGCCTGCCGGCTGGTCGAGTAAAGATAAAGGGGACAGCTGGACAAAAAGTATGGAAAATCCGGAATTCGCGGACACCTTTACCGCTGCCATGGACAGCCGAGGCGCTTTTCTTGCCCGAAAACTCGCCGAGACAATCGACGTCAGTCAGCACAACGCGCTTCTGGACATTGCCGGTGGCTCAGGCATATACGCCTGCTCCATCGCAAACCGGAACCCTCGTCTGGCGGCCGCCGTCCTTGAAATACCTCCCGTGGACCTTGCTGCAAAACGGTCAATCGAATCAAAGGGCATGTCGGCCAGGATCAACGTTGTCGCCGGAAACATGTTTGATAAAATTCCCACTGGTTATGACGTCCATCTGTTTGCCAATGCCTTTCACGACTGGGATATCGACGCTGTAACCACGCTGGCCGCCAATTCCTTCAAGAGCCTGTCCCCCGGCGGTTTTATAGCGGTCTTTGATGCCCATCTGAATCAATTTAAGACAGGACCTCTTTCCGTTGCTGAGTATTCATGCCTGCTGATGCATTCAACGGAAGGTAAATGTTATTCTACGAAAGAAATCGGCGATATTCTCATGTCCGCGGGGTTTGGCCGGGTTGAAGTCACTGATGTTGCGGCTGACAGGACGTTAATCTCCGGAAAGAAGCTTTAAGCCATCCGTCCGGCCGCAGTTGCCGCACTGGGGTGCGGCGCTCCCGGGAGTTTCGATCCCGATCCCGATCCCGATAGCGATAGCGATTTGGATGAGAGCGCCGGGACACTTCTATCCGCAGCCGCACCTGGGGCCTGAAGAGCCGAAGGCTTTCTGATTGGCTTTTGCCATCCGGTTCAGCCATCGTTTGATGGCCCCCTGCTTTTTCTCCGGGGCAGTGTCAAGGTTACAGTGGCAGGCCGTTGTACCGTCATGGGCATGGTCCTGATCATGGGATATGCCGCAGCATGTCGAACCTGTTTCGTGTCTCTTTGTTTCGTTGTTCAGGGTGTTCATAGTGCCCCCTTTTTATTATTGCAGGGGGGATAACGTTCCCCCCTGCGGTTTTAAGTGTTAATTCCAGCAATGGCCGGCGGTGTAGCCCATTCCATAGGGCCCCATGTGGTTATACCGGCCGCCATACCCGTAGGCCCGCTGATTGGGCGTGATCTTGCGCACTTCGACCTGGTAGGCCAGCCTTTTTTCGTCCAGGCTTGCCCGAAGCCGGCTGATGTCACTCTGCACGGCCTTTGCCTTTTCAAGATCCGGTTCGGTGGTATTCAGAATCGCTTCCAGGTCTCCCTGTTTTGTCCAGAGCTTTTCCTGAATATCGCGGGTCTCATCATAGAATGCGCGGTCAAGGGATTCCAGCTTTTCACGCTGCTCCTGGGTCACGTTCCCGTAATAATCGCCGGGTCCGTTGTTCCCGTATCCCATCATATGACCGCGACCCCATCCGGGTCCCCATGCCATGACAGGAACCGCCACGGCAAATACCAGCAAAAGAATACCTATAGTGGATGTCAGTTTCGTCATAATAAACCTCCTTCTGGTTTGGCTGTTCTTACATCTGCCCTGTGTTAGTGCAAACAGCATACCACAATGTGGTATATTATGACAACATATTGTTTTTAAAATATTAAATTTTTAATTTAAGAAAATGGCGCGGGGGAAATCGGATAGTTACGATGCGGTGGTGAGTATAAAATACCCGGATGGGTGGGTATAAAATACCCTTGCCGCGGTGGTTGCCGCACTGGGGTGCGGCGCTCCCGGGGTGGCGATCCCGATCCCGATCCCGATCCCGATCCCGATAGCGATCCCGATCCGGATTTGGAGGGGGACGGGTGTGTCAATGGTTTTGCCGGCCGGAATGTTTCGGGGAATGTTGCGGCTGTGTTTTACAGGCGGCTTCTCAGGGAGGGCAGAAAGACAAAGCAGAGGATCTCAAAGACCTTTTTTTTGTAGGCGCCGGAGTCCGGGTCAAGGCCCATGATCCGGGCCGGGTAGGCAGGGGCTCCGGCAAGGGTGTAGCCCATCATGACGATGGTATAAAGCCATCTGCTCACTTCTTCGGCGGGAATGCCGGGCGGCACGCTCTGCTCCACCATCTTCAGCAGGTTGGAGTGGACCCGGGTCATCAGGGTAAACCCGGACACATGCCGGTGGCTGTCGTAGTGGGCGATGTTGATGACCAGGGTGCCCACCATTTCCCGGTTTTCAAAACAGTAGGCAAGGCCCTGTTGAAGGTAGTGGATGAACACCTCTTCCGGCGGCAGCCCTTTTACGCCCTGCTGCCAGCTTTCAATGGTCTCGACAAACGTTTCAAAGGCGTCCTGGATCACGGCTTCAAAGAGCGCGGCCTTGGTGGGGAAAAAGTGGTGAATGCGGGAAAAATCGAATTTGCCTGCCTGGCCGATCTGCCGGATGGTGGCGCTGTCGTAAGGCCGGGTGGTAAAGACCCGGCGGGCCGCGTACAGGATTCTTTTTTTCGTGATCTCGCCTCTGGGCAGGGGCGCTTCCTGCTGTTTTTTGGCCGCTGAAGCGGAGCGCTCCGGCGGGTGAACAGGCGTTCCCGGCCACCGGGCCATATACTCGGCCGGCACCGCGGCCTTGCCTTTGGACAGCACGTCCAGCACCGGGATAAAAAGCCCGGCCAGGGTGTTTTTCACCCAGTTTTCATAATCTTTGTCATCTACGCCAAGGGTCTTTTGATGAAAGGCCCGGCCCCCGATAAAATGGACGGCCACCAGCATGAACACAAGCATGAACATGGCGGTCTCCTGTGCCGGTGCCTGCTCCAGAATATGATCGGCCACCAGGGACAAAACCTTTTCATGCACCCGGGCCATGCGGTCCACGCCCGGAAGCGGTGTGTCCGGGTCGACCATTTCCACGGCGTTTAGCAGCATCACCCGGTAGGCATCGGGCCGGCGCAGCCCCTGGCGCAGAATGCCTTCCAGGTAAACGGCCTTGCGCTTGTCGGCCCCCATGGTCTGAAGCCGACTGAAAAATTCAGGGTGGCCCTCCAGGATTTCGTTCTGGATCTCCATGGCCACCTCTTCGAACAGGGCCTCCTTTGATTTAAAATAATGGATCACCAGGGGATGGGGCACGCCCGCCTTTTCGGCAATGGCCCGAATGCCGGCCGCCTGAAAGGAGGCGGTGGTAAAGACCTGTCGTGCCGCCTTAAGCACCCGCAGGCGGGTGGCAATTCCCTTGGGGCCGGGTCCTTTTGGGGAGGCCGGTTTTGCGGGTTTTTTTGCAGGTTTTTTTCTGGTCGGCAAGGCAGGCCGCTTTCGTAAAAGGGTTCTTCTGAATTTTTTTACCGGATGTACCGTAGCATGAACAAAAGACCGAGTAAAGAATTTACCGGATGTGGATTTTTTCTTGACATTCCCACCCGCACGGGAGGATAATGTTTTTTACCGATTGTGGATTTTGCAGTCTGCCTGTTTTTTTAATGCCCGCGTGATGAAAAAGGAGGTGCCTCATGTCGTATCCGGACAGAAACAATCCCTATACATTTAATCCCTACCTGGAGTGGCGGAAAAAGGTTGATTATTACCAGGCAGACCCCTTCGTCCAGAAGATGATCAGGGTGTTTGCCGGGGACGAGGCGGAAAAGGTGGATGCCGAGGCCGCAGCCTTTTCCAAAAAGGTCTCCTTTCGCTGGCGGGACCTGGCCGAGAGAATCGCCACGCCGGACAACCGACCCTACATGATGCACTATGACGGCCACAAGAACCGCATCGACCGCATTGTCCGGCCCTATGAAATCGAGGTCATGGAAAAAGAGGTGTTTGCCGAGGCGTGGTTTTCCCCCAAAACCTCCCTCTGGACCCGGTTTATCAAGCTTTACCTGCTCAGCCAGAACTCCGAAGCCGGCCTGGTCTGCCCGTTGATCTGCACCTGGGGAATGGCGGACCTGCTGGAAAAATACGCGGACACGCCCGAGACCCGGCATATTCTTGAGCACACCCGGGACGGCATCAACGGCGAATTTGCCATCGGTGCCCAGTTTGTCTCCGAAATCCAGGGCGGGTCCGACGTGCCGGCCAACCTGCTGGAGGCGGTCGAAGAAGACGGCCGGTGGCGGCTTTACGGCACCAAGTTCTTCTGCTCCGCGGCCCATGCCGACTATTCGGTGGTCACGGCCAAGCCCAAAGGCTCGGAAGAAGTGGCCCTGTTTGTTATTCCCATGTGGCTTGACGGCAACAGGGAAAAGGAGATTCGCAACGGCTTCACCATTGACCGCCTCAAGTGGAAAATGGGCACGGTGGAGCTGCCCACGGCCGAGATCACTTTTAACGGAGCCGCGGCCTATCCGGTGGGGCCGCTGAACCGGGGCGTGGCCAATGTGGTGGGCATTGTGCTGACCTGCTCCCGCCTGGCCCTTTCCATTGGATCGGCCGGCGGCATGGCCCGGGGCCTGCGGGAAGTGGAAAAGTACGGCGAGTTCCGGACCGCTTTTGGTATCGCCTTAAAGGATTTTCCCATGATGGCGGCCCAGTACCTCACGAACGCCGGCTGTGTCCGGCGCACCATTGCCGGCAACTTCAAGGTGTATAAAGCCTTTATCGAGCTTCCCGGCGGCCTTTCCGTGGGCCTGGACGGAGGGGGCCTGTCGGTCAGTTCAAAGGCGGATGAACCGCCGGAGCTTCGAAAACACCGCTTTGACGTCCGGCAATTGATCCTTTTGCAGAAAATCACCGTGGCCAGGGATGCCATCGATCTTTCCCGACTGGGCATCAGCGCCTTTGGCGGCCACGGCGTGATGGAGGATTTTTCCAGCTTTCCCCGCATGTTCCGTGACGGCATGGTCAACGAACTGTGGGAGGGGCCGCGCAACGTGCTTTTGACCCAGCTCTTTATGGACTTTCAGAAGGTCCGTAACTGGTATCCGCCGAACGAGTTTGCGGGCCGAATCCTGCAAGGGGCGGATGAAACCCTGGTCCGGGGCTTTGCAAAGGAGCTGGAAGAGATCCTGGAAACGCCCCACCTGTTTGACATGGATGAAAAGACCATTGCCGTTTGCGGCCAGTGGGACGACTTCTGCGAGCGGTTCTTTCACGCCTACCAGGATCTGGCGCTGGCAGAGGTGGAAGCTGCCGGATAACCGGGAATAAGAGTGAAAACCAATTCGATACCGATACCGATAGCGATTTCGATTTGGATAAACAACCGGCGATTGGTCCTGCCATGATTAAAACCGGTTTTGGACAATAATGATCGAAGATAATTAGTTCAGAGGAAACACTTTTTATGGAAACACCGCTGCAAGCCATGGCACGAATGAAAGCCGGCCCCCGGCCGGTGATCGGGTGCCTGCCGCTCTATCCGCCGCTGGAGCTGATCCACAGCATGGGCCTGACCCCGGTGGTGCTCTGGGGGCTTTCCGATGCCGTGTCAGGCGTTCCGGACGCGGACCGGCATCTTCAGAACTATGTCTGTTCCGTGGCCCGCCGTCTGGCCCAGTTTGTGATCCGGGATGGAAAAGACCTGATCGACGGCCTCTTTTTTTACAACGCCGGGGACACCCTGAGAAACCTTCCGGAGATCCTGCGGGAGGGACGGGCACTGGCCGGGGCTTCGCCTTTGCCCATGTTCCGCATGCATGTGCCCATGACATCCCCGGCCCAGGCCGACAGCTCCGGCTACCTGAAACAGGAGATCGAAGCGCTCATTTGTTCTCTTGAAAAGCAGTACGGCGTAACCTTTTCCGAAGATCGGTTTGCCGAAAGCGTTTTTCTGTATCGCCGGATGCGAAGCCTGTGCCTGCAACTGGAACAGGCGGTGGCCGAAGGCCGGATGGGGTTTGCCGATTTTTGCCGCACCCTGATGGCCGCCAACTTTCTTGAGGTAAGCGAGCAGATCGCGCTGCTGGCATCGACGCTGGACGGGCTCGGGTCGCCGCCCGCCACGGACGATGAATCTGTTCGGGTGGTGGTCAGCGGGATTCTTCCGTCGCCGTCTGCTTTTTGTGAAATGATGGACCAGGCCGGTTTTGTGGTGGCGGGCAATGACCTGGCGTTCATGCACCGTTCTTACGCCCATGCGCCTGAAACGTGGGCCGACGCGGCGGACTATTATGTAAAGTTTTACAAGTCCCATTTCCCCTGCCCCACGCTGCTGTTTTCATCCGACCGAAGAGTGGATGCAATCATCGACAGGGTCCGGCAGGCCGGCGCGAAAGGCTTTGTCTTTGTGGGTGAAAAGTTCTGCGAGTATGAGTACTTTGATTTTCCGTATCTTGAAAAGCGGCTCAGGGACCAGGGCGTGGCCGTGCTGGCCGTGGAGATATCCATGGACGACAACGTCGGCATGGAGACCTTCAGGACCCGGCTGGAGGCGTTTAAAGAGGTGATCGACGGGGGAGGGCGCAATGGAGATAAATGAAAAAACCAGGGCCGGGAAGCATCTGACCGAACTGCTGGTAAAAACCTATACAGACATCCACACACGGGCTGCTGCCGGCGCTTTTGTGGTGTGGGGGGCCATCATTGTTCCGGCCGAGATTTTTGCGGGATTTGACAACGTGGTGTTCTGCGCGCCGGAAAGCCACGCGGCCGTGTGCGCGGCCAAGGGCGTGGGCGCGGCCCAGTGCCTGAAGGCCGAATCCCTGGGATATTCCATGGACCTCTGTTCTTACGCCCGCATTGACATCGGCTGTTTTTCCGACGGCTGCAAGGAATCCCCCACCATGGGCCTGCCCCGGCCCCACCTGCTGATTTCAAACACCAACAACTGTTCGCTGCTGGTCAAGTGGTTTGACGTGCACCGGCGCGACATGGACATTCCCCATTTCATCCTGGACGTGCCGTTCTGCTACGGGCCCCAGCAGGAAAAGGACCGGGACTATATTCTGACCCAGTTCGGCGACCTGATCCAGACAGTGGAGCGGCTCTCCGGCCAGACCTTTGACCGGGACCGGTTTTACGAGGCGGCGGCGCACACGGCCTCGGCCTCCATGGACTGGAAACGGTTTATGGCCTGCGCCGAACACCGGCCCTCGGGTATTACGGTGTTTGATTCCTTTGTGCAGATGGCGCCCTTTCTCATTGCCCGGGGAACCCCGGAACTGGCGGCCCATTATAAGATCCTGGCCGACGAGACCGAGGCCAACGTGAAAGCCGGCATTTTCCCGGTGCCGGACGAAAAATACCGGCTTCTGTGGGACAACATCGCGCCCTGGCACCAGCTTCGAAAAATGTCCACGCGGCTGGCCGGCATGGGGGCCAACATCGTGGCCGCCCCCTACACTTCCTGCATCGGGGCCGTTGAGGGAAGCTACGACCTGCTTTCTTTTGACGAAAATGATGATCCGTTGTGGTATCTGGCACGGGTTCAGAACCATTCGGTCTGCCCCATGGGTATGGACCTGCGGCTTTCGTCCATGGGCCCGGTGATCGAGAAGCTGGGCATCGACGGCGTGGTGTTTGCCAGCAACCGCAGCTGCAAGGTGTTTTCCGTCATGCAGATGGATGAGCAGCGCCGCGTCAGGGAACAATACGATATTCCGTGTGTGATGATCGACGTGGACCACGCGGATGTGCGCAAGTTCAGCCAGGAAAATGTTTATGTGCGGCTGGAGGCCCTGCTGGAGAGTATCGAGGCCAAACGGGCCTCGGCGGTGTCTGGTTAAGAGTAAGAGGTGCTGAGATTCCCGGCGAATACGGCTAAACTTAAGTGGGGGCCGTTTATGATGGTCTCGTAAAAGTCGTGGATGGCTTCGTAAAAAGTTCAAGGTCAAGGCGTCGCAAATCCCGAGGAATGAGGCGTACTGGTCGTACGCCGCAGTGACGAGGGATGCAGCGCAACGCAGAGATTGGGCTTTTTACGAAGCCATCATTTATAACAACCAAAAAAAATGGAGCGCACTGTATGAGAAAAGTAAACGTGATCGGCGTAGGCATGACCCCCTTTAGCACGCCCAAGGCTAAAATTCCTTATACGGACATGGCCAAGCAGGCGGCCGGCGATGCTTTAAAGGACGCGGGTGTGGGGTATAACGACATTCAGCACGCCTATACCGGGTGGGTTTATGCCGACAGCTGCGCCGGCCAGATGGCGCTGTATGATATCGGCATGACCGGCATTCCGGTGTTTAATGTCAACAACAACTGCTCCACCGGCTCCAACGCCCTTTTCCTGGCCCGCCAGGCCGTTGCCACCGGCGTGGTGGAGTGCGCCATGGCCCTGGGGTTTGAACAGATGACGCCCGGCGCTCTGGGCGTGGTGTTCAATGACCGGCCCATTCCCATGCAGACTTTTTTTATCAAGCTGTTTGAGTTCCAGGAGCCCAAGCCCGGTGCACCGCCGGCGGCCATGCTTTTTGGCGGGGCCGGTGTCGAATATCAGCAGAAATACGGTATATCGGATGAGGTCTTTGGCAAGATATCGGTCAAGGCCAGAAAACACGCCCAGCACAATGAACGGGCCGTGTTCCGTGATCTGTTGTCGCTGGACGAGGTCATGTCCTCGCCCCATATCTTCGGTCCCCTGACCCGGTATCAGTGCTGCCCGCCCACCTGCGGGGCCGCCGCCGCCATCCTGTGCTCCGACGAGTTTGCCAAAAAACACAATATCAGCAACCCGGTCTATATTGCCGGCCAGTCCATGAATACCGATTTTACCAGTACATTTGAAGCCAGAAGCGCCATGAACATCTGCGGTTACGAGATGAGCAAGGCGGCGGCCAACGATGTTTACGAGCAGGCCGGGCTGGGGCCTGAGGACCTGGACGTGGTGGAACTGCACGACTGCTTCACGGCCAATGAGCTGATCACTTATGAAGCCCTGGGCCTGACACCGGAGGGCACGGCGGAAAAATTCATCGAAGACGGGGACAACACTTACGGTGGTAAATATGTGACCAACCCGTCGGGCGGGCTGCTGTCCAAGGGCCATCCCCTGGGCGCAACGGGTCTTGCCCAGTGTGCTGAACTCACCTGGCAGCTTCGGGGCCAGAGCGGGGTCCGCCAGGTGGAGGGCGCCAAGGTGGCGTTGCAGCACAACATCGGCCTGGGAGGCTGCTGCGTGGTGGGTATGTACCGGCGGGACTAAACCGGACTATAATTATACAACAGGGAATCTCCATTTTTTGTCATCGGGTTCGAAATCGCTATCGAAGTCGACGCCGATCCCGATCCCGATAGATTTGGATAAAAAGGGTTTTAATTTTATTTCAAAAGCACGTTTATTTTAAAATGTCATTGCGAGCCAGAGGCGAATTTTCCTCCCCCGTCATTGCGAGCCAGAGGCGAATTTTCCTCCCCCGTCATTGCGAGCCGAAGGCGAAGCAATCTTAAACTTTCAAGTGTGAAGGGGATTGCTTCGTCGCGTTGCTTCTCGCAATGACTTTAAACAAAATCAAAACAGATCGGACGGGAGAAAACAATGAGCAAACGGGTGCTGCGAACCAGGCTGTGCGACCTTCTTGGTATTGAATATCCCATTCTCAGTGCGGGTATGGGGCCCACTTTGATCGGCGAGCCCAACGGCGCCCCGGTGGAACTGGTGGTGGCGGTTTCCGAGGCCGGGGGCCTGGGCGTGCTGGGCGGAGCCGGGTTCAATTTGGAAGAGCTGCAAAGTGCCATTCGGGAGATCAAGTCCCTTACGGACAAGCCCTTTGGCGTGGACCTGCTGCTGCCCAAGAACCTGCCGGACGGTGCGGGCATGACCGGCGAGGTTCCGCTGGCCCGTATTCTCCAGTCCCTTCCCGGCCCCTATGTGGAGTGGTATGAGAAGGTCAGGGAGTCCCTGGGCCTGCCGGAGTCGGACCTGACGGTCCGCTCAGACACGGTGACCATGCATGCCGACGAGGCCATCAAGATATGCATTGAGGAGCGGGTGCCGCTTTTCTGTGCGGGCCTGGGCGATCCCGGCTTCATGGTCAAGGACGCCCACGCCGTTGGCATGAAGGTGCTGGGCGTGGTGGGCAACGCGAAAAACGCCGGGCGGGTGGCTGCTTCCGGGGTGGATTTTGTTGTGGCCCAGGGCCATGAAGGCGGGGGCCACACCGGCCGGGTGGGCACCATGGCCCTGCTGCCCCAGGCCATCGACGCGGCGGCGCCGGTGCCGGTGATCGCCGCCGGCGGCATCGGCGACGGCCGGGGCCTGGCTGCCTCCCTGGCCATGGGCTGTATCGGCGTCTGGGTGGGAACCCGGTTTCTTGCGTCCAGAGAGGGCGGGGCCATGGAACTTTGCAAACAGCGCATTCTGGAGTCCACCGACGAGGGCACCCGTGTCAGCACCCTGTACACGGGAAAGACCTCCCGGGTGAACACCTGCAAGTTTCATGAAATCTGGGACGGGTCCGGCCTGCCTGCCCTGCCGTTTCCGGTCCAGGTGGTCCTGGCCTCGGCCCTGATCCGGGGCTTTGTCCAGGCGGGAAAAGATGAGTATGTGGCGGGCTTTGCCGGCCAGATCTCGGGGCTGATCAAAGAGATCAAGCCGGCCCGGGATATCCTCCTGGAGATGGTGGAAGAGGCGGCGGATATTCTTTCCAGAAAACTCAAAGAGGATGTCGTTGTTCAGTAACCCCGGATATCCAATGAAATATTAAGGGCAGGGGATGACGGTAATGCTCAACCTCGAGTTTTCAGAATCCATGACCAGGCTTCAGCAGGGCGTAAAGACGGTGGCCCGGCAGGTCCTGCGGCCCATATCCAGAAAGTATGACCTGCTTGAGCATGTTTATCCCAAAGAGCTTGACGCCTTTCGGGGAGCCCCGCTTTTTTCCCGGTCAAAGAAGAAACAGGGCAAAGAGCGCCCGCCCGGTGATACAAAAGACCCCATCGGTACCAACCTGGCCCAGATCCTTTCCGTGGAGGCCATGAGCTGGGGTGATTGCGGCATGTTGATGTCTTTTCCCAACGCCGGGGTGGGCAATGCCGCCCTGGTTGCCGTGGGCACGGATGACCAGGTGGAAAAGTTCGGCCGCCTGTGGATCGCCTTTGCCAACACCGAGCCGGAAGCCGGGTCCGACGCCGGTGCCATCAGTACCACTGCCCAGCTTGACGGCGACTCTTGGGTATTAAACGGTGAAAAGATTTTTGTGACCTGCGCCGACCGTTGCGACGCGGTGATTGTGTGGGCCACGCTGGACAAAAGCGCGGGCAAATCCGGCATCAAGCCTTTTATGGTGGAAAAGCAGACGCCCGGCCTGACCATGACCCGCCTGGAAAACAAGTGCGGGCTTCGGGCCTCGGACACCGGGACCTTTGTGCTGAACAACTGCCGTATCCCCAAAGAAAACCTTCTTGGCAGCGCGAAAATCGAGCAGACCACAGAGGGCTTTAAAGGCGTCATGAAAACCTTTGACATGACGCGGCCCATGGTGGCGGCCATGGCCACCGGGCTGGCCGGCGCGGCACTGGACCTGGTCCGGGAAAAGATGGAACAAAACGGCATCGTCCTGGATTACCACGGGGGGCCCAATGCCGTCAGCGGGATGCAGAAAGCGTTCTACCGAATGGAGGCCCACCTGGAAGCCATGCGTCAGCTCACTTACAGGTCTGCCTGGATGGCGGATAACGGCCAGCCCAACAACCTGGAGGCTTCCATGGCCAAAGCCAAGGCCGGCCGTTGGGCCACGCTCATCGCCCAGGAGAGTTGCGAGCTATTGGGTCCCCTGGGAATTTCCACGCAGGAGCTGGCGGAAAAATGGATGCGCGACGTCAAGATCATGGATATTTTTGAAGGCACGGGCCAGATTCAGCACCTGATTATCGCCCGCCATATTCTGGGCCTGTCCAGCCGCGAGCTGAAGTAGCATCAGGACAGGGTTCTTCACATGGAAGTTTTTTTGATGGGCGGTCTGGTCCTTGTATCAGCCGCACTGGGGTGCGGCACTCCCGGGGGCAGCGCTCTCAGGTGCATTCTCCCGGGTACGGCACTCCCTGCCTGTTCGTCATGCCACCTTATTTGCCCCGCTGATCACAAATCAAAAAACAGGTTCTGGGATGCCTTGGTTTCCACGTCGATGACCTGAAGCCGCAGCTGGCCGGCGGATGCGGCCTCGGCCGGGAAGAAGAGAAATCCCCTGGCCAGGGTGCCGGGGGTGATGATCTTGTTTTCCATCTGCCGGTTCATAAGGTCTCTTCTGATGGCCTGCTCGGCGTCGCTGCTGTCCATCTCTTCGGCCGCGCCGAAGATGGTGCCGCCGGCCGCGCCGATGGCCGCGCCTTTTCCGATGGCTTCGCCCACGTTATTCCCCGTCAGAATGCCGATGGCGGCTCCCACCACAGCGCCGCCGGCCGCGCCCAGCACCGACCGCTTGCCCGCCTGCTTGGCGATGCGGGCATATTCCGAGCTCTTCTCCAGCCGGTCATAGGCCGTTGCCTGGTCCAGGAGGTTCCAGTAGTTGCCGTTGGCATCCACCAGAAAGGTCTGGCCCGGATTAAACTGGAAGGCGGCCGTGCTTTTATTGTCCACCACGATCTGCACCGGCAAAAGCCCGGCCTTGAGAATGTTGAACCCAAAGGCCTGGCCCGCCTTTTTTTCATCGGCGTAGGCCATGGCGGCCAGCTCCATGTTGTTGACGGTCTGCATGTTGGAAAACGCCGCAGGGGGCTGAAACGGGACTTCCTGTTGCTTGTAGGCAACACAGGCCGTGGTCATGACCAGCACCAGCAGGCAGAGAATCAGTTTTTTCATGGCAAGGCTCCTGTAGAAAAGAGGAATATAAAAGATATTGTATTACACCAATGGAGCAGGCCTTGTGTCAAGCGGGAAATATACGGATTGATTCTTTTTTAAAATATTTTCAGGTGGCCTTTCAGAGAATAACACAAAGTATCAAAATCATATTTTCAACCGCCTTTTTTGAAAAAAGCATTTACGGTCGACAGCATGGGTGTGATTACCATTATGCCTCATGGTGCATGCTTTTATGGTTTTTTTGGGTTTTTTATCGTGTCGGGTAAAGAGGTAATCCAGCGGTGAAAAGTTGTTGCAGCGAATTTTATGAACAACACCAATGAATACTATAGTCTGTAGACTTATGGTCTTCATGTCTTCACAATACACCTAATGAAAAAAGAGCCTCTAAAAAAATCATCAGAATATTCCATCGAAGAACTGTTCGGTAATGCTTTAAAGCAAATTCGAAAGCGGAAAGGTTTTTCTCAGGAAGAGCTTGGCCTGGAAAGCGGATATCATCGGACATACATAAGTTTGCTCGAACGTGGTAAAAAAAGCCCATCTCTGAAAACGATCTTTCGGTTAGCTGAAACACTTCAGGTGAAACCCTCCGAGCTTATAAAACTTATAGAAAAAGATCGTTAGAATAATTAGATATGAAAATTATTGAGACAGAACTGATTATAAACGCGGGGGGATTCCCTCAATCTAAGGAGTGGCAAAATATTCACAGGGACATTCTGAATGCAATCCACTCAATCGAATGGCCTCCAGGGTCAGGCTCATTTACTCTCTATGATGAGTCCGGGAAAAAAAGAGGGCAGGGTAATGGCGTAAAGCCTATAAAGGAAGCTTGCATGAAAAAGCTTCAGTCTTCAGGATGGAGACTGGAAACACCGGTTGATGTTGCAACAGTTCGAAGACCAGGTCCCATGGATGCCACCATTGAAGTTAACGGACGTCTTTTTTGTGTGGAATGGGAAACGGGGAATATTTCTTCCAGTCATCGCGCTGTTAATAAAATGGCTTTGGGTATTCTTAAGGACATACTGATTGGTGGTGTTTTAATATTACCGACCCGGAAGATGTACAATTACTTGACCGATCGTATAGGGAACTTCCTTGAATTGTCACCCTATTTCCCTCTATGGAAATCATTGCAAGTTGATGAGGGGCTGCTTGCCATTATAGCCATTGAGCATGATGGGGTCAGCAAGGATGTTGAAAGAATTCCAAAAGGTACTGATGGCCGAGCCATTATTTAACTCCGTTGTAGTATCGCAATATATTCGAGCCGCATAGTATTTGAAATTCCTATAATAGGGCGGCTCATCATTTTGATAAGTCGGAAACCATATTTTTTGCCTATCTGTACCAGTATTTCATGTATTCCTTGGACTTTGTTCGGGTCCACCCCCAATGCTTTTCCGAGTTGATTGTTGTTGGTCCCAACAATAATGGTGCATAGTCTTGCCGGACGTAAAACTCGGGAACATTCTGAAAGGACTTGTTCCATATCTTCTCGGTAGAGTTCAAATTTTTCTGAAAGTTTTTTCCCCCTCAAACCAATCATCGAATTCCTGAGGTTGTCCATTTCTACGCCTAGGTAGTTGAGATGAAAGGCGTCATTTCCCAGATAATCAATGGCAAAGCTATAAGGGGGTGAAAAAATGATACCATCGACAGTTTTGTTATCAAGTGGTAGGTCTCTTGCATCTCCCTCCATTGCCGTTGTTGCCGACAGCTCCAACCCCGTGTCGATTAAGCCCTTCTGAATTTTTTCGACAACAAATAGGTATCTTTCCAATATCGCTTTGAACTGTTCAATGGGAGACCTTCGGCTACTTCTTTCAGAATACCCCACACTGTCTAAGTAGGCCAATAAGAGGAAATTGTATGTGTCTGAAGTCTCTTTTTGCTGTTTTGTGAGACGACTACGATCTTCCTTGATCACATATTCTGCGACAGGCTCCATGACAGACATCACATTTTTTTGTGATTTTCTTTTACAGGCTCTGATTCCTGCCACAGGTTTTCCTACACGTTCCGAAAAATAATTAAACACTTCTTTGTAATTATTCAGAGTTTTCTGGGCTCGACTCAAAGGGACTGTTAGAGCATCTATTTTTGTTTGAGCCATAAACCTGCAAAAAGGGCTTGCATCAATGCCGATTGAATTTATCCCCATCAAAGAGGCCTCAACCAAGACCGTGCCTGAACCCATCATAGGGTCCAAGACCGTATCTCCAGGTTTCAGTCCCATAATATTTATTAACCCCTTTATCATCTGGGGATGAAATTTTCCGCGATAAGGAAAAAGACCATGGGTGCTGTAGCCGGTTCTGAAGAGATTCCTCTCGAAAAAGGATTTGAGCCTAGATGAAGAATGATCAGCTAACTTCAGTGAATCGCCGGTGCATATGAGAAAGTGTCGTGTGAAATTGTTACACACACGCGCAAAATAGGCGCTGTTTCTAAGAAGCTCTTCGTCAGACAACACCTGTTGTTCGTAGAAGGCAAGTTCTAATTCGTAGAGGTCATTTAAGTTAGGTATGAGTTGATATTTGGTAGAGAATAGTTTTCCAAAGAAGTCTTGTGCAAGTACGTCGGGGATTTTATGCGGATCCAAGTTTTCTCCTGAGCTCAAATCTCCACATAGTCACCGGATTTGTGGGGACTGAGATCTTCGGTCTGTAAACGCTCAATAATAACGTCACAGCTCTCAATTTCTATCCCGATCCAGTGTCGTTGCAGCCTTTCGCAGACGTCATAGGTGGTGCCGCTGCCCCCAAAGGGATCAAGGACTATATCATATTCTTGAGTGGACAACTGGATGACTCGTTCAAGTAGTTTGGTGGACAGTTGATTGGCAGACCTCCTCCGGCTTTTAAATTTCCAATGCCTTACAGGTGTGATGTCATGCCAAACATCAGTAAGGTTTACCCCGTTGGGGTTCATTGCTCTTCGGTGTCCACCGTAATCTTTAATTTCCTTCCCGCAATGTCGGCAAACCTCTATGGGTGTCCGTACCCTTCTAAATGTTTTTGGCTTCCCTTTTGTATAATATAACATACTGTAATGAGAAGGGTATAGGCGTCCAGGGATAGGGAGAGATAGCTTGATGTCGACGGCTATCCAATGTCGGAAGGTCATGCCAGCTTCACTTAGGTGATTACCTAGAATGATGTTCCATTTTGGGAGGTTATAGATAAAAATAGCTCCGCCCGGTTTCAGCACACGGATACATTGGTCCAGCCACGTCTTGCACCATGAGAGATATTCTTTTTCTGTAAGATTGTCATTGACGTTATTGCCGTAAATTTTAGACAGGTTAAAGGGGGGATCTGCAAAGATTGTATCAACCGATTCACTGTGTACATAGGGAATTACCTTGATTATATCGTCATTATAGAGAGCCCCCAATTGGCTTGAATATACAATTTTCTTTTCAATGCTGGAGTCCACAACATGCTCCGGCGTCCATACTGTTTGATTTTTAAGGGTTTGTAGAGCCATTTGATATCCATAAGAAGATGCTTTTATTGCCATAGGTTATAACAAGACCACCATTTTATATCAATAGATTTTTGAGCTCCTCGGCCCGGTGGCAGGCCACCTGGTGATCCGGTGCCGGGGAAAAGGCGGCCGGTACCAGCGAGGGCTCGGAGGTTTTGCAGATGTCGGCGGCATGGGGACACCGGGTGTGAAACCGGCAGCCCGGCGGCGGCGCTGACGGGGAGGGCACGTCTCCGTAAAGCACCTGTTTTTGCCGCTTTGCGGTGGGATCGGCAATGGGAATGGCGGAGAGAAGGGCACTGGTGTAGGGATGCAGGGGCGTGGCATAGATGGTGTCGGCGTCGGTGATTTCCACGATTTTTCCCAGGTACATCACGGCGATGCGGTCAGAAACGTGGCGCACCACGGCCAGGTCGTGGGCGATAAACAGGCAGGTAAACCCGGATTCCTGCTGAAGGTCGAGCAGGAGGTTTAAAATCTGGGACTGAATGGAGACATCCAACGCCGACACCGGCTCGTCGCAGATGATCATACGCGGGTTTAAGGCAATGGCCCGGGCAATGCCGATGCGCTGGCGCTGGCCCCCGCTGAACTCGTGGGGAAACCGGTCGGCCGCGTTTGCGGAAAGTCCCACCCGGTCTAAAAGTGATTGTACTGACTGCCGGCGTTCGACGGCGGTGCCGATGCGGTGAATCTTAAAAGGTTCTTCAAGCATGGTGCCCACGGTGTGGCGGGGATTCAAGGACTCGAACGGGTCCTGGAACACCATCTGAATATGACGCCGCAGCCGCCGCAGGGCCGCGCCCCGGACTCCGGCCAGGTCGGTGTTGTCAAACCGGATGGCGCCGGCCGTGGGCTCGTAAAGCCGGGCCACGCAGCGGCCCACCGTGGTCTTGCCGCAGCCCGACTCTCCCACCAGGCCCAGGGTCTCTCCGGGTCGAATGGCAAAGGAGATGTCGTCCACGGCATGCACCTGGGCCACGGGCCGCAGAAACACGCCGCCCCGCACGGGAAAATATTTTTTCAGGCGTTCGACTTCAAGCAGGTTGGGACCGGAAGTTGCCATATCACCTTCTATCCAAATCGGGATCGGGATCGCTATCGGGATCGAAATTGTAATCGATTTTACATGCCGGAGACCTCATGGCAACGCTTCCTGAACCGCGTGGCAGCTTGCCATGTGCTCCGGTCCCACGGATACCAGGGTCGGCGCGACATTTCTGCAGATATCCATCACTTTGGGGCACCGGTTCTGAAACCGGCATCCCGGCGGCAGTTCGGCCAGGGAGGGCACCATGCCGGCAATGGTGGGAAGCTTTGTTTTCCGCCTGTTTCCCAGCCGCACGATGGAATCCAGTAGCCCCTGAGTGTAGGGGTGGGCCGGCCGGTCAAACAGGGTGGCCACATTTGCGCTCTCCACCAGGGTGCCGGCATACATCACGCAGACCCGCTGGCAGGTTTCGGCAATCACGCCCAGGTCGTGGGTGATGAGCATGACGGACATATCGTTCTGCTGCTGCATGGTGGTGATCAGTTCCAGGATCTGGGCCTGAATGGTCACGTCCAGGGCCGTGGTGGGTTCGTCGGCGATGAGCAGGTCCGGACCGCAGGCCAGGGCCATGGCGATCATGACCCGCTGGCGCATGCCGCCGGATATCTGGTGCGGATACTGGCCCATGCGCTGGGCCGGATCGGGAATCCCCACCTCTTTGAGCATGGCCAGGGAGGCGGCCGTGACCGCCGGCCGGTCCATTTCAGGATGGTGAAGGCCATAGGCCTCATCCAGCTGGCGGCCGATGGTGTGCACCGGGTTTAACGCGGTCATGGGTTCCTGGAAAATCATGGCAATGCGCCGGCCCCGGATGGAACGCATGGCTTCCGGCGGCAGGGCCGCAAGGTCCGTCCCGCCGAACAGGACCCGGCCGCTGTCGATGCGGCCCGAGGGTTTTGGCAGCAGCCGCATGATTGACAGGGCGGTCACGCTTTTGCCGCACCCGGATTCGCCCACCAGGCCCAGCACCTCGCCGTGCCGCACCTCAAAAGAGAGGCGGTCCACGGCCCGCACCCGTCCCGCCTCGGTTTCAAAGGAGACCGACAGGTTTTCCACGGTAAGCAGGGTTTCGGCGTTCAAAAGGTGACCTTCCCTAATCTGGTTATTGCCGATAAAATGTTCTGTCCTCGATGGTCACCGGGTCAAAGGCGGTGCCGGCTTTCATGGCCGCCTGAGTCTCGTCGTACAGTTTCCGGTCAAACCAGAACAGGCCGCCGGTGCCGCTGGAAAAGGGTTCGAACAGGTCATCGGTGTGCCGGGTGCCCGGCGGGTCGGGCAGTCGCCACCATCGCCAGCAGGCCTGGCGCACATAGGGCACCATGAAGGTGGGCACAAAGGCGCCGATCTCGTGAATTTTCGCCTGAATCTGCCGGGATAAAACCTTTCGTTCCTCCGCGTCCAGGCTGGCGCGGTAGGCCTCGATCAGCCGGTCCATCTCCGGGTCGTCGGTGTTGGTGATGTTGTTGGTCTGGGGCTTGTGGGCGTTTTCCGAATGAAAATGCTCCCAGTACTGGGGCCTCAGGGACGTGCTCCATGCCACCCACCCCACCTCGTGCTTTTTCTCCAGCACCTGCTTGTAGGACGCCGAAGGGTCCAGCCGGCGCAGGTTGAGTTCGATGCCCGCCTTCCGGGCCTCCTCTTTTAACACCACCAGCCGCGGGGTGTGGCCATCATGGCTGTAGGTCACATCCACGGAAAACCGCATGCCCTCTTTTTCCCAGATGCCGTCCGTCCCCCGCTGCCACCCCGCACCGGTCATGTAGTCATTGACCTTTTCAAGGTCGAACCGCCGGGCCTTGACATCGGGGTTGGTGTAGTCGCCGTATCCCACGAATCCCTGCTCCAGGCGAAAGTAGTCGCCCCGCAGCACGGTGTCGATGACCTTTTGAATGTTCATGGCATGGGCAAAGGCGTAACGTACCCGGACATCCTTGAAGATATCGATATCCTGGTTGAGCCACATGCCCATGGCCGACTGCTGGGTGTCGTTGAAAAACCAGATGCGATGCACATACCCCTTGTCAAAGACCGGGGTTTGCGTTTTGTCGTGCCAGAAGTCGGGCATGGTCAGGGGAAACGCGTCGATCTCGGCCTGCTTGAAGTACTCCCAGGACATGTTGAAGTCCTTGACAACGGTGTAGACTACCTTGTCCACGTTGAACCGGTTTTTAAAGAAACGCAGATCAGAGGCCCACCAGTCGGGCTTTCGGGAAAATTCCACAAACTTTCCCTTTTCAAACCCGGATACCTGGTAAGGCCCGGTGTTGGGGGCGATTTTCCAGTTGTAGTCCCGCACGAAATTTTCGTCCAGGTCGCCGTAAAAGTGGCTGGGTGTGGGGGAGATGCCCACCTTCAGGTAAAGGTCGGGGTCGGGTTTGGACGCCACCACGGCCAGGGTGTGGTCGTCATACACCACGACCTTTTCTATTTCTTTTGTATAGTAGTCGTTGTACCAGGGCGCCACGATGTGCGGGGACCGCATGAACGCCAGGGTGTAGGCAAAGTCGTGGGCCGTCACCGGCATGCCGTCGGACCACCGGGCATCAGGGTTGAGCCTGAAGTACATGGTTTTTTTGTCTTTGCCAAATGCCCAGTGGGTGGCGATTTCCGGTACAATGCGCTCGGTGTTGGGATGAATGCTGATCAGGGAGAGCTGGTTGCCCAGGATGGCGCTGCGAAAGCTGCTGTTGGAGTCCGGCCCCACCACCCGGAAGGTTAAGGGAAAACTCAGCAGGGACAGTCGCAGGGTGCCGCCGGTGACCGCGTCCGGAGAGGCAAACACCGGGTCGGTGTCGTTGGTCAGCCAGTCTATATTTTCCGGAAGATCGGTGTCGGCCAGAGGGGCCCGGAAGGGTGAATGGGCCGGCTCCGGTGCGGCCTGCTGCTCATCTTTGTCTGAAGAACAGCCCCAGGCGAGGAGCATGCACAGGACCATCAGCGCCGATATCAGATACTTAATTTTCGGCATGTTGTTTGTTCCTTCCCAATCAATGTTTATTTTCGTTTATCGCACGCATCTATCTGGCGGCTTCGTAAAACAGTCAAGTTCAAGGCGTCGCAAGCCCGAGGAGCGAGGCGTACTGTATGTACGCCGCAGTGACGAGGGCGCAGCGCAACACAGAAATTGGCTGTTTTACGAAGCCGCGCCATTTCATTCATAGACCGTATGCATCTTGGGATCAAACGCCTCCCTTATGGCCTCTCCAATAAAGGTCACCAGGGTCAGGGTGAGCACCATGGCCCCCACCACCGAGCAGACGATCCACCAGGCCGACATGTTGGCCCATCCCTGGTGCAGCAGCTCGCCCCAGCTGGGCGTGGGCGGGGGCAGGCCGAAGCCCAGGTAGTCTAACGAGGTCAGGGCGATGATGCCTTCGGCCATGGAAAAGGGCACAAAGGTGATGATGATCGACACCGTGTTGGGCAGAATGTGGACAAGCAGAATGCGGCCGTCCGATGCGCCCAGGGACCGGGCCGCCAGCACGTATTCCCGCTCCTTTTCTTTATAGGTCACGGTGCGCATGATCCAGGTGCGGGAGACCCAGCCGAAACAGGCCATGATCAGCAGCAGCACGGCAAAGCTGGGCGCCACCACCGACGAGATGATGATGATCACGTACAGCAGGGGCATGTTGGACCATATTTCGATGAGCCGCTGGAAGATCAGGTCAAAGGCGCCCCCCCAGTAGCCCATGGCACATCCCAGGGTCACCCCGGTCAGGTAGGTGATGCCCAGCAGTGCCACGGAAAAAAAGACCGCGATGCGGAAGCCGTAGGCCAGCCGGGCCAGCACATCCCGCCCCGACTTGTCGGTGCCCAGAAAATGCCGGTGCTCCAGGGAGGGCGGCGTGGGCGGGTAGGCGCTGACCAGAAAATCGTTTTCATAGGGGTTGTAGGGCACGGGCGGCAGCAGCACCCAGTTGCCCTCTTTTTCGGTTTTGAATTTTTTCGCAAGCTCCCGGTAGTTGGTCTCATAGGCATAGTCCAGGCCAAAGGCGGTGCCGGGAATCATGTCGCCGTAAGTGGGAAAGAAGAGATGGCCCCGGTAGCTGACCACCAGTGCACGGCTGTTGATAAACACCTCGGCAAACAGGGAGACAAAAATCAGCAGGCAGAAGATCACAAGGGAGACATAACCCCGCCGGATAGAGGCAAACCGTTTGAGCTTTCTGGCTGTAAGCGGGCTGATGGTTAACATGCGCACCCCTGATGGTTCATATTTAAACACTTGATCCGGATATTGCCCGTGTCACCCATCGGTACTTGAACCGGCTGCAAACGGTTGGTAATCATGTTAAGGTCCAAATGCAATGGCAAAGCAGAACGTTCAAGTGCAAGGCGTCGCAAGCCCCGAGGAATGAGGCGTACTGGAATGTACGCCGCAGTGACGAGGGGCGAAGCGCAACACAGCAATTGGGCGTTCTGCTTTGCCATTACTGGAATCTCACCCGCGGGTCCACAAAGGCCACGCAGATATCGGAAAGAATGTTGCCGATTAAAAACAGCAGCGACGAGATCACCAGAATGCCCATGACCACGGGATAGTCCCGCTCCACCACCGACTCGTAGCCCAAAAGGCCCATGCCGTTGATGTTGAAGACCGTTTCAATGAGAAACGAGCCCGAGACCAGGACCGATATGTTGTTGCCGAAGCTGGTGGCAACGGGAATCAGGCTGTTTCTTAAGGCATGGCCGAACACCGCTTTTTTAAATGACAGCCCTTTTGCCATGGCCGTGCGCACATAGTCGGCGGCCAGTTCGTCCATCAGGGTGTTTTTCATTAAAAAGGTCATTACGGCAAAGGAGCCCACAACGTAGGCGGCCAGGGGCAGGACCGTGTGCCGGGCGATATCGAGAATTTTTTCAGGTCCGGACAGGGCGTCAAAGCCGGCGCTTGTGAGCCCGCCCAGGGGCAGCACCCCCCACCGGGAAGAAAAGAGCAGCAGCAGCAGAATGCCCAGGACCCAGCCGGGCACGGCGTAGCCGGCAAACACCGCTACGGAGGTGAAGTTGTCGAACCCGCTTTTGTGGCGCACGGCCTTGGCCATGCCAAGGGGAATGCAGACCCCGTATATAATGACCATAGAGAGCAGGCCGAAATAGAGCGATATGGGTATGCGGGACCGGATCATCTCCCATACCGGGTCATAATACCGGGTGGAGGTGCCCAGGTCGCCGGACAGAACTTTTCCCATCCAGAGCACATAGGCTGCCGGCACCGGTTTGTCGAACCCGTAATAGCGTTTCAGGTAATTGATCTGCTCTTCGGAGAGGGGCTGGGTGGCCTCCCGCTGGGTGCGGCCCTCCATGGCCTGCATGCGGTAGGACTCGGCAATCATGCGTTCCACCGGGCCGCCGGGCACAAACCGCGTGACCGCGAACACCAGTACGGTGATGCCCAGAAAGGTGGGAATGATCAGCAGGAATCGTCGAATAAAATATGCGCGCATAGGCCTGCCCGAAGGGTTGCGAAATTGTCGACTCTGCGGCGCCGTTGGAACGGGACCGGCCGCACCGGTCTGTTATGTTTACCGTAATTCGGGCCGCCGCACAAGAGGCGGGCAATAAAAAAGGGGTGAAAGAAATCTCTTCCACCCCTTGAACGAACGTCGTATGCGGCCGATGTTTAACGCTTGGAGAACTGGTACCGGGCCCGGGCGCCGCGCTGGCCGTATTTTTTGCGCTCCTTCACCCGCGCGTCACGGGTGAGAAATCCGTTGGCCTTGAGCTTCTGGCGCATTTCCGGATCCAGCCCGGCCAGTATCTTGCTGATACCGTGACGGGCAGCGCCGGCCTGGCCTGTGATACCGCCGCCGATGACGCGGATATCCACGTCGTAAGACTCCAGGGTCTCCGTAATTTTCAGGGACTCGCGCATGATAATGCGGGCCGCGTTGGTGGTAAAGTGGGCGTCGGCGTCTTTGCCGTTGACCGTTATCTTACCGCTGCCCGGCTTCATCCAGGTGCGGGCGATGGCGGTTTTGCGTTTTCCCGTGGCGTACAAGGTCTGTGCTTCCATTGGTTCCTCTTGCGTCAATTATTTTATCGAAAGGGGTTCGGGCTGCTGGGCCGAATGGGGATGTTCCGGGCCCGCGTAAACCTTCAGTTTCTTCAACAGGGCCCTTCCCAGCTTGTTCTTGGGAAGCATGCCGCGAACCGCGTGAACAACCAGGTCTTCCGGCTTTTTTTCAAGCAGCTTTTTGGCGGTGATGGCCTTGATGCCGCCCACATAACCGGTGTGATGATAATAGACCTTCTGGTCCCATTTTCTGCCGGTCAGGGCGATTTTTTCGGCATTGACCACCACTACGGAGTCACCGGTGTCGGCATGGGGGGTGTAGAGCGGGTTGCGTTTTCCCCGCAGCCGGGCCGCAATTTCCGATGCCATGCGGCCCAGGATCACGCCATCGGCGTCCACCAGGTACCACTTGTCGCTTTTGTCGGTCTCTCTTGCACTGTAAGTGTATTTTTTCACGTCTTTTAACTCCTGTATTGAAAACTCAATCTCGCTATTTTACGTATTTACTGCGGTGTGTCAAGGAAAATTTAAGTGGCGGCTTCGTAAAAAGCCCAATTTCTGAATTCTTCACCCTCTGGGGAAAGCGGCTGCGGATGCGGGAGCCCCATATCGCTGTTGACACCGGCATTTTTTAGGCATTTTTTCATTTTGCCCTTACATATTGCCCTGTTTTCGTTACACCCCCAGCATGGAGACCGTCCCCTGCTGATTTCTGAATAGATCAACGGCCCGGCAATCCCCGGGTGAAGCGTGCATGTCGGCGGGACATATCCCTTCTGGATCATCATTTTTTTTCCTGTTTCTCCTGTCATCATCATTTCTCCTCACATACCGTACAGGTTGGTCTCCAGCCCGAACCTTCCATGAACCGCACAGGCCGCGCCTGCTCTTTTTGCGGCATATTCGCGGATATGGCAGGGGCGAACCAACCGGGTTCGGTCAATTTTTTCCGTAGATCCGTTCCCGGCCAAAACGGAAAAGGCCGGTCTGTTCCTCCTGTTTGATGACCTCGGCCTCCGCACCGAAATAGTCCTGCCGCAGCTCATCCAGCAGGTGCTCCCGGCCCGGGACCCCGGATGCGGCCGCTACCTGCCGCCTGGCCGCCATGTAGGCGCGCCCCTTTTCCCACCGTGCGTCCCTTTCGGTGTCCAGTTGGGCCCATCGTTCCAGAGCCGCGTCATCCAGCCCCATGTTGGCCCGGAAAAAATTCAGGTGGGCCTGCCGGTCTTCAGGGGCCATGGCCGCCAGATCGGCCTGAACGACTTCCGTTTCCAGAAACTGGTCCATGGCCTTCTGGGTATAGGCCTGCCGAAAGGCCTCGGCCCGGTCGCCATAGACGTCGTCCAGGCTGGCCATGTAAAAATTTACCTTTTCATGAAAGGCCATCTCCTTTTGCCGGTTGAGGTCCTCAAGAGAGCGGGCCACGGCCTCGGCCTTGAGTTCCTTTTCCCATATGACCTGCGCGTCGTTTCCGAAAAACTGCTGCCGCCTGGCCCGGATAAGTTTTTTCCGCTCCTCAGCCGTCATGCCCAGCAGCAGCTCGGCATTATCTTTTCCCCATTGTTTAAAATCCATCAGCCTCAGGTAGTTGTCATATATTTGAGCCACGTGATCGGGAAATGCCGAGGAAAGATAGGCGTACACATGGTCCTGCCAGGTATCCGGATAGACCTCTTTTAAATAATGGGTCAGCTTTTCAATGGCCTGAATCTGGACCCGGACATGATAGATGTGTTGGCCGAACAGCTCGTTTAAGCGGGCCACCGCCACCTGCCGGTGGCCCTCGGCGTCAAACTCAGGGGCCGGATTCGCGGTCTCCTGGAAAAGCGACGCTTCGGCTTCTGCTGCCGGCTCCGGCGCCGGTTCGACCAGGGCGGGGGCCGCTTTTGCCAAAAGGGGCGCTGCCGGCGGTACACCGGCTTCTGTTCCGTTGAAAACCAACGTCAGCACAGTCATAAAAATCAGCACGCCGCAGGCCGCTGCGCCTGCCATCTGATACCGTTTCATTTTCACCTGTCCTTTGTTCATAAAAGAGAAGCGTGCAGGGGCGTCGTAACACCGGACGCCCCCGCGGTTTTATGAAGCATGCACGGCCGGTCTACCAGAACCACCACCAGCCGGAGCTGCTGGTTCCTTCGTTGTCGGCGATGTAGTCGATCAGGTCGGCGTAGAAGCCTTCCTCATCAAAGTCATCGGGAATCAGGTAGGGAATCACGCCCAGGCCCAGTACATCCAGATGGTCCTGATCGATGACACTGCTGTAGGATGTGGCCTGCACCTGGCTGGGCCGGTCGATGTCGCCCACATAGCCGGTGGTCGAATCTTCGTCAAAATAGGTGCCCCACAGCCAGCTCTTTTTGTGCTTCAGGCGGTAGCCCATTTGCTGGGAGTTGATGCCCACCAGTCCGTCGTCGTCGCCGTCCTCAAAATCCCCGTCTCCGCAGCCGGCGGCGCCGTCGTTGTTGCAGTCCGTGTAGTCGGCGCACCAGCCGTCGCCGTCGATGTCAAGAGGCGCCACAAGGCCCAGGGCGCCAAGAATCGGGTTGAGGTTTCCCTGGGTGGCGGTGATGATGGAGGCATAGTGCCGTACATGGGTGTCGTTGATGCCGTAAGCGTTGTTAAAGGCCTTGGCGCCGGTGACAACCCCGTCGTTGGGATCGTAATCGTCATACACAAATGCCTTCATGCTGGCTTCAAAGTCGCTGAGATCCCCCACCAGCACAGGCCCCACCAGGTAATCAACCAGCACGCCGAGAAAGGCGTTCATGCCGTCGGGGCCCTGGTCCAGCACGCCCTTGCCCACCGGTGATCCGCGATGGGGGGAGGAGATTGACACCATCACCTTGACCACCTGCCGGCCCTTTCGGTCGTAAAGCAGCTTGGCCGCCTTTCTGGCGTCCATGCCGCCCTGGGAGTGGCCCACGATATTCACGCAGTCCGCGTTTACGGTGGCCATGTAGCTCTCTATGGCATCGGCCAACTCCAGACCCCTTAGTTCAGAGGACTGAAACGGATTGACCGACGCGGCAAAGGCCTGCTGGTTTTTATCAATTTCGCTGTTGCAGGAGGTCTCCAGAAAACCGTCGCAGGGATCGCCGACAAATACACCGTAATCATTGCCGAAATAATCGATGCCCACCAGTTCATCAAACCCCAGCATGCCGTGGGCAAATACCACCGGATAGGTGGTTTTATCGGCCCGGGCAAACACGGCCCCCGGCAGAGCCGCAATCAGACAACTTACCAGAACAAAAGCAAAAAATCGTTTTACCATCTTGATCTCCTCCTTTTTTTCGATAAAAAAGTTGTTGGCAGACGGAAAAAATCTGTTCCGTGGCCCCACTATAGCCCTGGCAAAAAGGCGGGGTCTGGCCAATCAGGCCGCCTGTCTGAAGATGACCATCTTTTTTTTGCGGTTTTGTGCCCCATGGGAAAAAGGTGCGGACAGCACCCGGGTGTGAGAAAAAAACAAAATAAACCCGGACTTTTGTTTTGCAGCAGGCTTGCGGGACACCGGCAGGGGGTACTGCAAAAGAGAAGACATTTGCGGCAGGGTCTGGTTTTGACCATCTTTTTCTACGGTTTTTTCTCGAATTTTTATCTTTTTTCATGTTTTTTCTGCGGCTCCTTTTTCCCGTCTCTGTTTGCAGGCAGAAAAACCACAACCGGGTTGCGCTGGGGCTGAAACTTAAATCAGGCCATAAAATCCCCGGGTTAGTCATCTTTTTTGTTTACAAAACCTGTGGGACATGAGAAGAGAAAAACAGATCGCACGCAGAACGGACAGGTGCTTTTCATGACGGGTCGGATAAAATTATTTTCAAACATTAAAAACAGTTATTTTCTTTCTGCTTCTGTTTTTCTCCTGCTTTTCGCTCTCGGAATCTTTATGTTTTTTCCGCTTTTTCGAATCGGAACACCCGGCCGTTCTATCCCTTTGGCCGGCCAGTGGAAAATATCTCTTAACGATTCGACTGCGTTTTCCTTTGCTGAATATGACGACACCGACTGGGGTACCATTGACCTGCCCGGAAAAGTCGTTCCTTATTCTATAGAGCAAAACAGGGGCATACGCGGCACATGCTGGCTGCGAAAAACATTTTTTTTAGAGGATGCGCCCGGCGACTACGGCCTTATACTGGGGAGAATCGCCAACGCGGACCAGACCTATCTCAACGGCGAAAAAATCGGTGAAACCGGCCGGTTTTTCCCCAACACGTTTTCCATGTGGAACTATCCCAGAAACTACCTGCTGCCGGACCGGCATCTGCGGCGGGGCGGCCAAAACGTGATTGCCGTGCGGGTCTCCTACGATGTCATCGGCGAAGTGATGGGGAACCTGATGATTGTCGATGCCGGCTATTTAAGACGGTACACACCCTTTGCCCGGTTTATTCATGTCACCATCGGATACGCGGCCATCAGCATCGGGCTTGTGCTGGTGCTGGCCTTTCTCTTTTCCCGGTTCCGGTACCTGACCTTTGATGAAAACTATCTTTATTTTTTGCAGTTTTTTGCCGGCCTGCCCATTGTGCTTGACCTCTGTCTCACCTGGGAGGTTTATCCGGACCACACCACCCGGCTCAAGGTGCTGGGCCTTTCCTGGGTGGCCATCAACGTGTTTCATCCCGCGTTTCTTCACCGGTTTTACCGGCTGAAAAGAAAATGGCCGGAACGCATCCTCTGGACCTATCTGGCCGCCTGCCTTCTGGGTGCGGTGTTCTGCACGCATGCAGGCAATATCCGTCCCATGGCCACCCTGCTCATCGGTGTCACCTGGTGCATCGGGTTTTACAACATGTCCTGCCATATCGAGGCCCTGGTCAGAAAGCGGGACCACGCAAAAATATTCAGTGTTTTCGGCATTGTCACCATTCTGGCCGCCATGAACGACGGGTGGTGCTATTTCAACAAGTTCGTGGATTTCAACGTCACGGTATTCGGCTGGGCCCCCACGGTCATGGTGATTCAGACCGGCGCCATCTTTCTTTACATGGGCACCTTTCTTGTGCTGGAGACAAAATACAGGGAGATGGTGGAGGAGGTGGACGACCTGAACCGGAACCTTGAGAATTTTGTTCTTGAAAACGCCTTTCTGACCATGGCCGTAAAACAGAGCCGAGCCCCGAAATCCGGCCCGTCTCGTATCACGCCCCAGGCCGAGGAAAAGATTCAGGCCGCCATCGATATCATCGGGGAGAACTACCTGTCCGAACTGTCAAGAACCGACCTTGCGAAGACGCTGGATGTCAGCCCGGACAGCCTGGGCAAACAGTTCAAACAGTACACCGGCAAAAAGCTGGGGGACTACATCAACGAGCTGCGCATTCACGAGGCGGCCCGGCGCCTGCGCGAGACCGACGACAAGGTGATCCATATCGCCTTTGATACCGGGTTTGAAAGCCTGCGCACCTTCAACCGGGTGTTTTCAAAGCTCATGAACACCACCCCGGCCCAGTACCGGCAGGAAACCGTTCCTGATGAAGGTAAAAGCGCGGTGCCGGGGAATTAACCCGCGTCTTTCATGAAAATCTTACCCTCTACTTCTTTTTTGCAATCACCCATACCGCATGAACAATCCCGGGAAGATAGCCGAGAAGGGTTAAAATGATGTTGATCCAGAAGTGCTTTCCAATGCCCACCTGAAGAAACACGCCCAGGGGCGGCAGTACGATGGCGCAGATAATTTTTACGATTTCCATGAGGCCCTCCTTTTGTTGCGGTTATCCTTTGTTACGAGCGACTGGGATTATACTGGCTGAGGCATATTGTTTCAAGACCCGGCGCTCTTGAATCCTTTCTCCCTGCGCATCGAATAATTTGCTGAAAAAATGTTTTATTCGATTGCGCGAACAGCCTCCTCCAGCGGTGGATAATCCCTGCCCATATCTCGCAGCATATCTTTGGTTTCGGGCGTCAGGTCCGGCCAGTCTTTCTGGAATTTTGTCAGGTCGATATAGGGCAGGGCGGTCAGCACCTGCTCCCGGCTGAGCAGGGGGATCAGCCGGTTGATACTCTGCGCGTTCAGCGCCTGGGAAACACGGCCCATGGTTTCCGGCGGCAGCAGGCCGGCAATGGTCACCACCCTGTTGTTGTCCGTTATTTCCATGACCCGGGCAATGGTCTCCGGCGACAACAGCCGCGCAATGTCCACCAGTTTATCGTTGTTAATTTTTTCCATGATGCGGGCAATGGTTTCCGGTGGATAAAGCGAGGCCAGGCGGGCCGCCTTTTCCGGATCCAGCCGGTCGAGCAGGCGGACCTGGCGGTCTGTATCCATGGCCCGTCCCACTTCAGCGGCCAGGCCATAATCGTCGCCGCTGGAAAGCAGGTCCATGAAACCCAGCAGATAGTCGTCGGAAAGCGCAATGGCCACGGCCACCACCTTTTCCCGATTCTGCATGTGCCGGGCGATCTCAATCAGCGTGGCCGGGTCGTCGATTCTCTCTGCCACCCGCGTCAGCTTCTCCGGGCTCAGCCCGTCTGAAAACCCGGCCACCACGCGATAGTCTTTTTTCAAAAACAGGATCTCGGTGATCTCCACCAGATCATCGTCCGGCAGCCCTTCCACCACGGCTGCCACCTTTTGCGGATCCTGGTAGACCGCCACCTCGGCCAGAAAATCCGCGTCCAGGCGCTTTGCAATGGCAATGGCCTTTCCCACGGACACCTTGTCTGAAATCCGGGCCACGGTGGACGGTTCCATGCTTTTTGCAAACTGCGCGCTGATAACGGCAGGAACAATGCGGGAGCCCACCGTCATGATGGAAACCACTACCCCGGACTCTTCATCCACCCGCTTTTTGATCAGCCGGGCCAGCTCCTTCTGCTCGGCCGGGGTCAGCCGGGCCAGAAATTCATATTGCGACGGGTCAGCCGCCAGAATGCTTTCAAGATCAGGGTCAAAATAGTTCCCCTTCGTGTCGGCCGGCTGCCCCACGGCACCGGCCGGTGTTTCGACAGCGGGCACTTCCGGCCCGGTGTCAGCAGCCTGTGCGGCTGTGGTAAAAACGAAAAAAACAAGAAGAAAAAAAGCACAAATGAGTTGTCCGGCTGGTCGCATGGGTCACCTCGGTGTTGTAAGACGCTTGTTTGCGCCGGTGTTCCGGCGGATCGTATGGGAGATCGGTTGGGCAATTTGTACAACCGTATAATACGCTCATCCCTCATGTCAAGGGCTTTTCGACTAACAGAGGGCGTCGCTGTCTGCCCTCTTTTACGTATCAAATTTTGTAAGCTGTCCCTGCAGATCGTCAAGCTGTTTTCTGGCCTGTTCATGCGAGGGGTCCATTTCAAGGGCTTGATTTAACGCTTTTGCCGCTTCCCGAAGCAGTTCCACCTGTCGCGTATGGTGACCCCAATACCAATATGATATACCAAGACCGTAATAGGCGTTGGCGGTTGGGTGATATTGGGCGGCTGACAGAAAATTTTCTGCTGCAGCCTCGTATTGTTTGTCTTCCCATAACTGTGTGGCGGCCTTTTTGTAATAAGCTTGGCCTAAATGTTTCCGCGCCATACCAAAGTCCATGATCTCAAGTGCCCTCCGGGCGTATTCAATGGCCTTGTCGTAATCTTCCATGTGATAAAGGAGAAAGGCCGCGTAGGCATCCATGTTCCATGGGTCATCAGGAAAGATTTCGATGGTTTTCCTGTAAATGTTAACTACTTTTTCGTATTCCTTTCTTTTTTTATATGTTTTGGATAAGGCGAAGTAGGCGTCATGGAGAACACTTGTATCATTCGAGTTGGCAATCGCGGAATTTGCCCGTCGAATCACCTCTTCAGGGTTATCTTCCTCCAGGGCAAGTTCGCAGAACAGAAGGTCTGTTTTGGCTGAGCCCGGCCTGAGTTCCTGTGCCTTTAAGGTGAACTGCCTGGCTTTCTCGAGATTATTCCTGCGAATATAATGAAAAACGCCGTGGTAATAGGCGTCAAACAATTCCGGATCCAGGGCGACTGCCTGGTCAAGCGCTTTTTCGGCTTTTTCCAATGCGCCGGGGTCATACTCATCGCCCTGAATATACCCCGCTTTGGTGATAAGGCGACATAAATTCACAAATCCCATAGCATTCTTCGGATACTTCTCTAATAAAGGCCTCAGCAGTTTGTAAGCCGCCCTCAAGTCAGCAGTGTTGCCTCTATAGTTATCAAGTATATTCTTTATTTCTAAATTTCGTTCTTCCACATCAAAAGAAGATGAACATGCCTGAAGCAAAGACAGTATAGCGATAAAAAAGACAACAAGGAGTTTATGGTTTATCTTCATACCGTTTCCTTTTTCCCTCCACGCTTCTCGATCTCCTCCAGCACATTAATATCCTGCTACTTTTCATCCCGGACTTTTAAAACCGCTTTTTTTGTGTACGGCAGAATATACGTCATGGTCTAAAGTGCCCTCTCTCCCTTTTTTCTCATTGAAACTAAAAGCTATTTTATTGAAATGTCAATATAAAAATTTGATAGAAGGCTATGAAACGCCCATTTGAATGGGTATCGTCAAGAATTGGAGGACAGGCAGTAATGTTCTTTGCGTTCTTTGCTCCTCTTGCATCCATGAGAAACAGGGCGTAAACTGGTCGCGTGAAGGATTTGGGGGCAAATCATTTTATATAACCCAACGCATCAGTGGGGCATGATCATGACACAAAAAAAGAAAAGAATACTGGTCATTGCCGGCATCTGTTTTGCCGTTTATTTTATTGCCATATTTTTTGTGGCTTCAGCGGTGCTCACGCGCATGGCGCCGGAAAAGCTGGCCGAATTTTTGGGCCGGCCCGTGGCTGTGGAGAAAATCCGCGCCAACCCGCTGACCCTGTCGGTGACGGTGTACGGCCTGGAGATCAAGGACAAAAACAAGACTGACCCGTTTGTGCGTTTTGAAAAGCTGTACGTAAACGCGGAGGCCTGGTCTTTAATCAGAAGAGGGTTGGTGTTAAAGCGCGTGCTGCTGGAAAAGCCGGAAATTCATGTTGCGCGGCTGTCCGGCGCCACCTTTAATTTTTCCGACCTGCTGGCCGGAGAAAAGGAAGAAGAAAACCCGGCGGAGGAAAAGTCGCCTGCCGAGCCCTTTGGGTTTGCTGTGGCAAATATCTCGGTTGTGGACGGAACTGTGGTGTACCGGGACCTGCCGTTTGGCAAAACCCACACCATTTCGCCCATCAACTGGCAGGTGCCCTTTATCTCCAATTTTATCCGGCACCGGAACCGGAAGTTGGAACCGGCCCTGACCCTTTCTGTGGACGGGGCAACTTTATCTGTGGATGTTCAGACCAAGCCTTTTAAAAACTCCATGGAAACCGTGGTGGACATGGCCCTTTCCGGCGTGTCGATTCCCCGCTACACCGCATACATGCCAAAGGACCGGATCGGCTTTCAAGTGGAACAGGGGGATGTGGATATTACGACCCAGATCTCTTTTTACAAAGAAAACGATCGTTCTGTTGTGACGGTCCAGGGCCAGGCTGCGATTGTGGATCTGGATGTGAAGGACAGGGAAGGGGACGGCCTTTTTACCCTGCCCCGGCTGGCGGTCACGGTGCTGCCCTCGGTGGTGACGGAGAGCCGGTTGCATGTCGGCGAGGTGCAAGTCCAGTCCCCCATTCTGTCGGTGATCCGGCAGGCCGACGGCGTCATCAACCTGGCCGGCCTGGTAATCAGTGGTGAGGCGGCGGCCACGGCCGATGAAAACACGCTTTTGGCAGAGACCGAAACGGTTGCCGAGACTGAAGAGGACGGGCAGGCATCTCCTCAGGCCGATGTGGCTGAATCGGAACAGGCATCTGAAACGGTTCCGCCGGGCCAGCCGGCCGAGGCTGCTGAACCGGATCCGCCTGCGGTTGCCGACGCCCCTGAAGAAGACACGAGTGAGCCCTTTGTCGTTGACGTGGACAGGTTTGTGCTGACCGGCGGCACGGCCCGATTTGTCGATTTTGCCGTTGCCGGTCCGGAAGACGGGCCCGTGGAAAACGCCATCAGCGACCTTAATGTCACGGTGGCTCCTTTTACCACGGCGCCTGAAAAAGAGTCGCGGTTTGACGTCAGTGCCCTGATCAACGGTGCGGCCCCGCTCAATGTCAGCGGTCAGATGGTGCTGACCCCGCTGTCCGTGGAGAGTGATGTCCGCCTTTCCGACGTGGCCCTTGCCTGGGGCCAGCCCTATCTGCCGGACAACGTGCGCCTGGTGATCAACGATGGCCGGGCCGCCGTTTCCGGACATCTTTCTCTGGCCGCCGCCAAAGAGGGGCAGATCTCGGCAACCGTCACCGGAGAGGCGGGAGTCAAAGATTTTGCCACGTCAGACCCGGAAAAAGGGGAATCTTTTTTACGGTGGAGCGATTTTACCTTGGACGGGATCAAGGTCTCCACGCCCCCCCTGCGGGTGAACGTGGACAGCATTGCCTTTACGGATCTTGCGCAGCAGGTGGTGGTGTTTGAAGACGGGGCCACCAATATTGCCAGGATTTTTATCAGCCCGGAAACCCCGGCGGAACCAGCGGACCATGCCCCGGAAGCGGCAGAACCAAAGGACACGGGCGCATCGGTGACGCCCATACAAATCGGCCGGTTTCTGATGAACAACACGGAACTTAAATTTGCCGACCGGAGCGTTGACCCGCATTATGCCACCCGGCTGACGCTGACGGACCTGAAAGTCACCGGTCTGACCTCAGAGGATTTCAAAGCTGCGGATGTAATGGCAAAAGGCACCATTGACGGATATGCGCCGGTGCGTATCACCGGTGCCATCAATCCCCTGGGCACCGACCTGTTTATGGACCTGGATGTAAAGCTGAGCAACATGGAGATGGTACCGCTGTCGGCCTACACGGGAAAGTATATAGGCCGGGCCATTGAAAAGGGCAAGATGGACCTGGACCTGCAGTACGACATTCAGCAGAAGGTGCTTTCCGCCGACAACCATATCTTATTAGACCAGTTTACCCTGGGCAACACCGTGGAGAGCCCGGAGGCCATGAACCTGCCGGTGGGCCTGGCCGTGGCCCTGCTTAAAGACCGCAAGGGCGTGATTGATGTGAACCTGCCGGTGTCGGGCCGCATCGATGATCCCGAGTTCAGGGTCGGCAGGATCGTATTCAAGGCCCTGGCCAACCTGATCACAAAGGCGGCCACCTCGCCGTTTGCCCTGGTGGGTTCCCTGGTGGGCGGCGGTGAAGAGATGCGGTTTATCGAGTTTGAACCCGGCTGGGCCGAACTGGACGAACTGGGCCGTCAGAAACTGGACGGCGTGAAAAAACTGCTGGTTGAGCGGCCGGCCCTGAAGCTGGAGATCCTGGGGTACGCCGATCCTGATGCCGACCGGAGGGCACTGGCCGCCATTGCTCTGGAACGCACGATCAAGGCGCCGGCCCTGGAAAAGTTGGGCCAGAAGGGAGAATCCCCGGATTCAGAGACCCTGGCCACAGCGATCCTGCCGGCCGGTCAGTATGACCGGACCCTGCGCAGGATCTATGAAAAAGAGGTGGAGGAAAAGCCGATAGAAGGGGTGGTGGTAAAAAAGGCCGATGATCCCACGCTGTCGATAGAAGAGATGGAGACGGCCATTGTGGAGCGCCGGGCCGGTGCCGTTACCGACGCCGAACTGGGCCTGCTGGCAAAACAGCGGGCCGAAAAGGTCAAGGATTACCTGCTGTCGGATGAAACCCTTTCTCCGGAGCGGGTTTTTATGAAGGCCCCGGGCAACATCTTTAAAACCGCCGATGGCGAATTTGCCGCCAGCCGCGTGGAGCTGGGGGTGCAGTAGGCTTTCTGCTTTGTTCCTCTGTGTCTCTGTGGTTTATCAGTTCAGTCCGCGGGCCGTCTGGATGATCAGAGGGTGGCAATTGGAATCGAGCACGGGCACGAGCACGAGTAAGAGCAGGGGGGTACACATGAGAGCCAAAACAATTTTATGTCTGGCTGCCTGCGTGTTGCTGTTTTTTATGGTGGGGGGATGTGGCGGGGGCTCCGGGTCTGACGGAACCCCGGCTGTTCATCCGGCACCGGTCGACAGCAATGACGATGCAGTAGTGGACGAAGAGCCTTCCGACACGGATGATGACACGGATGAAGAGCCCCCCGGGCCTTCCTGTGAAGAGCCGGTGGCGGGAACGGCGGATGTGACATTCACGGACCTTCTTGAAGAGATGGTCCGTCGTGAAGCTTTTGTAGTATATCCAGCGCCGGAATACACGTCCGCCATGTTCAGCAGTTATGACAGAGGCTCAACAGCCCCGGATAACCCGGGCTGGTTTGATAATTGGGATTTTTGCCAGTACGTTCGCCAGGAGGTGATTGACGGCAGGAACGAGTGGGTTCTCTTTGACCATGAGGGGCCCGGGGCTGTTGTGCGTATCTGGCTGACCGCGCCACTATACCAGGGGACGATCCGGGTCTATCTTAATTCTTCAGACACGCCGGTCATTGAAGGGGCGTCGGACGATATCGGAAAACAGGCACTGGTGGGCAGCCCCCTGTCCGCGGAGCGCTCCCTCGGGATGAATCTCTATTTGCCGATTCCTTATGCCTGCCGTTGCAAGATCACCTATGATGGCCCCAATTGCTTTGGCATATTTGATAATTGGAATGACCGTCTTTATTACCAGGTCAACTATCGTGCCTATGCAGCGGGGACCACGGTTCAATCGTTCTCCATGGACGATCTTACGGCTTATGGCACGGAAATTCAGAATGTCCAGAACCATCTGTCCGCACCGTCGATGTCGGTTCCCGCGCCGGACAGAATTATCGACGGCACCCCGGGGATTGTGCTGGACCCCGATGAAACGTTCGAGCAAACGATTTCCGGCCCCGGGGCTATCACCCGACTGCAAATCTCTTTAGACAGTGCCGCAGATATTGATCAGGCTTTGCGGTCAACTATTCTGGCCATGGATTTTGACGGTGTTACCAGGGTATGGAGCCCGGTCGGCGACTTTTTCGGATCAGGTCCGGGACGTTATCCTTATGTCACATGGTGGCAGGAAGTGGCCGGTGACAATACGATGACCACACGATGGGTCATGCCATTTCAGGCAACGGCCGTCATCCGGCTCATCAACCTCGGCGACCAGCAGGTTACGGTTTCTTTAAAGGATACAGAGGTGATGGACGATGCCTGGCAGGAGGGGGCTTCCATGTATTTTCATGCCACATGGCACAGTCAGCGCAATATCCCGGTGGCAGGCAATAGTATTGATCTAAGCACGTTTAGGTTTACAGCCAATGGACGGGACTGGAACTATGTGACCATCAACGGGAAGGGCCGGTACATGGGGGATACCCTTACGGTGTATAACCGCGCCAATGCCTGGTGGGGGGAAGGGGACTCCAAAATATGGGTGGATGACGAGGCATTCCCGTCATTTTTCGGGACCGGTACCGAGGATTATTACGGATATGCGTTCTGCGGGGACGGTGGTACTTATGAGGCGCCGTTTCATGCCCAGCCCCGGGGAGAGGGTGATTCGGACAACATCGGATATACGACAAACACACGCACGCGCAGCCTGGACGCGATACCGTTTACCAGCAGGCTGCAGGTCGACATGGAACTCTGGCATTGGGCGACAACGGAGATGGACTACGCGGTGACCTGCTACTGGTACGCCTTTGATGGTGCGACATCAAACCGGGTTGCCGAGCCGGATGAAGCCGCCGCCCTGCTCGCCGAGTAGTGACCGGCCCCAAGGTTTCAAGAAACAGCCGGGCCGGGGGCGGCACGGATGATCAGAGGATAGCAATCGGCACCGAGCACGAGCACGAGTAAGAGTGGAGCAGGATGCCGGAGGTTATCCCCGGGCCGCCTTGATGCCGATCATCAGCACGGAGATGGCCGCCGGGGTGATGCCCTCGATGCGGGCCGCCTGGCCCAGGGAGAGGGGCCGCATATCGGCCAGCCGGGTCTTGAGTTCGTTGGAAAGGCCGTGGACCGCCGTGTAGTCAAAGCCTTCGGGAATACGGATCATCTCCAGGTCCTTGAACTTGGCGATTTCCCGGCGCTGCCGGTCGATATACCCCTCGTATTTCACCTCGATCTCCACCTGCTGCTCCACCCTTTCGGGCAGGGGTGTCTCAGGCGGGGCCAGGGTTTTGATGTCGGCATAGGTGATCTCTGAGCGCTTGAGCAGCTGGTCCGCCCTGGAGCCGGAGGTCAGGGGGGGCGACTGGCGTCGGGCCAGCAGGGCATTGGTTTTATCATCCGGTTTTATCACCGTGGTTTTGACCCGCTGAATCTCCGCCTTGATCCGGTGTTTGTATCCCCGAATGCGCTCCACGGTCTCTTTGTCCACCAGGCCCAGTTCAAGGCCCTTTTCCGCCAGCCGCAGGTCGGCGTTGTCTTCCCGCAGCAGCAGCCGGTACTCGGCCCGGGAGGTGAACATGCGGTAGGGTTCGCTGGTACCCCGGGTGACCAGATCATCGATCATCACCCCCATGTAGGCTTCGGACCGGTCCAGGACAAAGGGTGGCCGCTTCTGAACGCGGCAGGCCGCGTTGATGCCGGCCCACATGCCCTGGGCCGCGGCCTCTTCGTATCCCGAGGTACCGTTGACCTGGCCGGCCAGGTAGAGCCCGGCCACGGGCTTGGTCTCCAGGGTGGGCAAAAGCTGGGTGGGGTTGATGTAGTCGTATTCAATGGCATAGGCGGGCCGCATGATCTCGGCGCACTCCAGCCCCTCCACGGACCGGACAAAGGCAAGCTGGATCTCCATGGGCAGGCTGTTGCCCAGGCCGGAAGCATAGATCTCGTCGGAGTCGAGCCCCTCAAATTCCAGGATCAGATGGTGCGCGGTCCGCTCGGGAAACCGGACCACCTTGTCTTCAAAGGACGGGCAGTACCGGGCCGGTGTGCCGGTGATCCGGCCGCTGTAAAGGGCTGAATGGGCCAGGTTGTTTCTTACAATGGCGATGCTGTTTTCCCGTATATGGCCCAGGTAGTTGGGTCTGCGGGGCAGCTCAAGGGCGCGGGTGGCCGCGGAAAAGGGGCGAAAGTCGGCGTCGGAGCCCTGCATTTCGAATTTTGAAAAGTCGATGGAGGGCCGGGACAGGCGCGGCGGGGTGCCGGTTTTCATGCGGCCGGTGGCAAACCCCAGTTCCCGCAGGCAGTCGGCGAGTTCCAGGGCGGCAAACTCACCGGCCCGGCCCGCGTGGTGAGAGTGGGTGCCGATATGGACAAGACCGCCCAGAAAGGTGCCGGCCGTGATGATCACGCAGGTGGCCTGCCAGGAAAACCCGGTCTGGTCGATCACGCCTTTGACGCTGCCGCCCTCCACGATGATTCGGGTGACCAGGGCCGCTTTAAGGTCGATGTTGGCATGGGCTTCGACGGACTGTTTCATGGCCGTGTGGTAGCGGTGCTTGTCGTTCTGGGTGCGGGAGGAGTGAATGGCCGGCCCTTTTTTGGTGTTCAACACCTTGCAGTGAATGGCGGTTTTGTCCGCCGCCTTCGGCATTTCACCGCCCAGGGCGTCGATTTCCTTGACTAGGTGGCCCTTGGCCGTGCCGCCGATGGAGGGGCTGCAGGGCATGGCCGCCACTTTGTCCAGGTCGATGGCCAGCAGCAGAACGGCGCATCCCATGCGGGCCGCGGCCAGAGCCGCCTCGCACCCGGCGTGGCCGGCGCCGACCACGATGATGTCGTATGTTTTCTCGTAAATTGACACGTTTTGCCTGTTTTGAAGGTATATAAACTGTTACAATACCGCCTGTAAACCTATAGCTCTTTCGGTCTCAGGTCAAGCCGTCCCGTGCGGCCCGGCCGACAAATGACAGCATACAACAGATAATCACAAACAGGAAAAGAACTTACCATGGTTCACGGGAGTGCTTTATGCAACTGTCAAAGCGGGTAAAACAGAAACTGGAACTCAATACCGGAGAGAGACTGCTGCGCCTTTCCGTGCAGCAGGTCATGATCATCGCCGGGGCATTGCTGTCGGCCCTTGGATACGCGGTGTTCCAGGTGCCGCACAATATTGCGGCCGGCGGTGTGAGCGGTCTGGGTATTATCGTCAACCACCTGACCGGTTTTCCGGTGGGCATGTTCTTCCTGCTGTTTAACATTCCGCTGTTTGCCCTGGGGTTTTTCTGGCTGGGCCGGTGGCAGTTTGTCTGGTCCAGCATCGTGGCGGTGATCGTATTTTCCGTGGGGTCGGATATTTTTATCCGCTACCTGCCGCTCTGGCTGGAGCACTATCCGCTGACCTCTGACGGGCTGCTGGCCGCCATCTACGCCGGGGTACTTTACGGCCTGGGCACCGGCCTGATCTACCGCTACGGCGGCACCATCGGCGGCACCTCCATCACCGCCCGCATCATTTATAACGTTACCGGGTATCCTTTGAGCCAGTCCTATCTTTTTACCGACCTGGCGGTTGTGCTGATCTCCGGTTTTATTTTTTCCATGGAGACGGCCCTGCTGGCGACGATCACCATCATCATGGTGGGCATCTTTTCCGACTTTGTGCTGGAGGGCAGCAGCCAGATGCGGACCCTGATGATTGTTACGGAAAATCCGGAGCCGATCCGCTATGCCATTATCAATGAGCTGAAGCGGGGGGTGACCGAATGGGAGGTGACGGGGGGGTACTCCAAGACGAAACGGACCATGCTTTATCTGACCGTGCTGCGGTCAAAGATTTACGACGTCAAGTATATCATATCGCGGATCGACCCGGACGCCTTCATGGTGGTGGGGGTCTCCCAGCAGACCTGGGGCGGGTTCAATGCACCCAAAATTGACCGGCGATAGGTTTCCTACCGGCCGGTTTCCACCAGGTCCCGGTGCAGGGCGCAGATGGCGTTCTGAAAATCCTTTTCATCCACCACGAACTGGATGTCCACCTGGCGCATGCATTTGTGCAGGCCCAGAATCTCCACACCGGCGTTGGTCAGGGAGTGGACCGCCGTGGGCAGCACCCAGGTGTCGGCCATGTTGGTGCCGATGGCCGATACCAAGGCCACCTTTTTTACCAGAATGTCCGCCGATGGGAAATCCTGCTTGATGTTGTCGGTGAGCCGTTTGATTTTGGCCAGGGGCGCCGCGATGTAGTGGGTGAGGGTGTTGGCGTTGGTGTCCTTTGCCAGGTACCGGATTTTTGCCGCCGCCAGGTGTTTGAGCATCTCCAGGTCGTGGTCCCACCGGCCCACCATGTCCTGGTCCCACACCTCGATGCCGGTGACCCCCTTCCGTCCGGCGATGATCTCCACCCGGGCATCGGTGCTTCTGTAGTCGTTGGTGATCAGGGTGCCGGGATGGTCCGGCTCGAAGACGTTTTTTACCCGCAGCGGAATGTCGGTTTTTCGCAGGCCCCGGGCCGCGCCCGGATGAATGGCCTCCATGCCCAGGTCGGAGAGCTGGTCGGCCACGTCGTAGTTGGTGCTGCCGATGGTCTCCACCCTGTCTTCCCCGATTATCTTGGGATCGCCGCTGCTCAGGTGGTACTCCTTGTGAATGATCCCTTCCCGGGCACCGGTGAGCACCGCTATCCGGCTGAAGGTAATCTCCGTGTATCCCCGGTCGTAGCTGCCCATGATGCCTTCCTTGCACTGGGTATAACCGGTGACAATGGGCAGCTCTTCGGCAACGTCGACGCTTTCAAAAGCCTTTTTGATGGTCTCGTCCAGGGAGAGCTGGTCGGTATCCATCCATCCGCTCAGGTCCATCAGCCGGGCGTTGATGCCCATGGACTTTAAGATGAGGTAGGAGTTGTGCGCGCTGTGGGCCTCGCCGATGGCGGAGAGCATTTCACGCACGGTCATCAGGTGCTCGTCCAGCTTGAAGTGACCGAAAGAGCAGAGTCGGGTCAGGTCGATCAGGCAGCTGCGGACCCCTTCGATGCGTTCCTTGACAAACCGGTCGGCCAGCTGTACGTCCAGGCCCAGGTGTTCAAAGCCTTTGTTGATGGTACACATCCGCTGGCCCACCCGGGTGATGGCCTCGCCCCATGCCCAGGAATCGTCATCCTTTGAAAACAGGGAATAGACGCCGGAGTCGCTGGTTTTCTTGTGCTCCAGGAGTTCGTTGGTGATGCCGCCGTAGGCCGACACCACGATGATGCGGTTGTAAAGGTCTTTTTCCTTGCGGTCCCCGACAATGATGTTGTCCAGCACTTTGTCGAACTGGCTCATGGCGGTGCCGCCGATTTTTTCAACCGTATGATTACCCATTTTTTCGTTTTACTCCTCGACCAGCTCGTAGGAGCCGTCGCTGTCGTGTGTTTCCCGGCCTGTGACCGGTGGGTTGAAGGCGCAAATCAGGCGCATGTCTTCGGTGCCGCCCCGCAGCACGTGGCGGTCATGGTTGTTCAGCGCGTAGAGCACCCCGTTTTTGATCCGGTGGACCTGCCCGGTGGCCAGGTCTTCGATGGTACCGTTGCCGGCCACGCAATAGACCGCCTCCAGGTGGTTTTTGTACCAGAACAGGTGCTCGGTGCCGGCGGCAATGATAGTCTCATGAAAGGAGAACCCCATGCCGTCTTTTTTCAGCAGCAGGCGGCGGCTGGTCCACCCCTCTCCGGTCACCTCACGGTCAGTGCCGAGAATCTCCTGAAGGTCCCTTACAATCATTACAGTTCTCCCTTGAGGTTTTCATGCTTTTCCTTCAGGATTTCGTTAATCGACCGGTCGACAATGCTGATACCTTTCAGCAGGGTCTCTTCGTCAATGATCAGGGCGGGCAGAAATTTCACTACCTGGTCGTCTCCACCGGCCAGCTCAATGACCAGGCCGTTTTCAAAGCAGCGTTCGGATATCTGGCTGGAGAGGCCCCGTTCCGGAATTTCCAGGCCGTAGATCATGCCCCGGCCCCGCACCGATGCGTCCAGTTCCGGGTATTTTTCGGCAATGGCGGTAAGCTCCCGCTCCATGACCGCACCCTTGTAATGAACCGCCTCTGAAAGATCATTGGTGTCCCAGTAGGACAGGGCCTGGGTCGAGGCCACAAAGGCCATGTTGTTGCCGCGGAAGGTGCCGGTGTGTTCCCCGGGTTTCCACTGGTCCAGGTCCGGCCGCATGAGAATGAAGGCCAGGGGCAGTCCCCCGCCGATGGCCTTGGACAGGCAGACGATGTCCGGCTTGATGCCGGCCGCCTCAAAGCTGAAAAAATCACCGCTGCGGCCGTTGCCCACCTGAATGTCGTCGATGATCAGCAGAATATCAAACTGGTAACAGATGTCGGCCAGTTCCTTGAGCCATTCGCTTCTGGCGATGTTGACCCCACCCTCGGCCTGAATGGTCTCCAGGATCACGGCGGCTGGTATGTCCAGGCCGCTGGAGTTGTCCGCCAGCATCTTGCGGAACAGGTCCAGTGTGTTGATCTCCGGCCCCATGTAGCCGTCATAGGGCAGAAAGCTCACGTTGGAACGGCTGATGTAGGCCTCGTCCCGGTAGTGGGTGTTGCCGGTGATGGCCAGTGCCCCCATGGTGAGGCCATGGTATCCGTTGGTAAAACAGACAATATTGGAGCGGGCCTTGACCATGCGGGCCAGTTTGAGGGCCGTCTCCACGGCATTGGTGCCGGTGGGGCCAGTGAACTGGATTTTGTAGTCCAGGCCCCGGGGGCCCAGAATGGTGTCGCTGAATTTCTGCAGAAACCGCTTTTTTGCCGTGGTGGCCATGTCCAGGCCGTGCACCACGCCGTCCGCCTGAAGGTATTCAATCAGGGCCTGTGAAATCTGCGGGTTGTTGTGGCCATAGTTTAAGGTGCCGGCCCCGGCAAAAAAGTCGATGTACTCTTTGCCCATTTCGTCGGTCATGATGGAGCCTTTGGCTGATTCAAATATCACGGGAAAAGACCGGATATAACCGCGAACGCGGGACTCCATGTTTTCAAATATACGCATGTGCGCCTCCTTAAATGTCATTGCGAGGAGTAAAGCGACGAAGCAATCTCCCGGCATGGTTGAATATCTGCTATTCCATTTTTTTTAATTTAATTTTTCGAGGGTCTTCCCTCAAGATGCTGAAACGGGTGGCATCCTCGCTGCCAAAGCAAAATCGCTATCGGGATCGAAATCGAATCCCTTGCACTGCTGTGACGTACAGGACTATTCTTCTCGCGGTGCCAGGCGGATGGGCCCGATTCGCATGCGGTTTTCCGGCGGTTCGGTCTCTCCCAGATCGGTTTTGTCAAAAAAGGGAGTGTCGGAAAACAGCCAGTCCGCGTCCAGGTGCCTTGCCGCTGATTGAAAAACATGAATGGATGCCGTGTTGTCCGGGTCAATGGTGGCCTCGATAAATTCAGGCTCGGCCTGTTGGGCCAGAGCGACCAACAGGCTTTTGCCCAGGCCCTTTCCCTGGGCCTCCGGGGAGACCCCGATCTGCCAGACAAACAGGGTGTCGGGCCGGTCGGGCAGAAAGAAACCGGTGATATAACCGCACACCGTCTGCCCGCAACGGGCCACCATGCAGGCGTTGTTAAAATGGCGCGCCATCAGCGCATAGTAGTAGGTGGAGTTCACGGAGAGCACGCCGGTCTCCTGGGCGATCCGTTTCATGGCCGGACCGTCGCCCCGAACCGGACGGACGATTTGAATGTTGTCTGTGGTATCCATTTATGTGGTCTGTTGTTTTCTGATTTCTGCCAGCAGGGCGGCGCCGCCGTTTTCCAGAACATGGTTTCCCAGATCCGTGCCGATGGCGGTTGCCTGGCTGCCGGCGCCGGCGCGGGTGTTGAATATAAATTTTTTGCCGTCCAGGCTCATCAGTCCCCCGGAAAGCGTGAGGCGGTCGCCATTCAAACGGGCCAGGGCAAAGGCGGGAATCGAACAGCCCCCTTCCAGCCGTTTCAGAAAGGCCCTTTCAGCCAGCAGGCAGGTTTCACTGGCCGGGTGGTTGATACAGGCCCGAATGGCCTCTTTTTTTTCAGCAGCCAGGCGGCTGGATGCCTCCACCGCAATGCACCCCTGTCCCACCGGTGGAATAAATGTGTCGGGCGAAAACGTGTGGACGATCAGGTCGTCCATGCCCATTCGATGGATACCGGCATAGGCCATGAGAATGGCGTCGCAGAGGCCTTCTTTCATTTTTAGAACACGGGTCTGAACGTTGCCCCGAATATCCACGGTCCGGACATGGGGATAAAACCGTCCCAGCAGGGCCTGGCGCCGCACCGATGAGGTGCCGATGGTGACCGGTCGTGATGAATCACTGATGTCCAGATCTTTTTTGTGACTCACCAGAACATCCGCGGGCTCTTCCCGGTCGGTAAAGGCGATCAGTTCAAAACCGTCCGGCAGCACGGAAGGCATGTCCTTGGCGCTGTGCACGGCAATGTCGATATCGCCGTCGGCCAGCTTTGCCTCCAGCTCCTCGGTGAACACGCCCTTGGAGCCGATTTTCGCGATGGCCACATTCAGAACCTGGTCTCCCCGGGTATCAATGGGCAGAATGGAAGTGGTTATACCCGACTGTTTCAACTTGTCTTCAACATAACAGGTTTGCCACATCGCCAGACTGCTTTTTCTCGAACCTATTCTTATTTCCATTTTTAACAGTACGTTATAGTTAAGTTAGTACTTTTTTAGTACCTTGTAAGAAAAAATTTTTTAATCAATTATATAGAAAAAAGTAAAAATTTTTCAGCATAAACAAGGAAAAAACCGCTTGAAAATTAAAAAAATAAGCAATTACCTTTAAAATAACTATCTATAGCAAGCTCAAACTTGTGTGTCAACGTTTTTTTAATTTTATCCGTAGATTGGCGTTTTTATCCTCCTGGAGACGGCTTTTGTCCTGGTTAAGCCCGGGGATAATTAAAAAATTTGGATCTTCTCCGATTTCGTGGATGCGCAGGGTTCAAGGATTCAAGGGGTCGAGGGTCCAAGGGTTTGTTTTTGAAAGATTTATAAAGGCTCTGTACCTGTTTTTGTTAGTGTTCTATTGTTATTCCAAAGGGAATTGAATCGTTAGTTAATAATATCTTGATTTCAAACCATAAACCGAACGTTCGGGCTTCATCAAGTCTTTATTTATAGCTTTTTACTTGACCACTTGAACCCTTGGCCCCTTGCAAAGCCATCAACTGCACTGAAAATTATGCAAGCCTTTACTACCACTAATTGGGAGAAGAACCAATATTTTACATGAAAACGGTTGTTTGATGAAACAGTGCAGGTCTTCGACCGGTGCTGTCCGGGCCGATGCACACGGCAGGCGCAAGGTACCGCTTTTCCGGGAGGCACTGGTGTGATAGATTGTCCCCTGCATGGCGGGCCCGTTGGCAGGAAGATTTGTGCGCGGCCGCATCAACCGGTAAACCATGGGGCCTCCAGAACAGGGATGGTATGATGCCGGAGAGACGATATTACGATCTGAACCGCTATTTCCGGTCGGTTTTTGGATGCCGGGTGCACAAGATCACCCTTGATGCCGGGTTTTCCTGCCCCAACCGGGACGGTACCCTTTCCTCCGGGGGGTGCATTTACTGTAATGCGCGGGGCTCGGGAACCGGGGCCCACGCCAGAGGGCTGTCGGTGACCGATCAGCTGCTGGCCGGCCGGCAGGTTATGACCCGCCGGTTTAAGGCTAAAAAATTCATCGCCTATTTTCAGGCGTATACCAATACTTACGCGCCGGTGGACCGGCTGAAGGCCCTGTACGACGAGGCCCTGGCCGTGCCTGACATGGTCGGCATTGCCGTGGGCACCCGGCCGGACTGCGTGGACGACGCGGTGCTGGACCTGCTGGCATCCTATGCGAAACAGCACATGGTGTGGCTGGAGATCGGGGTGCAGAGCGCTTTGGACCGGACCCTGGCCATTATCAACCGGGGACACGACACCGCCTGCACCACTTCCGCTGTTCAGGCAGCTGTGGACCGGGGGCTGCTGGTCTGCGGCCATATCATTCTGGGGCTGCCCGGTGAAAGCCGGGAAGAGATGGTGGAAACAGGCCGGTATATCGCGGATTTGGGCATGGCCGGAGTAAAGTTTCACGTGCTGTACGTGGTCCGGGGAACACCCCTGGCGGCCATGTCGGGCAACGGGGACTACCGGTGCATGGAGCAGCAGGATTACGTGGACGCGGTGTGCGACGTGCTGGAGGTGCTGCCGCCGACTATGGTGATTCAGCGGCTCACCGGAGACCCCCATCCGGATGAGCTGGTGGCGCCTTTGTGGACCCTGGACAAGCGGGGAACGCTAGAGGCTATCAACGATACACTGGAGCGCCGCGATTCGTGGCAGGGAAAGCATTACAAAACCCTGCCAGGCCCGGGGTGATCTGTCACCGGGCGGGGGGTGCCCGCCCGGTGACAGCCGTGCGGATCAGTTCCCCTTGTATTTGAACGATACCCGTACATTGGCCCTGTAGGCCACCACCTTTCCGTCTTCGAGTTTCAGATCCAGCTTTTCAACCTCGGCGATTCTCAGGTCCTGGAGCGATTTTCCGGCCTGGTCCACCGCGGCCTTGGCCGCATCTTCCCACGATTTGTCGCTGGTGCCCACCAGGTTGATGATTTTGTAAACGCTGTTAGCCATGCCGTCCTCCTTGTTTGGGGTTGTGGTTTGCGCCCGTGTCGATACCGACTCCTGACCCGGGCACTATTACCCGGCATGCCGGGTAAAAACCGGCGCGCCGGACAGTTTCGGCGGAAAAGCGTTATCTGAGAATACAGCCTCTTTCGGGTTTCGGCAGGGGTGGATAAAAAAGCGTGTCTGCATATCGAAAACCGGAAGAGGAATTGTTGTGAGTGGATGGGTATTGCGAAAACCGGTTTCGCAACAACACGACTTCACTATAGGGAAGATGCTTTCCAGAGTCAAGCGATAGCGCAAAAATGATCAACCACCTGAAAAATTTTGAAATAAAAATCGAAACATGATAGAACCATCGCCACGATATCCACAGGAAAATACAAAGACAAGGAAGGTGATATTCCGGAATGATTCTGATTATTGATTTTGGTTCACAGTTCAACCAGCTTATTGCCCGGCGGGTGCGGGAAAACAAGGTCTATTGCCAGATCGAGCCCCCCACCATCACCATCAGCCGAATTCGCGCTCTGGCGCCGGAAGGCATTATCCTTTCCGGCGGCCCCTCAGGTATCTATGAAAAGCACAGCCCAAAGGTGACAAAGGCGGTTTTCGACCTGGGCGTGCCGGTCCTGGGCATCTGCTACGGCATGCAGTTCATGGTGGGGGCACTGGGCGGCGCCGTGCACGCCGCGACAAAGCGGGAGTACGGGTTTGCCGAGCTGGCTGTCAAGGCGCAGGCAAAGATATTCAAGGGGGTCGGCAAAAAGACCACCTGCTGGATGAGCCACGGCGATTCGGCCGAGACCGTTCCCCCGGGGTTTAAGATCATCGGCTCCACGGAAAACACGAAAATCGCGGCCATTGCCGATACCCGGCGAAAGTTTTACGGCCTTCAGTTTCATCCGGAGGTGGCCCACACCGCCGAAGGCACCACCATGATCGCCAATTTTCTGTTTGACATCTGCAAGTGCAGGCCCACCTGGTCCATGGCCGCCTTTGCCGAGGAGACGATTGCCGAGATTCGGGAAAGAGTGGGCGAAAAGCGGGTGATTCTGGGCTTGAGCGGCGGCGTGGACTCGTCGGTGGCGGCACTGCTGATTCACCATGCCATTGGCAGGCAGCTGACCTGTATTTTTGTGGACAACGGCCTTTTGCGCAAGGACGAGGCAAAAAAGTTAAAGGCCGTGTTTGCCGAAAAACTTCAACTCAACATTCGGTTTGTCAATGCCGCGGGCCGGTTTTTAAAGGCCCTGGCCGGGGTCGCCGATCCGGAAAAAAAGCGCAAGATCATCGGCAAGATCTTTATGGATGTGTTTGAGGCCGAGGCCAAAAAAATCAAGGGGGCCGATTTTTTGGCCCAGGGCACCCTTTATCCGGATGTAATCGAGTCCCAGTCGGCATTCGGCGGGCCCACGTCCATTATAAAGTCCCACCACAACGTGGGCGGGCTGCCGGCAAAAATGAAGCTTTCGCTTATCGAGCCCCTGCGGTTTCTTTTCAAGGACGAGGTGCGCCTTTTAGGAAAAACCCTGGGCCTGGATGACGACATGGTCCACCGCCAGCCCTTTCCCGGTCCCGGCCTTGCCATTCGCATCATCGGCAAGGTGGACCGGCGGCAGCTGACCCTGCTGCGGGAGGTCGACGCCATCCTGCTGGAGGAGATAAGAAAGGCCGGATACTATCGCAAACTGTGGCAGTCCTTTGCCGTGCTTTTGCCGTTAAAGAGTGTGGGCATCATGGGAGACAAGCGTACCTACGAAAACATCGCGGCCATTCGGGCCGTCACCAGCGTAGACGCCATGACCGCGGACTGGGCAAGGCTGCCCCATGACCTGATGGGCCGCATCTCCAACCGGATCATCAACGAGGTGAAGGGCGTCAACCGGGTGGTCTACGACATCAGTTCCAAACCGCCCAGCACCATTGAATGGGAGTAAACTCGCATGACACATCATGATATTCCGGAAGACGATCACTTCAACATGTCGTTCGGCAAAAAGGACGCGGACGCCGACTATGCCAAGGATATTCTGGAACAGCGCCTCGACAGCCTGGGCTGGAAGGTGACCCTGATGGCGATTATCATTCCCTGCCTGATCGGCATCATCGTGGTGATCGGCTATTTCAGCATCCGCCAGCAGGTGACAACCTTTCAGGATTCCGGATCGGCCACGGTAAAAGAGATTTCCGGCACCATGGAGGCCCGGGTGGCCGAGATAAAAGCGGCCCAGACCGCCCTTGCCCAGAAGGTGGACAAGGCCCTGCCCGCCGTGGAAAAGAACACCCAGGCCATTGACAAGGCGGCCAGAAACATCAATTCGCTTATCAGCACGTCCAAAAAGACGACTCAGGCCGACGATGACATGAAAAAGGAACTTTCCGCGCTTTCCACCGAAACCAAACGCCTGGCCTCCGAGCTTGCCGCTCTGTCCGGGCGGACCAAGACCCTGACCGAAGGCATCGACGGGCTCAAAGCGGAACTCAAGCGCATTGATACGGAAAAGGCCGGCCGGGCCGAGCTGGAGCGGGTTCTTTCCCACAACGAGCAGACCTATACCCAGAAGCTGGATGCGGCTGTGGCAAAGCTGGAAAAGCGCATTCAGGACCTTGAAAAACGCATTGCCCGAATCACCCAGCCGGCCCCGTCAGCCGCCCCCGCGCCGGCACAAAACACCACTCCCCCCCAGGGCACCACAGGTTCCACGGGGATTAAGGAAGAGCCTCTGCAGAACTGATTCAAATGCGGTAGGAGCGCCTGACCCGGCATTCGATGGCCGAAGCGTGTCTTCTATTTTTAATCAGCGGCCATCGAAGCCATCATGGCTTCGATGCGGGGGATGTCTTCCGGAATATCCACTTCCGGAGAATCGTAGCGGGTGACCACCGTCTTGATCCGGTGGCTGTGTTCCAGTGCCCGGAGCTGCTCCAGCTTTTCAATCTCTTCCAGAACGCCGTTGGGCAGTTGAGTGAATATGTCTAAGAAGCGTCGCGTGTAGGCATAGATGCCCAGGTGCTTGAAGGTATCAAACCGTGTATCCTTGTCCCTGGCAAAGGGAATGGGGGACCGGGAAAAATAGAGGGCAAACCCGTCGGCATCAAATACCATTTTCACGTCTTTGGGGTTGGTGATCTCCTGTTTGTCCATAATGGCAAAGGCGGCGGTGGTCATGCCCAGGTCCGGGTCGGACAGCAGGGGGGCCAGGGTCTCGTCAATGGTCTGGGGCGCGATCAGGGGCTGGTCTCCCTGAATGTTGACCACGATATCCTCCGGCGCCAGGCCCATCTGTTTTGCCGCTTCCGCGGCCCTGTCCGTGCCGCTGCGGCAGGCCGCCGACGTCATCAGGGCATTACCGCCGAAACGGGTCACCGCTTCAACGATGCGCCGGTCATCGGTGGCCACGGCAATGTCCGTGACGCATATGGCCTGTTTGACCTGGTCATAGACCCGCTGAATCATGGGAATGCCGGCAATGGGGGCCAGGGGCTTTCCCGCAAACCGGGTGGAACCGTACCGCGATGGAATGATGGCCGCAATTTTCATCTGCCTGGGCTTTCTTGTTTTTTAACGGATGTGATATAACAGTGCCACGCGGAATATCCGCCTATTTTTAACGACCCGTTGTGCCGTTTATTTGGCGGCCGACAGACCGAAAGGCGTACCGTCATGGATTTGGCTGCATTAAAACAGATATTGGCAGATGTTGCAAGCGGCAAACTTCCCGTGGACGGCGCGGTGAAGGGGCTTTCCCGCATGTCTTACGAAGACATCGGGTACGCCCATGTGGACCACCACCGGAGCCTGCGCAAGGGGTTTGGCGAAGTGATTTTCGGGGCCGGAAAAACACCGGAACAGGTGTGCGGTATCATGGAACGCATGTGCGACCAGGAGACCGTGGTGCTGGTGACCCGCGTGACCCCGGAGATCGCCGCCAGCGTGACAGGGGCCTTTCCCGGGGCCGTCTATCACGCCGACGCGAGAATGGTGGTCTGGCAGAAACAGGCCCCTGAAAATACGGGCCGGGGCACCATTGCCGTCTTTTCCGCTGGCACCTCGGACATTCCGGTGGCCATGGAGGCCGTTCTTACGGCCCGGGCCATGGGTAACACCGTGGAACCGGTGTTTGACGTGGGGGTGGCCGGTATTCACCGGCTGTTCGGTTACCGGGACCTGATTGAAGAGGCCACGGTGATCGTTGTGGCGGCCGGCATGGAGGGCGCCCTGCCGTCGGTGGTGGCCGGCATGACGGGCCGGCCCGTGATCGCCGTTCCCACCAGCATCGGCTACGGCGCCGGCCTGGGGGGATTTGCCGCCCTGCTGGGCATGCTCAACAGCTGCAGCTCCAACGTGGCCGTGGTCAACATCGACAACGGGTTCGGCGCCGGGTACATGGCCGCCTGCATCAACAGAAAGTAACCGTCTGATGATATTCCATTTCAAGGATACCTTCCGGCTGCTCTATCCGGTGCGGGTGCTGGTGGCGGGGCTGGTGGCGGCCCAGGCCGTGGCCACGGGAGTGGTCTGGTTTTCCAACCGTGCCCTTTCAGCAAAGCTGGCGGCCCTGCAGGACGCCGGCTATCACCTGCTGCCCGGCATGCGCATCGATCCGGCCCTGACCGGTTTTGAGGCAGCTTTTGGTGGGGGCGTTTTTTTTACCCTGAGTCTGGGGGCCGGGATCGTGCTGCTTTCTCTGGGGGGCGTCATGCTGGTCCAGTCCGTCTGGACACCCCAAATTCGGAAGGCCCTGACCCTTGTGCTGATCGTTCTGTGGGCCTCTGTACTGGTGTGGGCCAACAGCAACGGCCTCTGTTACAGCGTTTCGGCGTTCCTCCTGATTCTGCCGCCGGTGACCATGGCCCTGGCCCTTTGGTGGTCTCCCTGTCGACATGACCGGCGGCGGCTGCCCTGGCGAAGGGCCTGGCATTTTTTTCTCATCCTGGTGCTGGTGGCAGTCTGGGCGCCGCGCATCGACAAGGACCTGTTTGTGAACATCAAGGATAACCTGATGCTCACCACCCGGCCCGGCATGGCGTTGGTACACCTTTATTACAAGTATACCCTCTATCCGGCCGAGGTATTCCGGCCCCTGTCCGGAAAACAGGTCAAAGCATACGCTGTTGAAGGAGTTGATGAAATGCGGGCCGCGGCACTTGAGAAAAGCATGGCCGGTGATAACTATTTTTCTGTCAGCGACGCGCCAAGGGCCGATCTTGTAATCCGAGGAGAAAAAAGCGGGCTGGTTTTGTTGCGTAATGCAAAACCGGTAATGACGGTATCGGCTGACGATCTTCTGACCGACACAGGGAGCCTGCTTCACGCTTTTTCTGACAAAACCGATAACGCACGGGCCTTTCGCCGCCTGACCCTGTGGACCCTGGTGTGGGTGGCGCCCCTGGTCCTATACCTGACTGTGTTTGCCGTGTTTTCTCTGATACCGGGGTTGCTGACAGGTTTGCGGACCGCTTCCGTGTTCGTGCCCCTGCTCTGCTGCCTGTTTTTTGTTTTTGTGGTGATTCATTGGCTGGACACGCCTGTTGTGGAGGTTGCTGACCGGCGGGCCGTTGCAGAGATGCTCCAGTCCGGGACACGCAGGGACAAGATCGCGGCCCTTCGGTACATTCACGAAAACGGGATGGAGATATCCCGGTTTCCCGGGTTCCGACAGCTGTCAGCCGCCGATGATTATGCGCTGCGTTACTGGCTGGTGAGAAACCTTGGCAACAGCCGTCATCCCGACGCCATGAACCGGATCATCCGGTGGATGGATGCGGACTCCAACTACATGGTGTGCAAGGCCATTGAGGCGGCGGCCGGTCTGCACGGAAGCGCTGAAAAGGCGATTTTCAGACGGGCCCTGGTGGACAAGCTGCAAACATCCACGGACTGGTATGTCCAGCACTATGCTTTCAGAGCGGCCAGGAGGGCGGGATGGGTGCCGGAACGGTCAGGCTGACCACCCTGTGTGCGGTGGGGATTATCGTGGTGGCGACAGAGGCAACTGCCGGTATCTGGGTTGACCGGTACGGCTTCAGGCCCATGGTCGTGCTGCTGGTTTTACGGGGTGTTCAGATCAGCCTTATCCTGGGGGCCGTGTGGGGGCTGCGCAGAGGATTGGCCGAGGTGGGGCTGAGCCGGTCGGCCCTGGGACGGGGGGTAAAGGCGGGCCTGGTCTGGTCGGCCCTGTTCGGCGGTATCGTGGCGATTGCCGGCACTGCCCTGCTGGCCATGGGCACGGACCCGCGGACGTTTTTCGCGGTCCGGCTGCCGGAAGGGGACTGGTCCGTGCCGCTCTATTACGTGACCGGTTCCCTGGCAGGTCCTTTGTGGGAAGAGCTGGTCTTTCGGGGCGTGCTGTACGGGTTTTTCCGGCGGTACGGCGTGGCAGCGGGGATCGTGATATCCACGGCCGTGTTCGCGGCCCTTCACCTGCGGGGGCCTGTGCTGCCGGTGACCCAGATCGTGGGGGGCGTGGTCTTCTGCCTGGCTTATGAAAAGGAAAAGAGCCTGGCGGCTCCTTTTGTCATTCATGCCCTCGGCAATACCGCGATATTCACCCTGGCCCTGATCTGACGGCACGGTCTTTCATCAGGGGCGTGACCATTATTCCGCGGTATCGGCTTTCCGTTTGCCGGCAAAAGACGATAATTGTCGCAGGATGCGGTCCGCCGGCCGGGAAAGGGGAAGGGTCTGGAGAAAGACCGTTCCGGTGCCGCTCAGCGTGGCCAGAAAAAGATTCTCGCCGCCGAAGAACATGGACTTTAGGTTGTCCGCCTGTCGTGCGCTGTAATGGATACCGGAGGTGAACGCCACGATGCAGCCCGTGTCCACGCAGATGGTCTCGTTTTTCAGGGTTTTTTCCACCACCATGCCCCCGGCATGCACAAAGGCCATGCCGTCGCCGACAAGGCGCATCAGGACGAAGCCGTCCCGGCCGAAAAAGCCGGGGCCCATGCGCCGGGTAAAGGCGATGCTTACCTGGGTGCCGCGGGCGGCGCAGAGAAAGGCCTCTTTCTGGCAGAACACTTCCTGGCCCAGGGCGGCCATGTCCAGGACAATGACCCTGCCGGGGCAGGGCCCGGAAAAGGTCACGTGTCGTTTGCTGCCCGCCGTGTTGGTAAAATGGGTCAGGAAAAGATTTTCACCGGCAAACAGTCGCCTGCCCGCCGCCACCAGGGAACCCAGTAACCCTTCCGGCGCCGGTGCGCCGTCTCCCATTCGGGTCTCAAACCGGATGGCGTCATTCATGTAGTTCATGTTGCCGGCATCGGCAATGACGGTTTCGCCGGGATCAAGCCCTATTTCCACGGCCTGCATGACGTCGCCGATAAGGGTATAGTCCACTTTATGGCACTGCATGACACCTCCTTGCGGGTCGAAAAATTGACGGTGCACAAGTATTTAGCTGATTCATATCATACCCGGCGGCGGTGCGCCACTCTTTTGCCGCCGCGTCACAGTCCGGCCAGTTGTCTGGCCAGTGCCAGGGCAGCGGCTTTGTCGGTGACGCGGCCGTCGTTCTGATGCTGCCGGACCTTTCGCAGCACCCGGCCCATGTCCGGACCAGGGGCCATGCCCATATCCTGAAGGTCGGCGCCGGAGAGCAGGTCCGTCTGACCCAGCACCGGTCGAATCCGGAGACAGTAGTCGGCGGCTGTCTGGTCGGCCCACTGGCAAAAGCGCTCTTTTTCCATGGGGTCGGCCCGGCTGCCGGATTTGGCGCAGATGTCGGCCGCGGCCAGCAGCAGCAGGGCCAGGCCGTTGTCGGCAACAGTTTCAAACCAGCGTGTGATGGTGGCGGGTTTGACCCCGGGCCGGGAAAGTGCCATGGGCCGCATGTGGCACCGCACCAGTAGTTGAAGGAAGGCCGTGTCGCTGTTGGACAGCTTCATGCGATGGGCGATGTTGCCGGCGATGGTCTCCCCTTCCCGGTCGTGGCCGTAAAACACCTGCCGGTTTTTTGTTTCGTCAAAGATTTTGCAACCGGGTTTGCCGGCATCGTGAAGCAGGGTCGCCAGCTTGATCACCGGAAGCCTGTTTTTGCCGGCCATGCTCCGGCAAAAGGCGGCCGCGTTTTTTGTAAACAGCACGTCGGGCCGGCGCAGCAGCCGTTCACAGTGTTCAAGGGTCTCCAGCGTATGACCCCACACGTCCAAATGGTGAAACCCGTTCTGGGCACAGCCTTTCATGGCCGCGATTTCCGGAAACAGCACGTCAAGTGCGCCGATGTCGTCCAGCATTTGAATATGGGGCAGGGCGTCAGGGCATGCCAGCAGTTCAAAGAGTTCGGCGGTGATGCGCTCAAAGGCGCTGCGGGTCAGCAGGCCCACGGCTGCCGCCATTCGGTCAAGGGTTTCCGGGAAAATGGTAAAATCCAGGGTGGCGGCAAACCGGGCGGCCCGCAGGATGCGCACCGGGTCGGCGGCAAAAGCGGTTCCAGAACAGGCCCGCAGCAGTCGGTTTTGCATGTCCGCCATGCCGCCCAGCGGATCAATGATTTCGCCGATCCGTCCACCGGGCAGCAGGGCCGCGGCCATGGCATTAACGGTAAAATCCCTGGCCTCAAGATCGGCCCTGATGCCGTCCGGGTGAAGGGTTACCACGTCAATGGATTCAGCCGGGTTGTTTTTGTCCACCACGCGAAAACAGGGGGGATGGGGTTTTTTTTCAAGTTTTACCACCACTGCCCCGGAAAGACGGGCTTTGGCGATGCAACGGGCCACATTCGGGGCCTCGTCACAGATGATGTCCACGTCCCTGGGCAGGCGGCCGGCCAGGTGGTCCCGCAGTGCCCCGCCGACAACATACAGTTTCGGAATGGCTGGCCCCAGCGGACCCAGCCACTGGTTCAGGCGTGTGGGAAGATCGTAGACGGACATGAATTTCTCGCTCAAGGGGCCTGCTCGTCGGGCTCCACGTGGACCAGCACATCCAGAATGTCGGGCCCGTATTTGAGAAGCTCTTTTTTTACTGTTTCCGCGATATCGTGGCCGGCCCGCACGGAAAGGTCGGGCGCCACGCGAATATGCAGGTCCACCAGGCAGCGTGCCCCTGATTTCCGTGTGCGTATGGCATGCACGTTGGCGACCCCTTCCACCGTCATGGCGATCCGGTAAATCCGGTCCTGTTCCGCTTCTGATGCACCGTGGTCGCTGACCTCGGCAAGGGCCGGTGACAGAATCTTCCAGGAGACGTGAAGAATAAACCCCGCGATTACCAGGGCGCCGATATGGTCCAGGATATCCAGGGAAGGGTGGAACGACGCCCCGACCACGGCGATAATGGCCGGTACCGAGCTCAATGCGTCGGACCGGTGGTGCCAGGCGTTGGCCACCAGGGCCGGTGATTTTACCTGCCGGCCCACCCGCACGGTCCAGTGATACAGCAGTTCCTTGAAAAAAATCGAGGCAACAGGACCCCACAGGGCGACCAGCGTGGTGTGATGCACATGCCGATCTCCCAGGGTAACCATGGCCCGGTAGGCCAGGCCGCAGGCAACAGCGGCCAGCGTGATGCCGATGAAGATGGTCACCAAGGCCTCCACCCGCTTGTGCCCATAGGGGTGGCAGGTGTCAGGCGGTGCGGACCAGAATTTTACGCCCACCAGCACGGCAATGTCCGTGGTCATGTCTGACAGGCTGTGCACCGCGTCCGCGATTACCGCCTGGCTGGCGCCCAGGAACCCGACCACGAATTTCAGGCCGGCCAGCCCGATATTGACAAACAGTCCGATCCAGGTGATGCGCCGGACCGGAGCGATCTCGCTTGATTCATACCGTTTCCGTTCAGCAGGTTCGTTTTGATTTTTTTCTCTTTCCACATCCACATCCAATCTGTCGCTGAAAGTGCACATACAGTGGTTATATGCGGCTTTGACCAGCGAATCAATAAAGGCTTTCCGTATCGGGCCGGGCGGTTGCACGCAGCCTGACGGCAAGTATTTCGCCGGGGGCCCAGAGTCGCATGCGGGGGCCCCAGGTGCCGATGCCCCGGCTTACGATCAGTGCCATGGTCTCGACAGCGTAACGGCCTTCGATAAACGGGTAGTTCAGTTTTACCAGGAAATCAAAGGGCCATATCTGGCCGCCGTGGGTGTGGCCGGAGAGCATCAGGTCAACACCCAGGCGGGCTGCTTTTTCCATGTCCCATGGCGTGTGGGAAAGCAGGACAGTAGCGGCTTTCGGCGGCCGGTTTTCAAGGGCTTGCCGCACCGGGTCTACTTTTTTCCCGGAACGTTTATGAATCGTCAGGTCGTCCACACCGGCCAGCACCAGGCCCGGTGCGATTTCGGCCCATCGGTTGCGCAACACGTTGATGCCGGCCTTTTGAATCACGGTCATGGCGATTTCGGACCGGTCGTAAAATTCGTGATTGCCGTACACGGCCCAGACGCCCAGGGGGGCTGAAAACCGGCCAAGGGCCTGGGCCAGGCGGTCGTGGGGGCCTGAGATGCCGTGGCCTTCAACGATATCACCGACCAGCACCACCAGGGCAGGCTTGAGGGCCGCCACCTGGGCAATGCGACTGGATAGCCATTTCTCCCCCAGAAGGGGGCCGATGTGCAGGTCGGTGAGGACCGCGATAAGCGTGTTGTCCATTTCGGCCGGCAGGTCTTGAATCTGCACATCGTGATGGCGGATCACCGGCGGTCGAAGCCCCTGGACCAGGGCCGCAAGGCAGAGCAGCCCGCCTGCGATCAGGGCCCACTGGCGAAGCTGAGGAAGGGAGTGCCGGAACAACAGGCCGAAACCGGTGGCCAGCTCAACCGCTGCCAGGGAGGTGGCCAGCAGCAACAACGCCCCCATCCAGGCCATGCCCATCCATTCCAGAACAAAAAAAACCGGCCCTTCATGGCCGTGGGCCCAGATGCCCCCGGCCACCAGCACGGCCCAGAGGACAAAGCCGCCGCCGGCCAGTTGCCCGGCGGAAAACCGGTTTTTAAAAAAAGGGGTGGATGCGGCACGCCAGAGCACGTATCCGTGCAACAGGGTGACCGAGAAAGTGAGCATGATTCGGAACATGGCGCTAACCTGCATATTTCATGAAATTTTTTGCAAGACCTGAATACGTTTATATGGTAGTAATGAAAGCCGGGCCGGCTGTCAACAGATAAAAGCCGGGCCATGCCGCAAAACGGCTGATGCCTTACCCTGGAGACAGGACAATGACCCGGAAAGAGACCCTTGATGCGGGGCTGGCGTTTGTGCTGATCCTGCTGATTATCGCCCTGGCGCTGAAAAGCCATCTGCTGGTGGCGGTGGCCGCCCTTGCCGTGCTGGTCTGCATGACAGTGCCCCGGCTCTTTACCCCCTGGGCCTTCTTGTGGTTCGCACTTTCCCGCATCCTCGGCGCGGTCATGTCCCGGGTGATTCTGGCCGCCATTTATTTTCTGGTTGTGACGCCTGTGGCCGTGGTGCGCCGGGCGGCCGGAAAGGACCCCATGCTGCGGAAGCGGTGGAAACAGGCGGATGGTTCAGTGTTTGCCGACCGGCACCACACCTTTGGGCCGGAAGATATTGAGCATCCATATTAGCCCGGATATTTCATGAAATTTTTCGACATGGGTTAATTTTTATATAAGATACAGTGTGTTGAAATTGATTTCAGGCGTTTTTTGAAAACACAAACTGTTATGAACGGTTTGAGGTATTTTATATCAATTTTATGCCGAAAAATTTCATGAAATATCCGGGTTAGAACACCTGCCGGCGGAGAAGAAAATGGACTTTCTCAGGGATCTGTGGGGTTTTTTAAGAACGCGCAAGAAATACTGGCTGGCACCGGTCATCCTGGTGCTGCTCTTTTTCGGTCTGCTGATCGTGCTGACCGGCAATACCGCGGTAGCGCCTTTTGTCTACACGCTTTTTTAAAATACACGGGACTATGAAACAGCGACCGATTCTGGGCATATCGGCATACTATCACGACAGCGCCGCCGTGCTGCTGGACGGCGGCAGGATTGTGGCCGCGGCACAGGAGGAACGGTTTTCCCGTGTCCGTCACGATGCCGCGTTTCCACGGAATGCCGTGCGGTATGTGCTCTCCGAAGGCGGCTGCGCCCTGGACGACCTGGCGGCCGTGGCCTTTTACGACAAGCCCTTTCTCAAGTTCGAGCGCCTGCTGGAAACCCATCACGCCGTTGCGCCCGGTGGCCTTGGCGCATTCCTGGCCGCCATGCCGGTCTGGGTGAAAGAAAAGCTGTTTACAAAGTCTTTGCTGTACCGGGAACTTTGCGATGCGACCGGCGAACAACCGAGCCGCCGGCCGGCGCTGTTTTTCCCCGAACACCATCTTTCCCATAGTGCCTCCGCCTATTTTGCCTCTCCTTTTGAAAGTGCCGCCATTCTGACTGTCGACGGGGTGGGGGAGTGGGCCACCACCACCCTGGGCATGGGTGAGCAGGGCCGTATCACCCTGTTAAAAGAGCTGCACTTCCCTCACTCCCTGGGCCTGCTTTATTCCGCGTTTACTTACTACTGCGGGTTTGCCGTGAACAGCGGCGAGTACAAGCTGATGGGACTGGCGCCCTACGGCAACCCCCAGGGCGATACCTTCCGGCGTTACAAGGCGCTGATTTATGAGAACCTGGTGGACCTGCGGCCGGACGGATCGTTTCTGCTGAACATGAACTTTTTTGACTTTGCCGCCGGTTCGCGCATGTGTAACGACAGAAAATGGGAAAAGCTGTTCGGTATTCCCCGGCGACTGCCTGAAGCCGGGCTGTCGAGGGATTACATGAATATGGCCCTGGCGATTCAGCAGGTAACAGAGGAGATCGTGCTGCGCCTGGCAAAAACACTGAAAACCATTACCGGCGCAAAAAACCTGGTGATGGCCGGCGGTGTGGCCTTAAACTGCGTGGCCAACGGCCGTCTTCTGCAAAGCGGTCTGTTTGACCAGGTATGGATTCAGCCCGCCGCAGGCGATGCCGGCGGCGCCCTGGGAGCCGCCTATGCCGCTTACTGCATAAAGGGAGGCAAAGCGCTTCCCGTGATAACCGACGGCACCGACCGGATGGAAGGCGCGCTGCTGGGGCCGGCGTTTTATTCAGAGAATGTCCGGCGCATGGCCAAAAAGTTCGGCGCGGTTTACGAGCGGTACGACAGCATGGATGATCTGTGCGGGGTCGTGGCCCGGCGGCTGGCCGCCGGCCAGGTGGTGGGATGGTTCCAGGGCAGAATGGAGTGGGGCCCCCGGGCTCTGGGCAACCGGTCCATTCTGGCCGACCCCCGGGATCCGGGCATGCAGCGGAGGCTGAACCTGAAGATCAAGTTTCGGGAGCCCTTTCGGCCCTTTGCCCCGGCGGTTCTGGCCGAAGACGCAACGGAGTGGTTTGCGCTGGAGGCGCCCTCTCCTTACATGCTGCTCACCGCGCCGGTAAAGCCTTCCCGGCGCAGGCCGGTGCCGGACAACGAGGTCGCGCTGACCCTTCAGGAGCGCCTGGCCGTGCCCCGTTCCGAGATACCGGCGGTCACCCACGTGGACTTTTCTGCGCGGGTCCAGACGGTGGACGGAAAAACCAATGAACGGTTCCACCGCCTGCTTTGCGCCTTTAAACAGGAAACCGGCTGTCCGGTCCTGATTAACACCAGCTTCAACGTGCGGGGCGAACCGATTGTGTGCACTCCGGCAGAAGCTTATGCCTGTTTTATGCAAACCGGTATGGACTGCCTGGTGATTGAAAATTTTTTATTTGAAAAGACAGGCCAGCCCTGTTTCGTGAAAGAGACACCGAATGAAAAGCCGATGCTATAGAACCGAAAAACAGATTCATCTTCTCTTTAAGCAGCAGGGGGTTCTTTACCTGCCGCGATCACGGGTGGACTTTGAACCGCTGCTGTCCGTCCGCCTGGACCGGACCCCTTATTACCGGGCCAACCGCGAGGAGTTCGCACACCTGGCCCGGCTCTATGGTGATGCGATTCGGGCGGCTGATGTCGCGCCCATCTATATTCAGCGTGTCGACGCCGCCATCGGCCTGGGGGTGTTTGCCGCGGCCCCGATTCAGAAGGACGCCTTTATCGGTGAGTACGCCGGCGTGGTCCAGGTCGCGGGAAAGGACGAGCCGGTCTTTGCCGCGGAAAACGGGCATGAGTCCGACTACTCGTGGTACTACCTGGACAAACCGAAGGGGCTTCCCGAGCTGGAGATCAACGGCCGGCAGGAGGGAAACGAGATGCGGTTTGTCAACCACGGGGCCCCACCCAACCTGAAGGTGGAGCACACCCTGATCGACGGCCAGTGGGTGCTCTTTTTCGTGGCCGGCCGGAACATCGAAAAGGACGAAGAGCTGCTCATCAGTTATGGCAATGAATACTGGGAGGGCGGCTTTCGCTCCCTGGCCGACAACGGCGGTTAGCGTCTGGACGTCCATGTTTACAAATTCAATAAAAGCCGCTTACCGTCTGGCAAATCAGGCCCTGCGGGTTGACCGGCAGTATGCGCTGCGCCGGCTTTCCGCCATTTCCGGCGGCAGGCGGCCCCTGTCCGGCCCGGCCCTGGAAAGGGAGGTTTCCCAGCTGATTGCCCGGCTGGAGGGATCAGTGGCCCTTCGTGCTTTCCGGTATGACCGCTTTCCCCGGCTCCCCTCGGACCCTGCCCTGCCCATTGCCCCCCGCCAGGATGAAATCATCGCCGCGATTCAGAAACATCCGGTGGTGATTGTTTCCGGGGCCACCGGGTCGGGCAAGACCACCCAGATTCCCCGGTACTGCGTGGCTGCCGGATGCGGCAGGGACGGTCGCATCGGCTGCACCCAGCCCCGGCGCATCGCGGCGGTGTCCGTAGCCGCCAGAATCGCCGACGAACTGGGAACGGCATCAACGGGCCTGGTGGGTCACAAGATCCGGTTTTCCGATACAACGGCCGGTACTCACCTGATCAAGATCATGACCGACGGCATTCTTCTGGCCGAGGCCCAGCGGGACCGCTATTTAAATGAGTATGACGCCATTGTGGTGGACGAGGCCCATGAGCGGAGCCTGAACATCGACTTTATTCTGGGCATTCTCAAACAGGTGCTGGCAAAGCGGGACGACCTGCGGGTGGTAATCACGTCGGCCACCATTGACACGGAAAAGTTTTCAGCGGCTTTTGATCAGGCCCCGGTGATAGAGGTGTCGGGCCGCATGTATCCCGTGGAGATAAAATACACGCCCCCGGAACCGGAATTCGGCAACGGCGAGCCCCCTACCTACGTGGAACTGGCCGTGGCCGAAGTGGAGCGCGTCTGCAGGCGCAGCCCCTTCGGTGATATTCTGGTGTTCATGCCCACGGCCCAGGACATACGGGAGACCTGCGACATGATCGAGGGCCGCCGCATGCCCGGCGCAACCGTGATGCCCCTTTTTGCCCGGCTTTCCGGTGCGGACCAGGCCCGGGTTTTTTCCAGGCCCCCGGGCCGGAAAATCATCGTGGCCACCAACATCGCCGAAACATCCATTACCATTCCCGGTATCCGGTACGTGGTGGACACCGGCCTTGCCCGCATATCCTATTACAATCCCCGTACCCGCACCACATCGCTGTCGGTGCGGTCCATATCACAAAGCAGTTGCCAGCAGCGGGCCGGGCGCTGCGGGCGCGTGGAAAACGGTGTATGCGTACGTCTCTATGACCAGAAGGATTTTGAATCCCGCCACCTGTTCACCCCACCCGAGGTTCTGCGGGCCAACCTGGCCGAGGTGGTACTGCGCATGATGGCCCTGAAGCTGGGCACGCCGGACACTTTCCCCTTTGTGGACCGGCCCGCGGACAGGAGCATTCGGGACGGGTATGACACCCTGGTGGAACTGGGCGCCATTCAAGCCGTCAGCCGGGGCGGCTACCGATTGACCGAAACCGGCCGGCTCATGGCAAAGATCCCGGCAGACCCCCGGCTGGCCCGCATTCTGATTGAGGCCGGGAAAAACGGCTGCCTGGAACCGGCCGTTGTCGTGGTGTCGGCCCTGAGCATGCAGGACCCCAGGGAGACACCGGCGGAAAGGCTCAAGGAGGCCCGGGCCGCCCATGCCGCCTTTGCCCACCCGGCCTCTGATTTTATCACCCTGCTTAACATATGGGAGGCGTGCCGGGATAAAGGTACCGGGCAACTGAAGCGGTTCTGCCGGGACCATTTTCTGTCGTTCCGGCGTATGCGGGAGTGGCGGGACCTGTATGCCCAGATGCAGCAAATCGCAAAGGAACATGGACTGGGAACCGGCCTCGCCGCCATCGACCGTCATCAGGACCCGGACGGTTTTTACGCGGCTTTTCACAGGACCCTGCTTTCCGGATACCTTTCCAACATCGCCGAGAAAAAGGAAAAAAACATATACAATGGCGCCGGTGGAAAAACGATGATGATCTTTCCCGGTTCGGCCCTGTTCAATACCGAGCCGTCCATGATCATGGCCGCTGAACTGGTGGAGACATCCCGGCTCTATGCCCGGACCGTGGCCGCTATTGACCGGCAATGGATTCGTCCCCTGGCAGGAGACCTGTGCCGGGAAACCTATCTTGCCCCCCGGTGGCGCAGAAGCCGGGAGGAGGTGGTGGCTGACTGCCGAACCACCCTTTTCGGCCTGACAGTGGACTTTCGGGAGTCGGTTTCCTACGGCCGTGTGGACCCGGCCGGTGCCGCCGATATTTTTATCCGCAGCGCCCTGGTAAATGGTGACGTGAAACAGCCCCTTTCCTTCATGGCCCACAACACGAGGCTCATCGAAGAGGGCGTGGAGATTGAAAATCGCCTGCGGCGGAAAACCTTTCTGGCCGGGGATGACGACCTGTTCGCCTTTTATCGCCAGCGGCTGGACAACGATGTGTACAGCATGCGCACCTTAAAGAAACGCATCGCGGAACAGGGGGTCGATTTTCTGAAGATGTCGCGGGCCGATGTGATTAAAGAAGAGCCGGACCCAGAGGAGATGGCCGGTTTTCCGGACACCCTTCACCTGGGCCGGGAACAGTTTGCCTGTCTGTACGCCTTTGACCCGGCAAAAGATGAAGACGGCGTCACGGTTCGGATACCGGCGCACCGGGCGCCGGACGTGGATCCGGACCATCTGGACTGGCTGGTCCCCGGACTGCTGACGGAAAAGATAGCGGCCCTGGTCAAGGGGCTTCCCAAGGCCTATCGGAAACAGCTGGTGCCCATCAGCCGCACCGTGGAGATCATCACAACGGAAATGCCACAAAGGAAGCGGCCCCTGGTCTCGGCCCTCTCCCTGTTCATCCGCAAGCGGTTTGGCGTTGAGGTTCCCGCTTCGGCGTGGCAGCCGGAAAAACTGCCTGAACACCTTCATGCCCGTATTGCTATTACGGATGAACGTAACCGGGAGATCGAGGTCTCCCGTAACCGTGACATTCTGCGACAGTCCTTTGACCAGGGGCTGCCGGCGGATAGCCTGGCGCCCCTGAAAAGGCAATGGGAAAAGACCGGATGCCGAACCTGGGAATTTGGTGATCTGCCGGAAGAGATCGTGGCCGATGCCGGAAAGAGGCATATCCGCCTTTTTCCCGGCCTTGTGGACCGGACCGGCCACGTGGACCTGCGCCTGTTTGAAAGCCGGTCCAAGGCCCTTGCCGCCCATGTCCAGGGCGTGAAAAGACTCCTGCTGCTGGCGCTTTCCAGGGAGGTCCGTTTTCTGGGCAGGGATGTGGCCCTGTCAAAACAGGCGGCCTTGAAGGCAGTGCTGCTGGGCGGGGCAAAGTCCCTTGAACAGCGGATGCAACAGAAGGTGGCCGACAACCTGCTGGCCGTCAGCATTCGAACCGCAGCGGAATTCGAGGCCCTTGCGATTGAAGTGCCCGGCCGGCTTTACGAAAGGGCACATCAGCTGCGGACGGCCGTGGAAACGGTGGTCGGCGCGTACCATGACGCACGGCGGCAGATTCAAACGCTTGTCGCGTCACAGCGGGCCGGCGGAGACACCGCCCTTGTGCTGAAGACCATCGAGGCCGACCTGGCGACCCTGGTGCCCGAAACCTTTGTGACGATCTATCATATTGCCGACCTGGAGCGGTTGCCCCGGTATATGCAGGCCGCTGTCATTCGAGCCCGCCGGGCCGTGGAAAACCTCGCCGGAGACCGGCAAAAAGCCGAAAAGGTGGCCTGGTCATGTGCCGTTCTCGACCGTTTGGTGGCTGAGCTTCTGCCCGATACTTCCGATGAGAAGCGCCGGGCCGTGGAAGATTTTTTCTGGATGGTGGAGGAATATAAGGTGTCGGTCTTTGCCCAGGAGTTGAAAACCGCTTTCCCCGTCTCCAAAAAGAGACTGGAGGAGAACCTTCGCGAAATTGAGGGAATGGTGTGAGTCCTTCCCTGGGGAGCCCGTCAGAGGGGGCAAATGAACATCAGACCGTATTCCGCCGAATGGCGTCTGCCAGGGTTTCCATTTTCACCGGTTTGGCTACGTAGTCGTCCAGCCCCTGGGAAAGAATGCGCTCCCGGTCTCCGGCCATGGCATTGGCCGTGATGGCGATCACCGGTACCTTTTTCCCGGTCTCTTTCTGCATGGACTTTATCTGTTTTGTGGCGGCGATACCATCCATGACCGGCATCTGAATATCCATGAGCACCATGTCAAAGGATTGGCGGGAAAAGAGCTTCACCGCTTCGGCCCCGTTGACGGCAATGGTGGCGGTATGGCCCATTTTGTCCAGCATCTGCAAAAGGACCCGCCGGCTGATGGCGCTGTCTTCCACCAGAAGGATGCGCAAAGGTCGAATGCTGCCGGAAAAGGCCGGGACCGGCGTTTCGCCCACCGAATCGCCGGCCTTCTGCTGCGGCTGTTTTTCAAGGGCCAGGGTGAACCAGAAGGTGGAACCTTTTCCCGGCTCGCTGGTTACGCCGATCTCTCCGTCCAGCAGAGAGACCAGTCTTTTTGTGATGGCCAGGCCCAGACCTGTGCCGCCGTACTGCCGCGTGGTGGAGGCGTCCACCTGGGAAAAAGACTCAAAAATGGCCTGGTGATGCTCCGGTGCAATGCCGATGCCGGTGTCGGTCACCTCAAAAAGCAGGGTCGCTGTTGTGTCGGTCTGGTGCGGCGCGGAAACCGCAACCTTCACCGATCCGGCCTCGGTGAATTTTACGGCGTTTTCGCACAGGTTGAAAAGAATCTGCCGCAGCCGCACCGGGTCGCCCTTAAGCAGGGAAGGAACCTCTTCCTTCAGGATGACATCGTGGCGGATGCGTTTGCGCCGGGCCCTGGGAGCCATGGTGTCGTTAACCTCCTTGAGCAGCTTTTCAAGGTCAAAGTCGATCTCTTCCAGCTTGAGCTTACCGGCCTCTATTTTTGAAAAATCAAGCACATCGTTGATGATTACCAGCAGGGACTCCGCGCTGCTTCTCACGCTTTCCGCGTATTCCAGCTGCTCTTCGGTAAGGTCGGTGTCCAGGAGCAGGTCGGTCATGCCGATGACGCCGTTCATGGGGGTTCGGATTTCGTGGCTCATGTTGGCCAGGAATTCGCTCTTGGCCCGGCTGGCCGCTTCCGCCGCCTCTTTTGCCTGCTTCGTTGAGGCCTCGGCCAGGCTGGACAGCACCACCTGGGAGGCGGTGTTGGCCAGGTTGCTGTACATCTCGTACTCTTCTCTGTCTACGGCGTGTGTGGCAAAGGAGACCAGCGCGCCGATCACGTTGCCGGCGTTGTCCCGCAGTTGCCGGCCGGTGAAAGAGACGATACTGTTTTTGTCGATCCAGTCCCTGTCTTTTACAATGGGAGTGTTTTGCGCGTCATTGGTCAGAAAACCGGGCACTTCTCTGCCCTCGATCCATTGAATCCCCTCATACCCAAGGGGCACCCGGCTGTAGTAACCGTCGGTGCGGTCCGTGTCGCCGGAACTGGCTGTCAGGTGCAGGCACTGACTGACACCGCGGCACAGGCGGGCTGATTTTTTGTCACGGCCGTGGGGGCAGCGCCCGTCGCAACGATCCGGCGCCCCCATGATCCAGATGCGGCAAAGAAGGGAGTCAAAGGAATCCACAACGCCGTCGGTGATCACCTTGAGACGATCTTCCAGGTTGTCCGCGCTCAGAAGACGGTCGTGGATGCGGTTGATGCCGGCGTGCCATGAAAGCAATCGGTTGTGGGCCGCCTCGCTGGCTTTTCTGTCGGTGACATCTCTTGCAATGCCGATAATGGAGGCCACGTTACCCGCTTTATCCTTCTGGGCGGAAAGGCTGGTTTCGTGCCATCGCCATGAGCCATTCTTGTGCTGGACCCTGTATTCTCTGCCTTCCGGCAACACGCCGGTCTCAACCAGCGTACGGACATCGGCCTCGCAGGAGGGCCTGTCGTCGCGGTGAATATTTTCGGCGTAATTGCGGCCGACCACGTCGGCGGCATCGGCGCCCATCAGCTCTTTTACGTTCGGTGACATATAGGTGTAGACACCTTTCGGCGACATTGAAAAAATCAGCTCGTTGGTTTTTTCCACCAGGGTGCGGAATTTTTCCTCGCTTTCCCGAAGGGCCTGTTCCGCTTTTCTCCGTTCGGAAATATCCCTGGCCACGCCCAGGGCCGCCACCAGCTCCCCATCCGCGTTGCGCAGGGCCTTGGCTGAAGCTTCCACCCATACGGAGGAGCCGTCCTTGCGGTAGAGCTCCAGCTCAAGGGTTACGTTACGGTCCGGGTCCACGCCGGGCTTGCCGTCCTTGTCCAGTTCCGCGGCCACGGCCACGATCAGCCGGTCCAGGGATTTGGGAACGATCACCTGTTCAATGGGCCGGGCGATGAACTCCTCCGGAGTAAAACCATACATTTGCTTGACCGACGGGCTGGCATAGGTGTGTTTCAGTGTGGCAAGATCAATGGTGAAAATGGCTTCACTGATGTTTTCCGCCAGCATGCGGTAGCGCTCTTCACTTTTTCGAATGGCAGTTTCAGCCCTTTTGCGTTCCGAGATGTCCCTTGCCACACCCAGTATGGATACGGGCCTGCCATTGTCATCTCTCAGAAAACGGGCGGTGTTTTCCACCCACACGGTGGAGCCATCGGCACGGTAGGCTTCCATGTCAAGGGAGACAAACCGGTCCGGATCCAGGCCGGGGGAGCCGTCCTGGGCCAGCTCGGTCTGAATGGTCCGGGTGACTTTGGCCAGGGTCTCGGGTGTCAACACCCTTGCAAGGGGCAGTTTCATGAACACTTCCGGGCTCAGGCCGTGCAGTTTTTCCACGGAAGGGGTTACATAGCGGAAGGTGAAGGTGTCGCTGTCAAGAATGTAGATCACTTCACTGATGTTTTCGGCCAGCATGCGGTAGCGTTCTTCGCTTTTGCGAATGGCATTTTCCGCCCGTTTGCGTTCCGAGATGTCCCGGGCCGCTGCCAGCATGCTGGCCGGCCGGCCGGATGCGTCCCGCAGAAAGGTGACCACCACCTCGGTCCAGATGGTGGAACCATCCTTTCGAAACTGCTCCAGCTCCAGGGTGACGGCCCGGTCTGGATCCACGCCGGGCTTGCCATCTTTCTCAATCTCTTCGGCCAGGGTGGCCATGGCCAACCGGTAGGATTCAGAGGTGAAAATCCGATCAAAGGGCTGGACCAGCACCTCTTCCACGGTAAAGCCCCGGACATGTTCCACCGAGGGAGAGATATAGAGGTGCTTCTGTGTTTCGATGTCGATGATGGAGATCATCTCGGTGATGTTGTCGGCCAGAAGCCGGTAGAGCTTTTCCCGCTCCCGAATGGCGGCTTCGGCCGTCTTGCGCTCGGTGATGTTTCTGGCCACGCCGGCCACCAGTCCGGGATGACCCGTCTCATCCCGTACCGCTTTTACCGTGGTCTCCATCCATAAAAGAGAGCCGTCTTTATGGTAAACTTCCAATTCAAGGGTGACGGCCCGGTCCGGGTCCACCCCGGACTTACCATTTTTCTGGAGCTCTTCAGTGAGTCTTTCAACGACGCGGTCAAAGGAGGAGGGGGTGACCAGAGTGTCCAGCGGGATTGTCAGCAGTTCTTCCGGCGTATATCCGCAAACGGTCGAAACCGAGGGGCTGACATAAGCGTATTGCAGCCGGGTGATGTCAAAAATATAAATGATTTCGCTGATGTTTTCCGCCAGGAGCCGATACCGGGCCTCACTTTGGCGAATGGCGGCCTCCGCTTTTTTGCGTTCCGTGATGTCCCGGGAGACACCCACCACCGACACCAGACGGCCGGTCTCGTCGCGCAGTCCCTTCACCGTGGTCTCGATCCAGAGAACCGATCCGTTTTTATGGTACTGCTCCAGTTCCAGTGTGACATGCCGGTCCGGGTCCACACCCGGCTTGCCCTCCAGGGCCAGTTCTTTTTCGATGGTTTCCAGGATCCGGTTGATGGAATCGGGGGTAAAGACCTTGTCAATGGGCAGGGAAAGAGACTCTTCGACTGTGTATCCGTAAGTGTGGCGCACCGACGGGCTGGCATAGGTGTATCGCAGGGCGTTCAGGTCAAAGATATAGATCACTTCACCGATGTTTTCCGCCACCATGCGATAGCGGGTCTCACTCTCCCGAATGGCTGCTTCCGCTTTTTTACGTTCCGTGATGTCCCGTGCCGCCGTGAGAATGGACGTTGGCTTGCCTTCTGTGTCCCGCAAAAAGGATGCCACCAGCTCGGTCCAGACGGTGGAGCCGTCCTTGCGGAGCTGCTCCAGTTCCAGGACCCGGTGCCGGTCCGGATCCACGCCGGGCTGACCGTCCCTGGCCAGCTCTTCGGTAATGGCGGTTATGGCCAGTTCATGGGATGCCGGGGCCAGCACCTGGTCCAGGGAGTGGCCCATGGCCTCCTCCAGGGTAAATCCTCGAATCTTTTCAACCGATGGCGACAGGTAACGATGGGACAGATCCTTCAGGTCAATGATGGATACGATCTCCGACGTATTTTCCGCCAGAAGGCGATAGAGCGACTCCTGCTGCCGGAATTCGGTATCCCTTTTTTTTAAGGCCGATATGTCGATGATCGATCCCATGAGGAGTGTGATTTCGCCGTTTCGGTCCCGAATGGCGTCGGCCCTGTGCAGAGCGATAAACTCCCTGCCGTTTCTGTCGATCATCACCACTTCTCCGGACCAGGGCCGGCCGGATACGATGGTGGAAAAAAGGTCTTCGGCCGTCCGGGGGTCCTTGAACCGGGTGACAGGGCCACCCGCGGTTTCCAGGTCTTCCGGGGTATCGTAGCCGAACAGCCGGGCAAAGGCCTTGTTATGGTAGACGTGGTGGCGGGAGGGTGTTGAAAAACCAATGGCCTCGGATGTGCCGTCAATGGCCTGTTTGAAACGGATCAGCTCCTCCCTGACCTCCTCCCGGTCATCCACGTACCGGCTGACCCCGATGAGTCCCGTGGGGTTGCCGTTTTTGTCATACAGAAAATCCCCGGTCAGTTCGGACCAGCGGGTGGAGCCGTCCTTGCAATAAACCTCAATGGTGATGGTCTGGGGCGGGGTGGGGCCTCGTCCTTCCCGGTTTGCCGAAATGCCCCTGGTCACCAGATCGATAATTTTTTCCACCGATGCCGGTGTGACATTTTTATCAAAGGGAAGGTGTATCGCCTCTTCAACGGTAAACCCCCGCTGATGTTCAACCGAAGGGCTGATGTAGGTATATTTGAAGTCCATATCCATGGTGAAGATCACTTCATGGATATGGTTTGCCAGCAGGTGGTAGTGCTCTTCGGTGCGCAGGAGTTCCTGTATTCTGGCCGTGTCGGGCGGTGGGGAAAGGAGGCGGTCAAAAAATTTTTTGATGCCCATGTACATGGCCCTTCCGAGAGGGTTAAAGGGAGTCCCGTGTTTTAACTGTGCCGATTTTATAACGCTGAGCATACTATGACAGGGAATCAAGGTCAATCATAAGCTGGGCCGGCCCCATTGGTTGCACCCGAAGGCCGGGTGTGGCATGATCATAAAACATATCGGTCTGACGGGCCGACATGCCGATAGGCAACCCCGCATTTCCAAAGGAGAACAGGACCATGCAGAACGGTTCCATCACGCCTGCAGGCAGTGGCGTATTCCAGGCGGCCACCCCGTTAAAAGAGATCGACCGTGTCTTCGCGGCCCAGCAGGCCGCCTTTCGCCAGGCCCCATGGCCCGGCGCCAAAGAGCGTGTGGCCCACCTTTACCGGCTCAGAGAGGGGTTGAAGACGTACCAGAAAACCATCATTGAGGCCATTGACGCGGATTTTGAGGGGCGGTCCGCGGATGAGACCCTGCTGGCCGAGCTGTTTCCTTCCATGGAAGGGCTGGCCTATGCGGCCCGGCATGTGGCCGGATGGATGAAGCCTTCCCGTCGTACGCCGGGTCTGATGTTCCGGCCGGCCCGGGCCCGGGTGGAGTATCAGCCCAAGGGTGTGACGGGCATCATTGTGCCGTGGAACTATCCGCTGTTCCTGGCAGTCAGTCCCCTGACCGCCGCCCTGGCCGCGGGCAACCGGGTGATGGTCAAGATGAGCGAGTATGCCCCACGGCTGGCCGCTGTTTTTCAGAAGATGATCGCGGAACGGTTTGACGAAAACCATGTGGCCGTGGTGTGGGGCGGCGCCGATGTGGGCATGGCGTTTACAGGGCAGCCCTTTGATCACGTGTTGTTTACCGGTTCTACCGATGTGGGCCGCCATGTCATGCGGGCAGCCGCCGACCACCTGACACCGGTGACCCTGGAGCTGGGCGGCAAGTCGCCTGCCATTGTCAGCCGCGATATCCCGGTGGAGCGGGCAGCCGAGCGCATCATGTTCGGCAAGGCATTCAACGCCGGTCAGACCTGTATCGCGCCGGATTACGTGCTGTGCCCCGCCGATCGCATGGCGCCGTTTCTGGATGCCTGCAAAACGGTGTTTGCCCGCTGCTATCCCACGGTAAAGGAAAATCCGGACTACACCGCGATCATCAACGACCGGCAGCACGCCCGGCTGCAGGAGATGCTGCGCGACGCCGAGATGCGCGGGGCAACCGTTATTCCGGTAAACCCGGCAGGCGAGGATTTTGCCGGTTCGCGAAAAATGCCGCTTTACCTGGTGCGCGACTGCACGGAAAAAATGCGTCTTTTGCAGGAGGAGATTTTTGGTCCGGTTCTGCCTGTTTTGCCCTATGACACGCTGCAGCAGGCCGTTGATTACATTAATGACCGGCCCCGGCCCCTGGCCCTCTATTATTTCGGCTATAACCGTAAAAACGCGGACTTTGTGATCCGCAACACCATTTCCGGCGGCGTGTCGGTCAACGAGACCCTGGTGCACGCGGCCGCGGATGATCTGCCTTTCGGCGGTATCGGCGCTTCAGGCATGGGGGAGTATCACGGGCAGGAAGGGTTTCTGACCTTTTCCAAGGCCAGAAGCGTGTTTGAAAAGTCCCGGTTCAATCTCAACCGGCTGATCCTGCCGCCCTATGACCGGCCCGGCTTCCGGTTGCTGCGCCGCCTGCTGTTGAAATAAGGAACATCTGCTTGTGTTGCGTGTTGAAACACCAGAGCGATTGAGCCGGCCGTCCGCTTATACTTCGTGTCCAAACACTCTGCCGGCTTAGTTGGCCGGCCGCTTTTTAACACGAAGATCACGAAGGGCACGAAGAAAGTGGTGAAAGCCCGTACCGGGCAGCGGCCCTACAGCTTGAGATCCGCCTCAATGATCTGGTGAACCCGCTGTATCAGTTCTTCCCGGTTTTCCGTTGTATACCCATCCAGCAGGACCGGCTCGTGGATCACCAGTTCGATGGTGCCGGGCATGATTTTTCCGCTTCCCTTGGGAAGCACCTGTCGGCTGCCCCGTACCGTGATGGGGAGAATGGGTACGCCGGCGGCCAGGGCAATGTTAAACCCCCCTTTTTTAAAGGGTCGCAGGTTGCCGTCCGTGCTGCGGGTCCCTTCGGGAAAGAAGACCACCGAGGCCCCGCTTCTTATTTTTTCGCCGGCAACCTCCAGACTTTTATAGGCCCGGTCCGGGTGGCTCCTGTCGATGTAGATGTGGCCCATGCGCTCACATCCCAGGCCGAAAACAGGGATCTCCCGCAGTTCCATCTTCATGACCCACCGCAACTGAAGGGGCAGAAAACCGATCAGTGCCCATACGTCATAATGGCTCTGGTGTTTGCTCATCACAATGTAGGAGCGTTTCGGGTCGATATGCTCCGGGTGAATCATTTTTACCCGCACGCCGGAAAGCAGCATGTTGAGCCGGGACCAGAATTTGCCGATGTAGTGGACCCGGTTCCCCTTTGGGTCAAAATAGGAGGCGGCGATGGTGAGCAGCCCCAGGAGGGTGGTGTCAATGATAACCAGCAGGTAGAAGGCCGGACGGTAGATGGCATAGAAACACAGCGCGATTGTTTTCATTCTTGGCCCCGCAGTGTGTTATTTGAAAGTGCTTCTTTCAATACGCCGATGAGTCATTTTATATCAGGATATTTTTTTTCCGGCAAGGGCCTCAAGTGTCCGGTCGAATTCGGCGATTCGGTTTTCCCAGGTAAACCGGCCCATGGCGGCCGCCAGTTCCCGGCGAAGAGGGACCAGTGTTTCGTGACCGGTGGTCAGCCGGGCCAGTTTGGCTACCAGGGCCTTTTTCCCTTTGTAAAGGCAGTACTCCCATGCGTCGGCGGGAAGGATTTCAGGATAGGAGAGAGCGTGGGGCGCCAGGGGCAGGCAGCCGTGGGCCACGGCCTCTGCCATGGAAAGCCCGAAATTCTCCTGAATGGCCGTACTCACCGTAATGGCCCCCCGCTTCAGCCATCTGTGGTATTCGGCCCGGGAAGGCGCATATCCCGCATGGACCAGGTGGTTTCCCAGCCGGTCACGGGCCGATGCGAACTCGGGCGGTGTCTTGCCGGTGTTTTCCCCCAGCAGGGCTACCCGGAAATCCAGGCCCTGGTCGATCAGGCTTTGGAGGGCCGTAAAAAACAGGGCCGGTTTTTTGTCATAGGACCAGCGATGGTTCCAGATAATCAGGGGCGGTGTTTTCCGGCCATGGGCCGCGGCACCGGCAGGTGGAGCGTCAATGGCCGGATAAAGCACCATGGATTTTTGAGCGATTTTCGCGGAAACCCGGCCGGGCCGGCAGTCGGGCCGCTGGTCCAGAAATGTGGAAACCGCGTCGAGAAACCCGTTCATGTGAAAGGTTGAGTTAAAGGCAACACTGTCTGCCGCAAGGGCCGTGGAGATGTTGACCATGCCCAGCAGGGCCGCGTTTTTGTCTCCCGGCGGGGGCGGATAGGTGAGCTGGTTTTCATGAAAGTAGACCATCACCGGCGGGTGACGGGTGCCGGTCAGGGCCAGAAAGTCGGCCAGGTTAAACAGGTCGGTGACGATCAGGCCGTTATAATCTGACAGCCGCAGCTTTTTTCGGGCCAGGTAGAGGGCGGAGCCCATCATGCGCCACTGCCAGTTTTCACCGGGCAGGGTGACCAGGTCGATGGTGTGGGAAGAGGCGGCCTTCAGGCCGTCGGCAAAACGGGCATGGGAGCCGCTGTAATAGGATTCTAAAAACAAAAATTTCATTACCGCCCTCAAGAAGGTTCTTTCAGGCATGTTACTACGCAGGCCCCGGCTTGCCAACCCTGACGGTTGTCAGGCGGAATGCAGGGGCGCTGGCGGGGTGTCGCTGTTGCCATATGCCGTGGCCATCGTCCGGTACCGGGCCGCTTCTTCGCGCCGTCCCCTTTTTTCACAACCGGCCGCGTAGATGCGGCACTTTTCCTTCAGCATGGCAAGGGCCGCGCGGTGTTGATCTTCGGACAGCCGGCCGGTGTCGATGGCTTTGCAAATGGCGTAAATCCGATAACGGTCCAGGCCCGGCATGGCGGAGAGCTGGCCGTCATGACCGCCCTGTTTGATCACCAGGGGTGTTTCAATGAGGTAAACAGGATGGACCATGCTGATGCGCAGCCACAGATCATAGTCTTCACAGGCGGGAAGCGATTCGTCAAAACCGCCCACATCCAGGAAAAAATCTTTTCTCATCATCACCGCCGACGGACTGACAAGGCACAGCTCCAGGGAGGGCTCAAAGATCATGCCGGATCGTTTTTTGTGACGGGCCCTGGGAAAAAGCGGCTTGCCGTTTTTGATCCAGGTCTCCTCGGTCTGGCAGATCAGGGCATCGGGGCGGGAAGCGAAAAAGGCTGTTTGCGTGGATATCTTTTCCGGCAGCCACCGGTCGTCAGAATCGAGAAAGGCGATATATTCGCCACCGGCATGGGCCACGCCGGCGTTGCGGGCTGCGCTCACGCCCCGGTTCTCCTGGGTTATTATCGTGACCCGGTTCTTCAGGGGGGAAAGGCGACCGGGTGTATCATCACTGGATCCGTCATCCACGATAATGATTTCAATGGCCGGGTAGTCCTGGGCCAGGACCGATGCAACGGCTTCGGTCACCATTGGCCCCCGGTTGTAGGTGGGAATGACCACGCTGACCAGCGGTAAAGAGGTGCGGTTCACTATGAGATTGCCTCTCGTTGAGACTTTTTCTTTGTGCGCTTCGTGTCTTTTGTGTCTTCGCGCTAAAAACGACCGGCCGGCTCAATCGGTCTGGTGTTTCAACACGAAGACCGCGAAGATATGGAAGAACACGAAGAGACTTTTTTGTGTGTTTTTATAAAACAAGAGGGGCGACACGCAGTGTCGTCCCTCCTCTTTTATACACGTTTTTGGCAGTCGGGCCAACAGGCATTACGCGGCTTTTGCGCCTTTGTGCCTGTCAAAGCCGGTATCCTGTTTTTCCTCGGCAAACAGCTGCCGGATTTTCTGCTGGGTCTCTTCGTAACGGGAGGTGACATCCCCCCGAAAATCGCGGTGAATATGACTGATCCGGCCCTTTGTCCGGCCGAGACTTTTTTTGCACTCCCCCCAGATGCGGGAGACATCGGCCAGCCGGTTGGCCGAGGAGCTTTTCATCGCCTGGGAATACTGGGTCAGCTGGGCCCTGGTTTTCGCGTAAATTTCATCCAGCCTTGAGATCACCTGGTCCGCCTTGAGGGTCTCCTGGGTGATGGTGCGAAAATGGTGGCCGATGATGGCATAGGTGATTACCTCGGCAAAAAGATCGGGATGCCGGAACAGGTTCCGGGTGATATATTTGAGATACTGCCATCCATAGCCGGTGAAGGGCTGGCTGGTCAGGGACTTGAGCAGGGACTTGATTTCGTCAAAACGGACCTCCCGCTGCTTGAATCCGGTGCCCTTGAGATTGTCCAGCAGCATGTCGCACCGGGCAAAGTAGTTTTTCATGTTGGCATCGTAAAGGGTGCCCAGCACTCGCTTATAGCCCTGCTTCAAGGTCTCCGAATCCATTTTTGTCACCACGTTGGTGGCCATGGTATGGGTGTTGGATCCCAGCGCGTGGCCGGACAGCCGCCCCTCTTTTTCCAGCCGGTTGTAAAGGACGGTGCCGGGCAGGGCGTGAAGCAGGCCCACCATGGCCTTGGGAATGCCGGTCTCCTGAATAAAGGCGATCTGCCGTTCAAAAATATCCTCGGTGTCGCTGTCAAACCCGATGATAAAACCGGCCATCACCTCCATGCCGTGCTGTTGAATGGCCCTGACCGCATCCTTGAGGTCATATTTCAGGTTCTGGCTTTTTCCGGTCTCCTCAAGGGCCTCCTTGGACGGGGTCTCAATGCCCACGAACACCTGGTTGAAGCCGGCATCACTCATCAGTCTCATCAGCTCCGCGTCGTCGGCCATGTTGATACTGGCTTCCGTGTAGAATTCAAAGACGTAGTTGTGGGCCTTCTGCCACTTGATTAAAGCCGGCAGCAACTCTTTTTTAACGCGGGACTTGTTGCCGATGAAGTTGTCATCCACCATGAACACCGCGTCTTTCCAGCCCAGGCGGTAGAGGGTGTCCAGCTCGGCCAGCACGTTTTCAGCGGATTTAAGCCGCGGCTTGTTTCCGTAGACCACCCAGATGTCGCAGAATTCACATTTGAAGGGGCAGCCCCGGGAGTATTGGACGGCCATGGAGGCGTAAGCTTCCCGCTTGAGCAGGTCAAACCGGGGAGTTACCGAATAGGTGATGTCCGGCCGGGTGTCGCCGTGGTACATGGGCCGGGCGGTGCCGGCTTCATAGTCGGCGATGAATTCCGCCAGCACGGCCTCGGCTTCGCCCAGAACAAAATGGTCCACGCCGGCAATTTCTTCATGGCTGGAGGTGGGGTAGGGGCCGCCGGCCACCACCGGTTTGTTCAGGCGGTTGCACAGGGCGATGGCCTGCCTCAGGGATTCCTGTTGAATGATCATGGCCGATACAAAGACCGCGTCGGCCCAGAGGACATCGGCTTCGGTCAGGGGCTCGATGTTCATGTCCACCAGCTTCAGGTTGCATGTGTCGGGCAGCAGGGCCGCCACGGTGATCAGGCCCAGGGGCGGCATGCTGCTTTTCTTGTTTACATACCGAAGGGCATAGGTGAAGCTCCAGTAAGTGTTGGTGGGAATTTCAGGATACACCAGCAGAATGTTTTTCAGACGCTTCATGACGAACTCCCTTTCACGTTTACCCTTTATCCGGTTGTTTGAAACCATCAATCTGTAAACCTGGTTTTACCATACACCTGAAAAAGGGCGGCGTTCAAGGAGAAACGTTAAGAAAATAAGCATTTACAAATTTTTTACAATGACTTGCCATGGGGTTCCGGATGATGATCGGACGCTTTCCAATATGATCTCTGCCGGCATCTGCCAGAGGGCACCGGTTGAGGGTCGGAGATGAAAAGCCGGAAGGATTGTTCTACCCGGTGACGGCGGGATTGGGTTGATAAAAGACGGCCCGCAGGTACTTTTTGGGAACAAACCGGTCCGTGTCGTAGGTGAGCGATTCCGTGGCCCCGATCAGCAGGTAGCCGTCCGGTTCCAGCATGGCCGCGATTTTTTCATACATTTTGATCCGGTCGATGGGCGAAAAATAGATGCCCACGTTGCGGCAGAAGATGATGTCAAACCGGCCCAGGTCTTTTGACGTGTCGAAAATATTGTGGGTCTCAAACGTCGCCAGCCATCGGTACTCATCCTTGACCTTCCACCGGTTCTCGTCCAGCTTGAGAAAATACTGGCTGATCTGGGCCGGGGAGAGGCCCCGGGAGAGTTCAAATTCCGAATAGACCCCGTAACTGGCCTTGGCAATGGCGGCATTGGAAACATCCACACCGATCAACCGGATGTCGTACATGTCCGTGCCAAGGCCCAGTGCCCGCAATACAAAGGTGATGGTGTAAACCTCCTGGCCGGTGGAGCACCCCAGAGAGAGAATGCGAATAGGAATCCGCGCGCCCGGACGAAGGCTGCGTCCCCGCTTGTCGATCAGGTCCGGCAGGATCTTGTGCTGAAGTACCTCAAAAGGCGTGACATCCCGGAAAAAGAAGGTTTCGTTGGTGGAGATGGCGTCAATGATCTCCTTTTCCAGGTCCTTGTCCCGTCTGGCCTTGTAATAGATTTCGCTGAAGGAGACGCACCCGTGTTTTTCCAGGAGTGGCGACAGGCGTGTCTCTATCAGGTATTCCTTCCCCTCTTTGAGGGTGATGCCGCAAACATCAAAGATATACTTGGAAAAGACCTTGAATTCAATGGGGGTGATTTTGGCCATGAACCGGCTATCTGGAGGGTCTGACGGAGTTGATAATTGCCTGGGCCACACGGTCTAGGGGCGCCACCACATCCACGATTTCGGCTTCAATGGGCCATCTGGGCATGCCAAAGACGGTGCAGGTAGCCTCGTCCTGGGCGATGATAAAGCTGTTGCGCTGTTTCATTGTTTCCAGGCCGCGGTTGCCGTCCGTTCCCATACCGGTCATGATTACGCCGGTGGCGGCCTCGCCGAAGTGCTCGGCTACGGACCGGAAGAGGTAATCCGCCGAGGGCCGGCAGCTGTTTTCCGGCGGGTCGTCGGTGACGGCGATGATCTTCCTGCCCGCGCCGGAGGTCAGTTTCATGTGTCGGCCCCCCGGGGCGATGAACACGGTGTTGGGGATCAGCTCGTCGCCCTCTTCCGCCTCCTTTACAAAAAGAGAAGATTTGGCGTTGAGGCTTTTGGCCAGGGACTGGGTGAAAAGGGGCGGCATGTGCTGAACCACAAGAATCGGCACATTAATGTCCGCCGGCAGCATGGGAATCAGGGTGCCCAGGGCCCGGGGCCCGCCTGTGGAAATGCCGATGGCCACCACCTTGGAGCCGCCGGCGCGCCGGACCTGTTTGTCGGCTTTCTGAAGGCGATGGGCCACGGTTTCGGCGGTGATGATGGGGCGAGCCGCTGCCGCGGACGGTAGTCCCGGCGTCGCCCGGCGGAACACGGTTTTTCCGGAAAGAATGCGTTTGATCTCTCTTCGGCCCGTGAAAGACCGGATAATGGCGGCCAGCCGGTCCCGAATATATTGCCGGTTGTCACTGATGGAACTCAGCTCCGGCTTGGGAATAAAGTCAAAGGCTCCCAGCTGCAGGGCCTTGACGGTCAGTTCACCCCCTTCGTAGGTGAGGGAACTGAGCATGATCACGCCCACGTCGATTTGCTGGCGGGCGATCTCTTCGAGCACCTCAATGCCGTCCATGCTGGGCATTTCCACGTCCAGCGTGATCAAGTCGGGATGCAGGGTAAGAATGCGGGAGAGGGCGGTTTTGCCGTTGTTGGCCGTTCCCACGATCTCAATGTTGGGCAACTCGGCCAGAGCATCACTTACAATTTTTCTGTACAGGATGGTGTCGTCAACAACCAGCACCTTCAGTTTTTCGGTATCGTCCATCGGTTCTTTCATTTTCGCTTGGCGGTGAATAACTTTTCAGGAAAGTGCGCGGGCGGGGATCAGTCGTCCGAAAGGGCGCGATGGACATCCAGAATGCCGATCAGTTTCCGGTCGGTTTTCAGCACGCCGCTGAAGTATTCACCCTGCACCCCGCCCAGATTGGCCGGGGCCGGCTCAATATCGTCGGCATCTGAGGAGATGACTTCGCTGACCTGGTCCACCAGGATCCCCACCAGCTCGTCCTTGTAATGCACAATGACGTTCCGGCTGTGCTTGCCCGTCTCCAGCGGGTTGAGCCCCAGTTTTTTGCCGATATCCACCACGGTGACGATCATGCCCCGCAGGTTCAGTACGCCCACCACATACTCCGGGGCCCGGGGCACCCAGGTGAGATTGGTGGTCTGTTTGTTGATCTCCTGGATATCGGTGATATCAATGCCGCACAGGGTGTTGCCGATGTAGAACGTGATCAGTTCCGCCCGGTCTTTTCGTTTGAGACCTTTTCGCATGATCGCTCCTTACTGATGAACCGGATCGCTTGTTATTGAAACCGCATCAACCGGCGTCAGCCGCCAACTGCCGTTTGACAGTGTCCAGCAGTTTTTCCCGGTCCATTTTAATGTGGTAGTCGGTGATGCCGATCTGCTTGCCCCGGACAATATCCTCCTCACCGGCAAGAGAGGTCAGCGCCAGCACGGAGAGGTGACGGAACCGGTTGTCGCTTTTGATTTTCTGGGTCAGTTCAAATCCGTCCATCACCGGCATTTCGATGTCCGTGATCACCAGGTCTACCGTCTGGTCGGTGGTGTCAAGGAGTTCCCACGCCGCCTGGCCGTTGGCGGCTTCCAGCACCGTATAGCCGTCCTCTTCCAGGAATCCCCTGACCTGCTTTCTGAAGAAATCGGAATCTTCGGCAAACAGGAGCGTTGCCTTGTTTCCCTCGGCCACGGGGCGGCCGGGGGCTTTGCCGCCCGCGACCCAGTCGGGATAAACGGTCTTGACCGCCTCAAACACATCCACCAGCAGGGTGGTATGGTTGTGAATAATGGCCGACCCGATGATGCCGGGCTGCTTGAGGGCCTTGGAATCAATGGTGATGGGTACTTCAATGGCATCCACCGGCGGGGCCACCATCAGGCCGATCTCCTTGCCGCCAAGGCTGAAGACGATCACCGCAATCTCTCCGGATTCGGGCAGAGGGCTGACAGCGGCCACTTCGCTCAAGGAAAAGAGGGGCAGTGCCCCGCCCCGGTATTGAATGATTCTTTTCCCTCCGACATGCTCGATGGCCGTCGGGTTGATGCTCTCAATGCGCTCCACCAGGCTCAGGGAGACGGCAAACTGTTCGTCCGGACCGTTGGCAAACATGAGCAGGGAGGCTTTGGTCTGGTCCGATGCCGTGGCCGCGGCTTTTTCCTCGGCGGCCCGCTGCTGGGCTTTTTCCGACAGCTCCAGGGATTTTAACCGGGCAGACTGGGCGACACCCGCCACATCCAGGATCAGCGATACCCGGCCGTCCCCCATGATGGTGGCGCCGCTGTACTCCTGGCACTGCTTGAAATGCCGGCCCAGGGGCTTGACCACGATCTCCTCGGAATCCAGCAGCCGGTCCACGATCAGGCCGTAGCGGGTGTTGCCCTGAAACACCACCGCGATGTTGACGGCGCTGGTGGCATGAAACCGCCGGTCTTCGGCTTTCCGACGGCTGGCCGGGATCCGTTCCCCGGACTGGCTTCGTGTCTCCTTGGCGGGTGCCGGCGCTGCATCCTCTGTTTCGGTCTCCGCCAGATGCTGCCGGGACCGGCGGTCCGCCACATTCTGGCGCCGCTCACTGTACTCCAGGCCGTTTTCAGGGTGTACATAGGTTTTTTCAATGCCCAGTACCTCGGCCAGATCCACCAGGGGCAGCAGCCGTCCCCGCAGCCGGACCACCGGGGCGTCCCCCACCTTTTCAATCCGGTTTTTTACCTGGTCAGCGGGAATCCGCAGTAGTTCGTCCAGGTTGACCTGGGGAATGGCATACTTTTCAGTAGAGACCGAGATGATCTGGCTGGGAATGATGGCCAGGGTGAGGGGCAGCTTGATGCTGATGGTGGTATATTTACCGGGCACCGAGTCGATGTCCATGGTGCCGCTGAGTTTTTCCAGGTTGGTCTTGACCACGTCCATGCCAACGCCCCGGCCCGACACATCGGTGACTTTATCCGAGGTGGAAAAGCCCGGCAGCAGAATCAGTTCGGTTTTCTCTTTTCTGGACATGTCGGCCACGCGGCGTTCGGCGATCAATCCCTTTCGCAGGGCCGTGGCCACGATGAGCTGATCGTCGATGCCATTGCCGTCGTCGGTGATTTCAATGGAGACCTGTCCGGCTTCGTGCAGGGCCGCCAGGTGAATCCGGCCGATGGGACTTTTGCCCAGCTGGGCCCGTTTGCCCGGGGGTTCGATACCGTGGTCCACGGAGTTGCGGACCAGATGCACCAGGGGCTCGCTGATGGCCTCGATAATGGTCTTGTCCAGCTCCACGTCGGTGCCTTCGATGGTCAGTTCCACTTTCTTGCCCAGGGTCTGGGACATGTCCCGCACCAGCCGGGGAAACTTGTTGAAGATGGTGCCGATGGACTGCATGCGGGTGCGCATGATCACATCCTGCAGCTCCGAGGTCACCATGTTGATCCGCTGGGCCGCCGATGCAATGGTTTTGGCGTTCTGGGCCGTCAGGCTCTGGATTAACTGGTTCCTGCTGAGCACCATCTCGCCGGCCAGGGTCATCAGGTTGTCCAGTAGCTTGACATCCACCCGCAGCGATGTCTGGGAAAGGGCCGCCTTGACATGGGGGCCTTTCAGGCTGTCGATGGTCAGGCCGTCATCCTCATCCGCGTACACGGTGTCTGTGGTGTCGAGGGCCGCGGGCCGGTCCTCATCAGCAACGTCCGGCATCGTGGCCTCCGGGGCGGGTGTCGTTTCCGTCGTAAATGATTGTGCCGTTTCCGGCATACCGGCGTCGGGCCGGACCGGGGTCGGTTTATCGGCTTCCGCGGGCACCATCATCGCCTCGGTCACCCGGTGAACTTGGTGCCGCTCAACATTAAAAAGCGACGGCAGGATATCGTCGCCGATGCGGGAGGAGTAGAGCATCAGGATGGGGATTCGGGAAGGGGTCCCTTCCTCCAGCGTACCCACAGCCTCAATTTTCATGGTTATGTCCAGCACGTCGCCGCTCATGGAGACCGACTTCATCATTTCCATCAGGGACCGCTCCTGCTCGTGAATATCCTGGATCAGGTCCCATTCAATAAGGTAAAGATCCCGTCCCCCTTTTCGGGCCTTGTCCAGATCCAGACGGCTTATCTGGAACAGGGCGGGGCCGCCGTCCGGGGGCAGGATGTTGATCATCTTTGTCACGTCCGGTTTCCTGGCGGCGGGCAGGGATGCCGTGGTCAGACCGGTGAGGGAAACCACTTCCTCAGAAATATCGATGGTTTCACTCTCCCGAATGTGGGTGACCATCTCGTAGAGCTTGTCAAAGGCGGACAGGACAATGCTGATGATGCTGGCGTCCGGAGTGATCTTTTTTTCCCGGATCATGCCCAGTACGCTTTCCACCCGGTGGGAGAGTTCCTTGATGTTGTTAAGCCCCATGAGCCCGGCCCCGCCCTTGATGGAGTGGGCCGCGCGAAACACCTCGTTGACGATCTCCGGATCCGCGCTGTCACCGCCTTTTTCAATGGCCAGGAGGTTGTTTTCGATGTTTGCCATGTGGTCGAGGGACTCTTCCACATACATCTGCAAGCTTTCTTCATCCTCGATAAGCATTCGATCCCTCCAGGTTTATATCGGTTCGACCTTTCGATCTTTACCCTGGCGTTTAAGCGGCTTTAAACCGCCGGGCGCCAAACAGAAGACCGGTCTTTAGGAAAAACAGCCGGTCGATTGGACGCTCCATTCTATCTGCAAAATAAAAAAAAAGCAACAGATCAAGCGTTTATCGCAGGTGTTCCCCCCCCTGTGTCGCAGGCGGGGTTTCCCGGCACCGGATCAGGTCGTTGGGTCCGCAGGTGGCGGAAAGGACCAGGGTGGCCGTGCTGTTGGGCATGGCCGCTTCCATTGGGTTGCCGTCGGCATCAAAAATGTTCAGCACCGTGCCTGGCCGAACCGGTCCTCCGGCGGTCAAAATTTCAACGGCGTCGCCTTCGCACAGCTTGTTTTTCACCTCGGCCGTGACCCGGCCCGATGGCCGGGCCCGAAGGATCCTCGCCAGGAAGCGGTATGCTGTGCCGGGCCGGGCACCGGTTCGGTTGATGCCCCCGCTTTCCGGGGGACCGAAGTAGAAGCCGGTGGAAAACCCCCGGTTGTTGACGGCTTCAAGTTCTTCGATCCAGGCGGTCTGCACACGATATTTTTCCGGTTTTTCGTAATAAGCATCAATGGCCTCGCGATAGACCTTTACAGTGGCGGCCAGATAATGAATGCTTTTCATGCGGCCTTCAATTTTTAAGGCGGCGATGCCGGCGTTGATCAGGCTGTCGATGTGTTCGATCATGCACAGGTCTTTTGCGTTAAACACATAGGCCCCCCGGTCATCTTCAAACACCGGCATCCAGACCCCGGGCCGGGTCTCCTCGGCCAGGGAATATTGCCACCGGCACGGCTGGCTGCACAGGCCCCGGTTGCTCTCCCGGCCGGTGAGAAAACCGCTGAGCAGGCACCGGCCGGAATAGGCCATGCACATGGACCCATGGACAAAGGTTTCGATCTGGACCGATGTTTGAGAGGCGATTTGGGCAAGCTCGGTCAGGGTGAGCTCCCGGGCCAGGTTGATACGGGACACGCCCTGCTGTTCCCAGAAGCGGACCGCCTCCAGGCTGGTGGTGTTGGCCTGGGTGCTGAGGTGAACAGGAATATGGGGAATGGTGGCCCTGGCCAGTTTCAGCACGCCGGGATCCGCTATGATGATGCCGTCCGGGCCGATGGCGGAGAGCCGGTGAAAGTATTCGCACAGGGCCTCGGTTTCATCGGTCCTTGCATAGATGTTGCAGGCCACATACAGTTTCACCCCGTGTTTTCGGGCAAGGCCGGCCGCCGCCGTTAACTGGTCGCAGGTGAAGTTGCCCGCGAAATTGCGCAGGGAAAAGCGGCTGTCCGCCAGGTAGACGGCGTCCGCGCCGTAGTGAATGGCGATCTCCAGTTTTTCCGGGGTACCGGCAGGGGCCAGCAGCTCCACTTTTTTTAACGGGTGGCTCATGGTGTTCCGCAGTTCATTATACATATCCGGGTAACCGAATATCTCACGAGTTGATTGGGGCGAAATTTTTCATGAGATATTCGGGCTAATAGTACAGCCCTGCCGATGTGTCAAGGCAGGTCCTTCGCCAGCCGGGCTTTTACTTGTATTTTTAAAAGGAACGGGTTACAACATACTGTAATTCCCAAACAGGAGCGGTGCCATGATCGGTTTTAAATTAAACGAATTGATGACCGGAACCCATCGGCTCAGCGATGACCCGGAAGGGGGTGAACGGCCCCTCACCTTTGCCCTGACATGGGGTAACAGCAGCCTGCTTCAGTGGGCCAACCCGTTTTCCGACCGGTTCTTGTGGAACGAGGCCCGGGGGTGGATCACCGTGGACGGCCTGGTGGAAAAGGCGGACTGCAAGGGGTCGCTTCACCTGCTCTATTTTTCAGGCCGCAAGATTCGCTACGACCTGGTTTTCAACGATGAACAGGGCCGGGCTTACCGGTACGTGGGGGAAAAGCGCAACATCTGGCCGTGGAACCTCCACCGGACCCATGTCACCTGTTACGGTACGGTGACGGAACTGGAGACGGGAAAGGTGATTTCCGAATCAATTGTCTATTTTCCCTGGCGGCAGGGCCTGACGTTTCTTTTCTCCTTCCGGTTTACCATGGGAAATCTTTTTCAATACACGTAAGAATACGGATGCCGGCGGGATATCGCCGGCGGAACAAAAGAGTATCGGAGAACCACGTATGGCTTACAGAACGTTATCGCGCCGTCAGGCGCAAATTCTTCTGGCCCTGGGACGGGGCATGATTCCCGCCGGCGGGCCCCACTTCGCCCTTGGCGCGGTCCATGTGGCGGACCAGTGGCTGGCCCGGGCCGACTATGCCATCTCTCGCATGCCGTTTCTGACACAACTGGGCATTCGGCTGCTGCTGGTCTTTGTGGATTACGCCTGGCCTGTTTTCTTTCTGCGGCGTTTTGTTTCGGTCACGCGACTTTCAGAAGACCGGCTGGAACTGCTGATGCACCGGGCCGAGGCGTCGGCCCTCTGGGGTCCCCTGGTGATGACCCTTCTTAAGGCCCTGGTGTTTCCCGCCTTTTACGGCACGGCAGAGGCCAAGGCGGCCATCGGGTTTGCGGAAAAGTTTCCCGTGCCGGACGAATTCGAGGGGGTCAGGCCGTAATGATAAAAGAATACAAAGATATTGCCGGTGATATTGAAGAGACCGTGGATGTGTGTGTCATCGGTACCGGCGCCGGCGGTGCCGTGGTGGCGGCAGATCTCGCGGAAAAGGGATTGCGGGTGGCGGTCCTGGAAGAGGGAAGCCGCTTTACCATTAAAAACTTCAACCAGGATCCTGCCGACATGATGGCCATGATGTACCGGGACGACGGGTTTACCGTGACCCTGGGACTGCCCCCGGTCTCCCTTCCCCTGGGAAAGGCCGTGGGCGGCACCACCATCATCAACTCCGCCACCTGCTTTCGTACCCCGAAGCCGGTGGTGGAAAAGTGGGCCGACCGGTACGACTGCGCCGGGCTCTCCTATGACACGCTGGCCCCTTATTTTGATGGGGTTGAAAAAGCGATCAGCGTGGTGGAACTCTCCGAGGATGTGCTGGGCAAAAACTACCAGATCGTCAGGCGGGGCGCAAAAAAGCTGGGCATCGAAACCAAACCCTTGAAACACAATGTCAAGGGGTGCGAAGGCGCGGGCGTGTGCCAGTGGGGATGTGTGAAACAGGCCAAACAGTCCACTGACCTGGCCTATATTCCCCGGGCAGACAAAGCCGGCGCCCGGATTTACGCCAACTGCCGGGCAAAACGGATCGTTACCGAAGCCGGCCGGGTGGTGGGGGTAAAGGGTCGTGTGGTCAATCCCGCCAACGGCAGGGAGACCGGCTCGTTTTTTATTCGGGCCCGCATCGTGTGCGCGGCCATGGGGTCTATGATCACCCCGGCATTTCTGCTGAAAAACCGGCTGGCCAACGTGTCCGGGCAGGTGGGCAGAAACCTGACCATCCATCCCTGCGGGCGGGTGGTGGCCGAGATGGACGAGGTGGTCAATGGCCACCACGGCGTCTCCCAGGGCGGTTTCATTGACGCCTTTGCCGATGAGGGGATCATGCTGGAAGGCATTTTCATCCCGCCGGGGGTGATGGGACTGGCCCTGCCCGGCATGGGGCAGAAACATAAGGCCCTGGCCAGGGCATACAATAATATTGCCGCTTTTGGCGTCATGGTCAGCGACACCACCCGGGGCCGCATTCTGCCGGGCCTGCCCGGTTACGCCTATACCGCGTGGTACTCCCTGAACCAGGCCGATGCCGAAACCCTGCGCAAAGGCGTGGGCATCCTGGCCGACATCTTTTTTGCCGCCGGGGCCCGGCGGGTGTTTACCGGCTGTTTCAAGCTGCCGGAGATTACCGGCAAACAGGAGCTGGAACGGTTCAAAACCATGCCCATCCGGCCATGGCATTTCGAGCTCATGGCCTTTCATCCCCTGGGCACCTGCAGGATGGGCAACAACCCGCGATCGGCCGTGGTAAACCTCAATCTCGAAAGTCATGACGTCAAGGGCCTCTTTATCACCGACGGCAGCGTTTTTCCCTCCTCCCTGGGGGTCAACCCCCAGGTGACCATCATGGCGTTTGCCGCCCGGGCCGCTGACTATATCGCCGCCCATGCCGGACGGTACTGATACAGGTCGCTGTATTGGGCTTTTTACGAAGCCATCATCCTTGAAAGGCAGGAAAAACCATGACAGCCAGTCTGATTGACACATTGTCCGCCACGGCCAACCATGCCCGTTATACGGGAGAACAGAACGGTTTTTACGAAAGCTATTTTATTCGGGCCAACCATCCGGAAAAGCCCCTGGCCTTCTGGATTCGGTACACGATATTCGCGCCCCGGAACAACCCGGCCGGCGCCATGGGTGAGCTCTGGGCCACCTGGTTTGACGGTGCCACCGGCCGGCATGTGTCGGTGAAGGACGAGTTCCCTTTGGCTGACTGCATGTTTGACAACAGCCGGTTTACCGTAAAGGTCGGAGGCGCGACCCTTGACGGCCAGAAAGCATCGGGCCGGGCCGGCAGGGGAATGGATGTGAAATGGGATCTGACCTTTTCGAGCGACAGCCCGCCTGTTTTTCTGTTTGCCCCCAAGCTGTACGAAGCCAAACTGCCCAAGGCAAAGACACTGGTGGGCCTGCCCATGGCCAGGTTTGACGGCACCATTACAGCAGGGGGAACCCGTCACGAGATACACGACTGGATCGGCAGCCAGAACCACAACTGGGGCGTCAAGCATACCGACTCCTATGCATGGGGCCAGGTGGCCGGGTTCGACAACAGCCCGGAGAGCTTTTTGGAAATCGCCACGGCCCAGATCAAACTGGGGCCGATCTATACTCCGCGCATGACCGTTATGGTGCTGCGCCACAAGGACAAAGAATACGCGCTCAACACCATTGGACAAAGCCTGAAGGCCAAAGGAAAGTTTGATTATTTTTCCTGGACCTTTGCGTCGGAGGACCGGGATGTCAGGATTGAAGGAACCATTGCCGCTCCAAAGGAGGGGTTTGTGGGGCTTCAGTACTACAACCCCCCCGGCGGTATCAAACACTGCCTGAACACAAAGATCGCGTCATGCCGGCTGTCGGTTTTGTCAAAAGATACCGGTACGCAGGAAACTCTTACAACCGGTCACCGGGCCGCCTTTGAAATTCTGACCGATGACCATCACGGCCACGGGGTCCCCATCCACGCATAGTGTTTCCCTTCCCTTTTCCCTGTCTGTTTCTTCGGCGCAGGATAAGTTTAACAGTTTGTTTTTTAATGATATTTATGCCATTGCGCCACGGTCCTGATTTTTCATAATAGTTGCTGGAAAACCTTGACTTTTAATTTTTTTGTTTATAAACTGCCAGTTTGCATTTGCAGGATATTTGCGCTGTAACAGGTCTAACTGGTTGAGAAATTTTTGAATTCGGATGTTTTTCGGTTTCATGATACCGATGGAGCACAAAAAATTATACAAATAAAGAAGGGAGGTGCGAAAGGAATCATACTTGAGCGGCAGTGTAAACTGCATGATCCAAGCGTTTAGCGTGATTTAATATTCAAACCAAAACAGGAGGTATTTAAATGCCAAGTTTCGTAATTGCTGAAAAGTGTGACGGCTGTAAGGGCGGGGACAAAACCGCTTGTATGTACATTTGTCCCAACGACCTGATGGTTCTGGATGCCAACGCCATGAAAGCCTACAACCAGGAGCCGGATCAGTGCTGGGAATGCTTTTCCTGCGTCAAGATCTGCCCCACCCAGGCGATCGAGGTCAGAGGCTATGCCGACTTTGTTCCCCTTGGAAGCAGCATCATGCCGATGATGGGCACCGAGGACGTGATGTGGACCTGCAAGTTCCGCAACGGTACCGTAAAACGGTTCAAGTTCCCCATCCGTACAACCGATGAAGGTACGGCAAACGCTTACAAAGACCTTCAGGGCAAAGACCTGGATTCCGGTCTGCTTTCCACCGAAGAAGCCGATGGGCGTACGCTGCCTACCCCCAAGACTGTCTAGTCCAGGGGAATGCGGTATTCCGGTAAGACAAGTACAATCAATGAACGACGAATATTTTAATTCTTAAGGAGGATAGAATATGGCATTACCGAATAAACCATTGGGTGAACTCAAGGCCGTAAGAGATCCCGAAGTTGAAGAGCGCGAAGTCGACATCCTCATCGTCGGCGGCGGCATGGCTGCCTGCGGCACTGCTTTTGAAATCAAGAAATGGTCCGGCGACAAGAAGGTCCTGCTGGTCGACAAAGCCGCCATGGACAGAAGCGGCGCCGTTGCCCAGGGCCTTTCCGCCATCAATACCTATATCGGCGAAAACGCTCCGGAAGACTACGTCCGCATGGTCCGCAACGACCTGATGGGCATTGTCCGTGAAGACCTGATCTTTGACCTGGGCTGCCACGTGGATGACTCCGTTCATCTGTTTGAGGAGTGGGGTCTGCCGATCTGGAAGAAGAGCGAAGACGGAAAGAACATGGACGGCAAGAAGGGCCTGGCCATGGGTTCCCTGAAGAAGGGCGCCAAACCGGTCCGTACCGGCAAGTGGCAGATCATGATCAACGGCGAGTCCTACAAGCGGGTCGTTGCCGAAGCCGCCAAGCTGGCCCTGGGCGAAGACAATATTCTGGAGCGCGTTTTCATCGTCGAGCTGCTCAACGATGCCAACGATCCTGGAAGAATCGCCGGTGCCGTGGGTTTCTCCGTCCGTGAGAACAAAGTCTACATCATCAAGGCCAAGGCCATCATGGTTGCCTGCGGCGGCGCGGTCAATATCTACCAGCCGCGGTCGGTAGGCGAAGGCAAGGGCCGTGCATGGTACCCGGTATGGAACTCTGGTTCCACCTACACCATGGCGTTGCGCGCCGGCGCCGAACTTTCCATGATGGAAAACCGTTTCACCCCGGCTCGTTTCAAGGATGGTTACGGTCCTGTCGGTGCATGGTTCCTGCTGTTCAAGGCAAAGGCCCTTAACGGCCTGGGCGAAAATTTTGCCGCCAGCGACGCTGCCAAGGCGGAGCTGCAGAACTATGCCCCTTACGGAACAGCCGCCATCACCCCGACCTGTCTGCGGAACCACCTGATGCTGTTCGAAATGAAAGCCGGCCGCGGTCCCATCATCATGGACACTGTTACCGCGCTGGCCGAGCTGGGCAAGACCATGGACAAGAAGGAGCTCAAGCACCTGGAGTCCGAGGCATGGGAAGATTTCCTCGACATGACCTGTGGCCAGGCCAACCTGTGGTGTGCCCAGAACTGCGAGCCCGAGAAGAAGAACTCCGAAGTCATGCCCACCGAGCCCTACCTGCTGGGTTCTCACTCCGGCTGCTGCGGTATCTGGACTTCCGGCCCGGATTACGACTGGGTTCCGGATTCCTACAAGATCAAGGCCAAGAACGGCAAAGTCTACAACCGTATGACCACCGTTGACGGTCTGTTCACCTCCGGTGACGGCGTTGCCTGCTCCGGTCACAAGTTCTCCTCCGGCTCCCATGCCGAAGGCCGTATTGCGGCCAAGGAGATGGTCAAGTACGTGCGTGACAACGCCGATTTCACCCCGACCATCAAGGAGACCAAGGATGAGCTGGTAGACATGGTCTACAAGCCGGTTCGCGTTTTCCTGGACAGCTGTGACTACACCACGGCCATTGACATCAACCCGAACTACATCAAGCCCAACGGCATGATGTATCGCCTCATGAAGGCCACCCATGAGTATGGCGCGGGCACCGCGACCTACTACATGACCAGCGAGAAGAACCTCGAGGTCCTCATGGATCTGTTCGAGATGATGCGGGAAGACTGCGAAAAGCTGGCTGCCGGCGATCTGCATGAGCTGATGAGATGCTGGGAAATCTACCACCGGATTTACACCGTGGAAGCCCACTGCCGTCACATCCAGTTCAGGAAAGAGACCCGTTACCCCGGCTTCTACTACAACGCGGACCATCCGGGTCAGGACGACGCCAACTGGTTCTGCTTCACCAACTCCACCTACGACAAGGCCGCCAACCAGTGGAACCTTAAGAAGGTGGACTACCACAAGATCATTCCCGACGCCTAAGCCTCGGGTGTTGTAAAGCGGCAATAAACCTCCAGGCGCTTTGCCGCCTGGAGGTTTTTATTAAAAACGGCCAGGGCGGCCGGCCTTCTGCCGGCCGCCCTGATCCCGGCTTTACGACTGTGGTGGCGGTTTAACCGTGCGGTGTTGAATGGCGGTTAAGCCGTGGCCAGATTCGTAAAGCGACCGGGCAGCAGGCGGGTCGCTTTTTCTACCGTATCGTAGATGCCGGAAGGGACTTCCGGCTCAAGGAACCGACAGGTTGTATATTAATTCATTTTTTACGGAGGGATGGTATGGCGACAGATAATTCGACCTCTGCCAACGGAAGCATCATGGTGGTCGGAGGAGGCATCAGTGGTCTGACTACCGCCCTTGAGGCTGCCGAGGTGGGTTACGAGGTGTTCCTCATTGAAAAGGAACCTTACCTGGGCGGACGCGTGGCGCAGCTGAACCAGTATTTTCCCAAGCTGTGTCCTCCGTCCTGCGGTCTTGAGATCAACTATCGGCGGATCAAGGACAACCGGAACATTCGTACGTACACGATGGCCGAAGTGGAAAAGGTGGAGGGCGGCCCGGGCAACTACAAGGTCTCTATCCAGCTCAACCCCCGGTTCGTGAACGAGAACTGCACGGCATGCGGCGATTGCGTGGCGGTCTGTCCGGCGGAGCGCAGCAACAACTTCAATTTCGGCATGGACAAGAACAAGGCGATTTTCAAGTCCACGGACATGGTCTTCCCCATGCGCTATGCCATTGACGGCGCCGCCTGCAAGGGAACCGCCTGCAACAAGTGCGTGGAGGTATGCCAGTACAACGCCATTGAGTTGGACATGAAGCCCAAGGTCATCGAGCTTCAGGTGGGGTCTATTGTATGGGCCACCGGCTGGGAGCCCTATGACGCCACCAAAATCGACACCCTGGGGTTTGGAAAATACAAGAACATCATCACCAACATGATGCTGGAGCGGCTGGCTTCCCCCAACGGACCCACACAGGGCAAAATTGTCCGGCCGTCGGATGAAAAGGCGCCTGAGAGCGTCGCTTTTGTTCAGTGCGCCGGCTCCAGGGACGAAAACCACCTGCCCTACTGTTCTTATATCTGCTGCATGGCTTCCCTGAAACACGCCACCTATATTCGGGAGCGGTATCCGGAAGCCAAAGTCTACATTTTTTATATTGATCTCCGTACACCGGGCTACCGGTACGAGAAGTTCTACAACACGATCAAGGAAGATCCCAACATCTTTTTTATCAAAGGCAAGGTGGCCGAGGTAAAAGAGGCGGCCGGATCCAACATCACGGTGGTGGCGGAGAACGCCGTGACCGGCGAAAAGACGGAACAGACCGTGGACATGGTCGTACTGGCCACGGGTATGCAGCCCACTGCCGCCAGGCAGAAGCTGCCGGCCGATCTGCAGTACAACGAAGACGGGTTTGTTCTCAATGATTTTGACAAGGGCGGCATGTTTGCCGCCGGGTGTGCCAACAAACCGCTGGACGTGGTGTCGTCCAACCAGAATGCAACGGGCATGGCACTGAAGGCAATTCAAACTCTGAAGAGGTAGGGAGGTCCCCATGGATAAGAAATATGGTGTGTATATCTGCACAGGGTGCGGCATAGGGGCTTCGCTGGATATTGATGCGTTGTCCGAGGTCGCCAGGGAAGAAGGCTTTCCTGTCAAGACCCATGCATTCCTGTGCGGCAAGGAAGGCGTTGAGTTTCTCAAGGCAGACGTGGACCAGGGCATTAACTCGCTGGCCATCGCCGCCTGTTCCAGGCGGGTAAATTTTGACGTGTTTTCCTTTGACGGCTGCCTGGTGGACCGGGTCAACCTGCGGGAGCAGGTGGTGTGGTCCCATCCCAGGGATCAGTTTCCGGCCCTGACCGAAGAGGAGAAGGCCGAAGGAACCAAGTTCGACCGGGTCCAGATGATGGCCGAGGACTCTATTCGCATGAGCATCGCAAAGCTCAAACAGATCAAACTGCCCGAGCCGTACAAGCTGGATAATTATACTTCCGATGTGCTGGTTATCGGCGGCGGCGTCACCGGCATGGCCGCGGCCCTGGATGTGGCAAAGGCCGGTTACAAGGCGACCATTATTGAAAAAAGCGGCGCGCTGGGCGGTTTTGCCGCGCAGATGCGCATGCAGTCTCCGGTTGCAAGCCCCTATGAGGACCTGCGTACCCCGGTGGTGGCTGACCTGGTCAAGGCGGTGGAGGCCAATGCCAACATCAGCGTAAAGACCGGTACAGTGGTGGCCCGCATCGCGGGTCAGCCCGGCGATTTTACCGTTACCCTGAAAAATCCGGGTGAAAAGCATCCCTTTGACGTTCCCTATCCCCTTCCCGATGAGATGAAGGTGGATGAGAGCGGAAAGGAGTTGAACGCCGAGCAGCAGTTTGAGGTTTACAAAAAATATAATGAAGGCAAGGAGGATGTTCTCAAGTTTGATCCCGAGGGGTTGAAGTTCGGCTCGGTGATCCTGGCTGCCGGCTGGCGGCCCGCCAAGCTGGAGGGCGAGTCTTTTGCCCACCTGGGCATCGGCCAGATTCCCGATGTGGTGACCAACACCGAGTTTGAACAGATCGCGGCCAAGGGCAAGATCGTCCGGCCTTCCGACGGCAAGGAGGCCAAGTCCGTGGTCTTTATCCAGAGCCCGGGCAAGGGCGAGGATGACGGTGATTTTTCCTACTGCGGATCGGTGACCAGCATCGCCACCCTGAAACAGGCCAAGTACGTGCGTGACGACTATAGCGACGGCAAGGCCTATATTGTCTATCAGCACATGCGAACCCCCGGCCTGGCCGAGAATTTTTACAAGAGCATGCAGCAGGACCCCGGTATCTTTATGACCAAGGGGGAGGTGATCGGCGTTTCCAGGAACGGCAGCGGCCTGATGGTGGAGGCCGACAACACCCTGCTGGGCGAAAAACTGAAGATTCGGGCCGACATGGTGGTGCTGGCCGCCGGCATGGTGCCTGCCACCGCCGATGACCCGGTGGTCAACCTGGCCTACCGCCAGGGCCCCGGCTTCAGGGACAACGACATATTCGACAAATACGCGGACTCCAACTTCATCTGCTTTCCCTACGAGACCCAGCGGACCGGCGTCTATGCCGCCGGCTCCATTCGGCGCGCCATGACCATTGAAGAGTCCATGGAAGACGCCACCGGCGCGGCCCTCAAGGCGATTCAGTGCGTTGAGTCTTCCAACCGGGGCGTGTCCGTGCATCCCCGGTCCGGCGATATGACCTTTCCGGACTTCTTCTTCCAGCGCTGCACCCAGTGCAAACGGTGCACGGAAGAGTGCCCCTTCGGCGCCCTGGATGATGACGAGAAGGGAACGCCCAAGCCCAACCCCACCCGGTGCCGCCGGTGTGGAACCTGTATGGGGGCCTGTCCGGAGCGGATCATCGGTTTTGCCGATTATAACATCAACAGCATCGGCAGCATGGTCAAGTCGATTCAGGTGCCTTCCGAGGACGATTACGAAGAGCCGCCCCTGCGGATTCTTGCTCTGGTGTGCGAGAACGATGCCTACCCGGCCATTGATGTCGCCGGCATGAACCGGCTCTCTTTTTCCGCTGACGTGCGGATCATTCCGGTGCGGTGCCTGGGGTCGGTCAACGTGATCTGGATCAAGGACGCCCTTTCCCAGGGCATGGACGGCGCCATCCTGCTGGGATGCAAGCACGGGGACGACTACCAGTGCCATTTTGTCAAGGGCTCTGAGCTGGCCAGCATCCGTATGACAAAGATCGGCGACGCGCTCAAGTCCCTCTCCCTGGAGCAGGAGCGGGTCACCCAGAAAGAGGTGGCCATCGACGACTATCTCAAGATTCCGGAGATCATCAACTCCTTTGTGGAAGAGATCGAGGCCCTGGGTCCCAACCCCTTTAAAGGTTTCTAATACCGGATTGACGGTTAATTATAAGGAGGCATCAACATGAGTGAACGATATCTTGCCGAGCCTGATCTGGGGTTTATCAACGAGGTCATCGGGCTCGGGGGAAATACCCTGAAAAAGTGTTTTCAGTGCGCCACCTGCTCGGTGGTGTGCCCGATTTCACCGGACAACAAGCCCTTTCCCCGAAAGGAGATGATTGCCGCGTCCTGGGGTCTTAAAGACAAACTGGTCAAGGATGTGGACATCTGGCTGTGCCACCAGTGCGGCGACTGCTCCACCAAGTGCCCGCGCGGCGCAGCCCCCGGTGATGTTCTGGCCGCGGTGCGGTCCTATGCCATTGCCGACTATGCCACGCCCAAGGCCGTGGGCAAGGCGGTCAATGATCCCAAAAAACTGCCGATCCTGATCGCGGTGCCCGCCATCCTGTTTGCCGTTCTGGCCTTTATCACCGTCCAGTTCGGCGACACCATGGCCAGTATTTTCAAGAGCATCGGCCTTGAGGCCATCGGTTTCCCGTGGGCCCATCATCATGAACCGGGTGTTATCGCCCACGCGGATTTTTATTCGACCTGGTTTGTGGACATTGTTTTTGTGCCCCTGGCCGCTTTTGTGGTACTGGTCTTTTTTATGGGCCTGCGCCGGTTTATCAAAGATATTCATGAACAGGCGGTGGCCGACGGGAAAACCACCCAGCGGAAACTGGACTATGTCGGCCTGGTCAAGGGCATCATCGCGGTGGTCCCCACCATTCTCAAGCACAACAAGTTTTCCGAGTGTACCGAGAACAAGGACCGGTCCACGGCCCATATGATGGTGCTCTACAGTTTTATCGGGCTTTTCGTGGTGACCAATATTTTCTTTTTTGCCCTCTACTTTCTGCACGCGCCCGGACCTTACTCCCAGTTGAACCCGGTCAAGATCCTGGCCAACGCAGCCGGTATCGCTCTGATTATCGGAAGCCTTCTGATGATCAAGAATCGCCTGGCGGCAAAGGATCAGGCCTCGTCCTACAAGGACTGGTACCTGCTGGGCCTGGTTCTGGGCCTGGGTCTGTCGGGCATGCTTGCCGAGCTGACCCGCCTGGCCGGAGCCGAAGCCCTGACCTATTTCATGTATTACATTCACCTGATCTTTATTTTTAACCTGTTTGCGTTTCTGCCGTTTTCCAAGCTGGCCCACCTGGTCTACCGTACCGTGGCCATGGGTTACTCCAACTATGCCGGCCGTGAGAAATAGGCAATAGTATTACAAGTCGGTTGCAGTGATAAAAAGGGAGGCTGAAAATTCAGCCTCCCTTTTTTGTCTTGCGGGGCAGGCCATCAGGTGGTCAGGACAAAAAGACAGGTATTGAGAGGTTATTTGTAATTTAATTTTTTTATGATTAAAAGCAAGAGCATGAACGGAAATGGTTTGGCAACAGCACTCGAGCACAAATAAAAAAGGCGCCGAAGGTTTTTCCTTCGACGCCTTTTGTTTCTGGGTCAGCCCGCGGGCAGCCGATTAATTACCGGTGGCGGCCTTGTGGGTCTTGATGGCGACCTTTTCGGTCAGGCCGGCATAGTACTCGCGCAGAATGTCAAGGACCTCTTCACGACCAAAGTGATCGGGAATCGGGGTGCCTTCGGAAAGGCCCTTGCGCAGCATGGTGCCGGAGAGCATAACCCGGTCTTCCTTGGAATGGGGGCAGGTTCTCAGGGAGGCCATGCCGTCGCACTTCATGCAGTAGAAGGTCCAGTCGATCTTCAGCGGGGTGCAGAGCAGGGCTTTGCCGGGCTCGGCCGGGGCGGGAATTTTGTCAAAGATGGTCTGGGCTTCAAACATGCCGTAGAAATCACCCACGCCGGCATGGTCGCGGCCGATGATCATGCGGGAGCAGCCATAGTTCTGGCGGAAGGTAGCGTGCAGGAGGGCTTCCCGGGGACCGGCATAGCGCATGTCAAGGGGATAGCCACCCTGAACAACGTTCTTTTCCACGAAGTAGTTTTTCACCAGGGCATCGATGCACCGGACGCGAACTTCCGCGGGAATGTCGCCGGGCTTGAGGTTGCCCACCAGGGAGTGAATGTAAACACCGTCGCACACGTCCACGGCGATTTTGCACAGGTGCTCATGGGAGCGGTGCATGGGGTTTCTCAGCTGCAGGGCCGCGATCTCTTTCCAGCCTCTTTCCTCGAAGATCTTTCGGGACTCGGCGGGACGGTGATAGATGCCCTTGTACTTCACGGGATACTCGCCCTCGGACAGAACCTTGACCGGGCCGGCCAGGTTCACTTCCTTCTGGCCCATGACCATCTGGACGCCGGGATGGTCATCCTTGGCGATCTTCCAGAAGTCGTCGGCCGTGGGGGTGCCTTCACCCATGAAAACTTTTTCACATTCGTACTTCTTGTCCGCCTCGGTCATCTCGTACTTTTCGGTGACCTTCATGGTGGCCATGATTTCGTTGTTCGTCGGGTCCACCAGGGCGATCTCTTCGCCTTCGGCGATGGCGTCGGCGTCGGCCTTGGCGGCATCCAGGCAGACCGGAACCGGCCAGAAGGTGCCGTCGGCCAACAGGAAGTTGTCACAGACACCCTTCCAGTCAGCCTTGGTCATGAAACCGGTCAGCGGGGAAAAACCGCCGATGCCGAGCATGATCAGGTCGCCTTTGGCCCGGGGGTTCAGGGGAATCTTTTTCAGGCCTTCGGCCTTTTTCTTTTCCGCTTCAAGCTCGCTGCCTTCCAGAAGGCAGACGGTCAAACCTTTACCGCCATGCGGTGCAATCAAGTTACTCATCGTCAACGATCTCCTTTTCAATGTTGTTGATCAACAATAAGGCTTATACATATCGCCTGTTAAGTTCTCCGGTTGAATAAAGCAATTACCATAGACCACGGCCGTGTTGATGTCAATATAAATCTTGTAAAATCCGGATGGCCCGGTATAATGATCCCCGTTTGTTCAACGCCACCTGGTGACGATGCCGACCATGATAAACTAGATAATAATTTAAAGATGTTAAGCTGACAGGAATTGATATGCTGGAGACCTATCTGTTCGAAGAAAAAGAGCGCCTGGCCCTGGGCCTTCCGGCCCGGCCGTTGACCGAAACCCGGACCCTGGCCCTGTGTGACCTGCTGGAGGCGCCTCCCGCGGGCAGGGAGGCCCTGCTGCTGGATCTGCTGACCCATCGAGTGCCCCCCGGCGTGGACGAGGCGGCAAAAGTCAAGGCCGCGTTTCTTGGCGCCATTGCCCGCCGGGAGAAACACTCCCCCCTGATCAACGAGGAAAAGGCCGTGGCCCTGCTGGGCACCATGCTGGGGGGGTACAGCATTCGGCTCCTTATCGATTTTCTGGATATGGCCGACCTTGCGCCCCTGGCAGCCGAACAGCTGTCCCGGTCCATTTTTGTTTTTGATGATTACCGGACCGTGATGGCCATGGCGGCGGAAAATTCCCATGCAGCGGCAGTGGTGGAGGCCTGGAAAACGGCCCGGTGGTTTTCCGACCGGCCCCCGGTGGCAGAAAAGATCACCCTGACGGTTTTTCGCGTGGACGGCGAGATCACCACCGATGACTTTTCACCGGCCGGCCAGGCCGGCACCCGGTCCGACATTCCGCTGCACGCCCTTTCCATGCTTCAGAGCCGTTATGAAAAACCCCTGGAGACCATGGCCGAATTAAAACAGAAAGGGTATCCGCTGGTATTTGTGGGGGACGTGGTGGGCACGGGATCGTCGCGCAAGTCGGCGGTCAACTCCCTGGTCTGGCATATCGGTCACGATATTCCCCATGTGCCGAACAAGCGCCGGGGCGGTGTGGTGCTGGGCGGCAAGATCGCCCCCATCTTTTTCAATACCCTTGAAGACGCCGGGGCCCTGGCGATAGAGTGTGATGTATCGGCCCTCGGTCATGGCGACACGGTTTCGGTCTTTCCTCAAGATGGCCGGATCGTCAACGAAACCACAGGAAAAGAGGTGGCCCGGTTTGTGCTCAAGTCCCCGGTTCTGTTGGACGGGGTGCGGGCAGGGGGCCGCATTGCCCTGATCGTGGGCCGGACCTTGACCAACAGCGTGCGGCGCGACCTGGGGCTGGCGGATGCCGATATTTTTGCCGACCCGGCCCGCCCGAAAAAATCGGCCGGCGGCTTCACCCGGGCCCAGAAAATCGTGGGAGCGGCCTGTGGAAAGGCCGGGGTGGTGCCGGGAGAGTACTGTGAACCGGTCCTGGCCACCGTGGGCTCTCAGGATACCACCGGCAGCATGACCCGGGATGAATTAAAGGAGCTGGCCTGTCTCTCTTTTGGTGCCGACCTGGTGATGCAGTCCTTTTGCCATACCGCCGCTTATCCCACGGACAACGACAAGATGATGCACGCCGATTTGACCGCCTTTTTCACCCAGCGGGGCGGCATCGCCCTTCGGCCCGGCGACGGTGTGATTCACTCCTGGATCAACCGCATGCTGCTGCCCAACACCGTGGGCACCGGCGGAGATTCTCACACCCGGTTTCCCGTGGGCATCAGCTTTCCCGCGGGATCAGGACTGGTGGCCTTTGCTGCGGCAACCGGCAGAATGCCCCTGGACATGCCCGAATCCGTACTGGTAAAATTTTCCGGCCAGTGCCGTCCCGGCATCACGCTCCGGGACATGGTGAACATGATCCCCTATGCAGCCATTTCCCGGGGGTTTCTGACCGTTGAGAAAAAGAACAAGCAGAATCTGTTTTCCGGCCGTATTCTGGAGATGGAAAGCGAGGCGGACCTGACCGTGGCCCAGGCCTTTGAACTGACCGATGCCTCGGCGGAACGGTCCGCCGCCGCCAGCACCATCCGGCTGAACATTGAGCGGGTGGTCGAGTTTGTGAAAGGTAACGTGGCCCTGCTGGAAGACCTTCTGGCGCGGGGGTACCGGGATGCCGGCACCATCTCCCGCCGCATAGAGGCCATGCAACAGTGGCTGGCCGACCCGGTCCTGATCCAGGCGGACGCGGACGCACAGTATGCAGCGGTTCTTGAAATCGATTGCAGCGCCTATGACCAGCCCATCCTGGCCTGTCCCAACGACCCGGACGATGTGCGCCTGCTCTCTGATGTGGCCGGCACCGCCATCGACGAGGTGTTTATCGGCTCCTGCATGACCAATGTCTCCCATTTCCGGAACGCGGCCGCCATTCTCGGGCAGGCGGACAGGCTGAAGGCAAAGTTGTGGATTACGCCCCCCACCCGCATGGACCGCGATACACTGGGTGCGGAAAATCACCTGGCCGTGTTCGAGCGCCTGGGCGCCCGCATTGAGATTCCGGGCTGTTCCCTCTGCATGGGCAACCAGGCCCGGGTGTCGCCCGGCGCGGTGGTGATGTCCACCTCCACGCGCAACTTTCCCAACCGCATGGGGGATGACACAAAAGTCTTTCTCGGCTCCGCCGAACTGGCCGCGGTGTGCGCCATCCTGGGCCGCATTCCCACGGCAGACGAGTATCAAGACATGGTGAGTATGTTGTAATTCAGATGTGCCGCCGGCCCGGGTCTTATGATACATGCGGGCCGGCGGCTTTTATCCCGCCGCGTTTCCTCCACACCCTTTACTTCTCCATCCCGTTTTGCTGATCCACCAATTTCATGGTGATGCAGGTATTTTCCTTTCTGGAAGAGCGGACAGAGCCGGTCATCCGCGTGGTTTTGCGGATAACACAACCGGGAAATGTTTGGGTTTTCGGCAGCCGTATTGTGTGCGGGACACTGTTTTGGGTTGACATCGGGGAGCCCAGCCGGTATGAACCCTCTTTTTATAAGTACTGACAGGAGATGAATGTGAACAGCCGAAAGACCGTTTTTATCGAGGATATGAAAGCGTGCGTGGATTATACGATCGCCACCCTGGGCAAAAAGATCGTGCTGGCCATGCCCCTGGCCCTGGGCAAGTCCCATGCCTTTGCCAATGAAATGTACCGCCGGGCCAAGGCGGACCCGGAGATGCAGCTGCTGATGGCAACTGCCCTTTCCCTGGAAAAGCCCACTGCGTCCAGTGAGCTGGAACGGCGCATGCTGGAGCCCATCGTGGACCGCATCTGGAAGGGGGTTCCGGATTTTGAATACATGCTGGACCTGCGGGCCGGCCGCATGCCGGCCAATGTCACGCTCAAGGAGTTTTATTTCCGGGCCGGTTCTTTCAATCACGTGGCTTCGGCCCAGCAGAACCACTACAGTTCCAACTATACCCATGTGGCCAGGGACATGATGAACGAGGTGCTGGAGGACAAATCGGACTGGGGGTTTGTCTTCTGTCAATTGGCGGCCAAGCAGGTCATCGATGGCAAGACCTGGTACAGCGACAGCTGCAATGCCGACCTGAACCTGGATCTAAAGCGACTGCTTCCTATGGGAAGGGAACTGGGAATTCAGGGGCTGCACATCGCCCAGGTAAACAGCAATCTGCCCTTCATGTACGGAGACGCGGTCAGCGACGAGACTTTTTTTGATGTGATCGTGGACAACGAGGCATATGACGCACCCCTGTTCAGCGTTCCAAAGGAGCCGGTCATCGTGGCGGAACACATGATCGGCCTGCATGTGAGTACCCTGATCAAGGACGGCGGCACCCTTCAGGTGGGGATCGGCTCCCTGGGGGACGCCATTTCCAATGCCCTGCTCATGAGGCATCATCACCCGGAAGACTACCGCAGCGTCATTGCCGACCTGGAGGTGATGGAGCGTTACGGCGCCCTGGTCGACCGGGTGGGCGGCCTGGACCCTTTTGAAAAAGGGCTTTACGGCTCCACCGAGATGCTGGTGGGGGTGTTTCTCGATCTTTACGACGGCGGTATCCTGAAGCGAAAGGTCTACGCGGACCCGATTATTCAGCGGCACATCAATGACGGCCTGCTTTCAGAAACCATCACGCCGAAGGCGGCCGCGTGTATTCTTGAGGCCGAAGAGCTCAATCCCGTCATTGGTGAAAAAACCTTTGCCGGTCTTCAGCAGTGCGGGTTTTTCAAAAGCCACCTGCGGTATGAAAATTTCGGCATCTGGGATAATGAAACCTGGTATGCCGCCGACCTGCGGGACGATGACAACCGGCAGGCCATACTGGACCACTGCATCGGGGACCGGCTGACAAACGGCATCATCTGTCATGGGTCATTTTTTATCGGGGCCAACCGGTTCTACGCGTATCTGCGTCGCATGAGCGAGGAAGAACGGAAGCAGTTCATCATGACCGGCGTGGCCTATGTGAACCAGCTTTACGGCGATGAGACCATTAAACGGCTTCAGCGTAAGGACGGCCGTTTTATCAATGCCGGCATGAAGGTCACCCTGATGGGCCACGTGGCATCGGATGCTCTTGAGAACGGTACCGTGATCAGCGGCGTGGGCGGACAGTACAATTTTGTATCCATGGCCCATGCGCTGGAAGATGCCCGTTCCATTCTCATGGTGCGGAGCACCAAGGATCTGGCCCATGGCGTGGACTCCAACGTGGTGTTCAACTACGGCCACACCACCATCCCGAGGCACCTGAAGGATATCGTGGTCACCGAGTACGGTATCGCCGATCTGCGGGGCAAGGTGGATAGTCAGGTGGTTAAGTGCCTGCTGAATATCGCTGATTCCCGGTTTCAGCCCGAGCTGCTGGAAAAGGCAAAAAAGGCGGGAAAGGTGGCCTCGGATTACCAGATTCCCGCGTGCTACCGGAACAACTACCCGGAAGCCCTGGCCGAGAAACTGGCGACTTACAAGGCAAAGGGGTTTTTCAAAATCTTCCCGGCCGGGACCGAATTTACCGACGAAGAGATCGTGCTGGGCCGGGCGTTGCGGGGGTTCAAGGCAAAGGCTGCCGCAAGCCGGGTTGGCGCGGCGGCCGGTGTCGTCTCGTCCTTTTTCAGGCCGGTTCCGGAGCAGGCGCTCCCTTATCTGAAGCGCATCGGTCTTGACGCGCCGGAAACTTTCAGGGATCGGCTGCTGCAGAAGGTGGTGCTGTGCGCCCTGGCCGATGATGGGGCGTTGTAACCGGTTTATATGAAATTGACCTGGGCCACGGTTTCCCGCTGCTGAATGATTTTTTGAATTTTCGCCTGATCCGCCGCCGCTGTCACCGGACGAACAGCGGATACAGGTTTCCCACCGGCATCCGCCCGGTAGTGCCACTGGTCGAGAAAACCCTGTACCATGGCATAGGTCAACCCACCAAACCCGCAGCAGGTGGTGTCAAACAGTGCCTCTGCCACCAGGTAAAGAACCTCCCGGCCGTCAACGGCCAGCCGCACCTCTTTTCGAATGGTGTAGTGCCCGCCGATGGCGGTGATTTCCCTGTTCAACTCCAGGTGGGTGTAGTCATGCGTGTCGTGGTTCACTGGATTTGGCCCTCTCTGTTCAGTACAATTAAACACCCCTGTATTTTTACGAATCTATTTTAAAAAGCAAGGATTTTCAGTACGACTCGTATGGCGGGTTTTTTATGGGAGCAGGTGGCCGCCGGCCATGCCTGTTGTCTTATTTGCCATCTCCTGCTAAAGGTGAATCTGAAGATCAGGGACGCTTTAATAAAAGGAGAACAGAAATGGCATACATTGACCGATGTGACTGGAGCCGATGCACCGAGTGCGGACAGTGCCTGATGCAGTGCCCGGTGCTGGAAATGGACAAGCCGGCCGCGGTGAGTGCGATCCGCAACCTGATTTCCGGCGCGCCTGCGCCTGATGTGTTTGAAAAGTGCACCTTCTGTTTCAACTGCAACCGGTACTGCCCGGTGGAGGGACTGCGACCCCACGAGCTGATTCTGCAGCGGGCACTGGAGCACCGGGGAAAGGTGCCGGGTATTCTGAAATACCTGGCCAACGGGCGGGGCCGGACCAACCTGTTTTCCGATATGTATGAAAAGTTCACTGCCGAAGAAAAACAGATTCTTGAAAAATGGTCTGTGGTTCCCGAACAAAAAGAGATCCTGTGGATCGGGTGCATGGGCAAGCTCAGCTGCCGGGACATCGAGCACTCCACGGTGCTCGCGCCCCTGGCCAAGTTCGGCCCGCCTGACCTGTGCTGCGGTGAGCTGGCCTACCGGCTCTGCTCCTGGGAGATGTATGAGCAGACCGCCCAGCGCACCCTTGAAGTCTTTTCAAAGCTCAACATCGACCGCATGGTCTGCTACTGCGGCTCCTGCTACAACTATTTTTCCAGTATTCTTCCCAAAGTTTATGGCGTAACCCTGCCTTTTAAAATTATCTCCATGTACCAGTGGCTGTGGGAGCGGTTTGAAAAGGGGGAGCTGCGGGTGACCGCGCCCCGTGCCTTTACAGCCGCCATCCATGAATCGTGTTATGTCACCGAGCTGGAAGACGATTTTGCCGACTGCTTGAGACGGCTTTATCACACGGCCGGTGTGGAGACCGTGGAGCTGGCCCATCACGGTGACTGCAACCTGTCCTGCGGAGCGGTGAGTGCCGTACGCAGCCTCAATGTGTTATCCAGCATTTTTAAGGAGCAGCGCAGAAAATACGGTGAGGTGTCGGATGCAGGGGCCTCCCAGATCGCGGTCAACTGCCCGGGCTGTTACGTGACCTTAAGCTTTTCCAACTGGCTGTTCGGCAAGAAACTGCGGTACATGCCCGACGAACTGCTGGCCGCTTTCGGTGACACCATCACCACGCCCCTGGGAAAGCGGATGCCCATGATCATGACCACCGCGGCCCGGCGGTTTCCCGGGCTGATGTTTTCCCGGTAAGCCGGGCGGGTACAGTTGTTGGATCGCCCGGATATGTCACGAGTCGATTGGGCCGTTTTTAAAGAGTTGGTGTGGTCTGGGGTTTTGAGGGTTCAAGGATTCAAGGGAAGGTATTTGTGATGTTGTCGAAGGGCGTGGACAGAGACTCCTGGCACTTGAGAACCTCGAACCCTTCATTTGCAAATCAACTGAATTTCAAGAGAGGGAGATAGGCGGTGCTGGTATCGGCCTGGAAATCATCTGAAGAGATAGAACACTCCCTTGAAGGGAAACAGAACATCGCGGTGTTTTCGTGCAATGTGTGCGCCAACCTGAACGGCACCGGCGGTGCCCGGGGCCTGCGCAGGATGACGGCCCTTCTCAGGCAGTGGAAAAAACGCGTGGTGGTGGCCAAAACCGTGAACGTCTGCTGTTCCGAGGAGATCCTGCGACAGTACATTAATATATATATCCGGCCCCGGCGGGAAGTGTGCGACGCCCTGGTGATGCTCTCCTGCGCCGGTGGTGTCAAGTGCGCGTTTTTGTGCGATCCGGGCGTACCCGTGATCGCGGCCACGGATTCTTTGGGCAGCGGCGTTATCTCCACCAGCCGGCCCTTTTATGATGTGGGCATCTGTTCCTCCTGCGACCATTGCGTGCTTACCTGGACGGCCGGCATCTGCCCGGTGTCCGGCTGCCCGGCAAAAAAGAAGTACGGGCCGTGTAAAAAGGCGCCGGAACAGGCCGGTCCGTGCGTGGTTGACACCTCACGGCCGTGCGTGTGGCGGGAGATTGAAAAGGTGGCGGACATGGCGGCTCTGGCCCGGCTCGCGGACATTCACGGGCAAAAAGATTACACCCGTCTGCCGTCGGCAGCGGCAAAACCCACGCCCCCTTGGCTTCGCCGCTGCTCGGGCCGGTTCATGGCCCGCATCCCCGGCCTTTCCCGGTTGGTGGACATGGTGCGGTAGGCCGGTCTTTTGGCTCCCTCAGTTAAATGATCCCCATAACAGCCCTGCAGATCCCCACAAATTTTTTGTGTTTTCCCCTTTGAATTGTGTCAAAGGTTTTAATAGTTATTACAATATATAATCCATATTTACCGCATTCCAGTCAAAGCCCTGTAACATTTTCAAATAAATATCTTAAGACTTGACAATTACTATACGGTGTTTTAATATCTGACCGTTCTTTTTAAGGCTGTCTATTGAGTCCATTGAAAATCAATGGAGACTTTTGGCTTCAACAATTAAACTTAAAAAGGAGGTTCAGGATGAGACGGCAAAAACTGACAGTTCTGGTGATGAGTGTGATCGCAATTGCAATGCTGGTCATGTCCGGAACCGCCCTGGCCGAAGAAGCGAACAAGGGCATGCAGGGCGGAAAAGATGTGGTGGCCAAGGCGGCAGGGCAACTGGTCAATATTAATACCGCCTCTGTTGATGAACTGACAGCCCTGACCGGTGTTGGCAAAGAGATTGCCCAGCGTATTATTGAGTATCGTGAGGCCAACGGCGCTTTTAAGAGTGTGGAGCAGTTGCAGAACGTCAAGGGGATCGGCGCCAAGATACTTGAGAAGAACCGGAGCCGGATAACCGTGGGCGAGGTTGCCAAGTAGCCGCAGTTCTTCTCCCCTTAAGTTTTTAACGATTGCAAGGCTCGAAGCGGTGTTTTACAATACCGTCTCGAGCCTTTTGCATGATGGGTCGGTTTTTATTCAGTGTCGCACAAAGACAGGCGGTCTATGAAAAAGCTTTATTTTTCCAAGAACGTGGTGATCGTGGTGGTGGTGGACGCGCTGCTTTTTTGTTGCGCTTTCTACCTTGCCTACCTGCTGCGTTTTGATTTTCACATTCCCCGATTTTATCGGGTCCCGTTTCAGCAGGTCCTTCCCCTGGTAATCCTGCTGAAGCTGGCCTCTTTTTACTGGTTCGACCTTTACCGGGGCATGTGGCGTTACACCAGCCTTTCCGACCTTTTTAACATCGTTAAAGCCGCTTTGATAACCAACCTGGTGATTGTGGGGGGGCTGCTGTTTTTCAATCGGTTCCAGGGATTTCCCCGTTCGGTTTTCCTCATCGACGCGCTGCTTACCATTCTGACTGTTTCCGGGTTTCGCATCCTGATCCGTATCTATTTCGAGCACGCCGCAGGCGACAAGATGAGCCAGGTGGTGAAGAAAGCCTTTTCCCAGGTCTTTTCAAAAACTGACGGCCACACCCGTCGCGTGATCATTCTGGGCGCCGGGGACTGCGGGGAAAAGATATATCGGGAGATCGCCCATAATCCTTCCCTGGGTTTTCAGGTGGTGGGATTCCTTGATGACAACCCGGTAAAGGTGGGTAAAAAAATCCATGGCCTGCCCGTGCTGGGAGAAATTGCCGGGGTGTCCAAGTTTGTGGCCCGCCTGTCCATTGATGAACTGATCATTGCCATTCCTACGGCCACACCGGAACAAATGCGCACCATCGTGGCGCTTTGCGAGAAGAGCGGCATTCCTTATAAAACCGTTCCGGGTTTTAGCGAACTGTTAAACGGTACGCCATCTGTCGCAGCCCTGCGCAAGGTGGCCTATCGGGATTTGTTGGGCCGTGAGGTGGTGCGACTGGATAAGGAGGGTATCGGCGCCTACCTGGCGGGAAAAACCGTTCTGGTCACCGGCGCCGGCGGTTCTATCGGTTCGGAGTTGTGTCGCCAGATACTTGAGTTTTCTCCCGGACGGATTGTGCTGTTTGATCGGTCCGAAACGGCACTTTATGAGATCGACCTGGAACTCAAGGGGCAGCGCCGCGACACCGGGCTTCGTATTTCCCCGGTGCTGGGTGATATTCAGGACCAGCGCCAGCTTGAACACCTGTTTCAACTGACAGCCCCCCATGTCGTGTTTCACGCGGCCGCTTATAAGCATGTCCCCATGCTGGAAGCACACCCCTGGAAGGCGGTAAAAAACAATATTATCGGTACACGGAACCTGGTGGAACTTTCCAAACGATTTGCCGTGGAACGATTCGTGCTGGTCTCAACGGACAAGGCCGTGCGGCCCGCCAATGTGATGGGGGCCTCCAAGCGGGTGGCTGAACTGCTGCTTCAGTGCGGTAACGGAGGTGCCCCCTGCACCACGCAGTTCATGATCGTCCGGTTCGGAAACGTTCTGGGCAGCGCCGGCAGCGTGATTCCCCTGTTCCAAAAACAGATTGGAAAAGGCGGCCCGGTCACCGTGACCCATCCGGAGGTGACCCGTTTTTTTATGACCGTTTCCGAGGCGTGCCAACTGATTCTTCAGGCCGGCGCCATTGGCAACACGGGCCGGGGCAGGGCAGAAGTGTTTGTCCTCAAGATGGGAACGCCGGTTAAAATAGTGGACATGGCCCGGGACCTGATCCGTCTGTCCGGCCTGGAGCCGGACAAAGACATTTCCATCGAATTTGTCGGGCTTCGGCCCGGGGAAAAGCTGTATGAAGAACTGATCGTTGAAGGTGAAGGTGTGGTCCCCACCGAGCACGAGAAAATAATGGTGCTGCGAGGAGCCGAGGCCCACGCCGCCGTTCTCAATGGTGCCATTGAAGAACTGGAGCGGTCTGCTGAACTCCAGGATGGGGGCGCGATAAGGGTCTGGCTGAAAAAAATCGTCCCCGAATATGAACCCGCTTAAAAACAGTACCGGTATCGGCTCCTGACGTAATTACAGGCCGGAATATAAATGTTTGCGGCCGGTGACGGGTGGCCCCCTGTATATGGAATAAGGAAAACGGTCAACGATGGTAAAAAGTGATTTGCAGAAGAAAACGATTCTTGTCACCGGCGGCGCCGGTTTTATCGGTACCAATTTTATCTATCACGCCCTGGATGCAAGTTTCCAGTGTCGGATTGTTAACCTGGATGCGCTTTTGTGTGGCGGCAATGCCTCCAATCTTGACCGGCTGCCGGACCCTGCCAGGTCGCGATACCGGTTTGTGCGCGGTAAGGTTCAGGACGGTGCCCTGCTGGACCGGCTTTTTGCCGAAGAACAGTTTGCCGGTGTGTTTCATTTCGCGGCCCAGACCCACGTGGACCGCTCCATCACCGATCCCGGGGATTTTGTTGAATCCAATGTGGTGGGGACTTTTCGCCTGCTGGATACATGTCTCAAGTACTGGCGCCGGGGTGCTCTGGATCCTGACTTTCGCATGGTTCATGTCTCCACGGACGAGGTGTATGGCAGCCTGGGCAGTGAAGGGCGCTTCTCCGAAACCAGCCCTTACGATCCCTCCAGCCCCTACTCTGCGTCAAAGGCGGGTTCGGACCATCTGGTCAAATCCTATGTGCGGACCTATGGATTGCCGGCCATGGTGACCAACTGCTCCAACAATTTTGGCCCCTACCAGTATCCTGAAAAACTGATTCCCCTGATGATTGCCAGTATTCTAAACGAAGAACCGCTCCCGGTTTACGGGGATGGCAAAAATGTCCGGGACTGGCTCTACGTGCTGGACCACTGCGAGGCCCTGATGCGGGTGTTTGAGGCCGGCCGGCCGGGGGAGAGTTACAACATCGGCGGAGGACAGGAGTATGAGAACATCGAACTGGTACACATGCTTTGCGACCTGGTGGACACCCGGCTGGGACGTCCCGAGGCGCAAAGCCGTCGTCTGGTCCGGTTTGTCACCGACCGGCCGGGCCATGACCGGCGGTACGCCATTGACGCATCAAAAATCAAACACGCCCTGGACTGGAGCCCCCGGCACGATTTTACCCGGGCCCTGGACCAGACCGTGACATGGTACCTGAGCAACCGGCAGTGGCTGACAGGCGGCAAGCAGGATCAATAAAATAGACAAACAGGAGTTGGATAATGAAGGGTATTATTCTGGCGGGAGGATCGGGAACACGGCTTCATCCGGTCACCCATGTGGTAAGCAAACAGTTGCTGCCGGTCTATGACAAACCCATGATCTACTACCCGCTGTCGGTCCTGCTGCTGGCCGGTATACGGGACATCCTGATTATTTCGACTCCCGTCGACCTGCCTGGTTTTCAGCGGCTGCTTGGGGACGGCTCCCAGTGGGGGGTCTCTTTTTCCTATGCCGAACAGCCACGGCCCGAAGGACTTGCCCAGGCCTTTGTGATCGGCAGAAATTTTATCGGTAAAGATTCTGTGTGCCTGATTCTGGGGGATAATATTTTTTATGGTTACGGTGTGACAGGCAAAGTCTCCCAGGCCGTGCAAATTACGGCAGGGGCCACTATTTTTGGTTACTGGGTGAAGGATCCCCAGCGCTACGGGGTGGCGGCTTTTGACGCGGAGGGCCGTGTGGTGGATATTGAGGAAAAACCGTTGCATCCAAAGTCCAATTGGGCCGTGACCGGCCTTTATTTCTACGACAACCGGGTGGTGGATATCGCCGCAGGACTGAAGCCATCGGCCCGGGGTGAACTTGAGATCACTGACGTGAACCGGGCCTATCTTGAGAGCGGGGACCTGTTTCTTGAGAAGCTGGGCCGGGGCGTGGCCTGGCTGGACACCGGCACACCGGAGAGCCTGCTGGAAGCATCCAATTTTATTGAGACCATTGAAAAGCGCCAGGGCCTCAAGATCGCCTGCGTGGAGGAAGTGGCCTATCGAAAGGGTTTTATCGACGCGGCCCATCTGGAGAAGCTGGCCGCTGTTTATGGCAAGAGCGCCTATGGCGCTTACCTGCTGGACGTGCTCCGGTTCAAAAGAGAGGTATAAACATGCGGGTTGTTGACACGGATATCACCGGGGTGCGTATCATTGAGCCGGATGTTTTTGAGGATGCGCGCGGGTTTTTCATGGAGACCTACCAGCGGCAGCGATATGCGGGATACGGAGTGGATGTGGATTTTGTTCAGGACAACCTCTCCTTCTCTTCAGCAGGCACATTGCGGGGGCTGCACTACCAGTATCCTTTTGCCCAGGAAAAACTGGTCCATGTCATATCCGGCGAAATTTATGATGTGGCCGTGGATGTGCGGCGCGGCTCTCCCACCTTTGGCCGGTGGGTGGGAACGGCACTTTCATCTGCCAACCGGCGGCAGTTTTTTATTCCAAAGGGCTTTGCCCATGGTTTTTTGGTAGTAAGCGACACGGCTCTAGTGACCTATAAATGCGGCGATTATTACCATCCCGAGGCGGACCGGACCCTGCGCTGGGATGACCCGGCACTTATCATCGACTGGGGAACAAAAACGCCTCTGCTGTCGCCAAAGGATGCGGCGGCGCCGAGTCTGAAGGATATTCCTTCAGGCTACTTGCCTGTATACGGTGAGTTTAAATAAACAACCACGGGCCAAAAGTCGGTGGGTTTAAATCAAGCAATGAAAGGGCAGATACGGGGCAAAGATCCTTTAAACACATGTCCGTGCTCGTGAACGTAAACGTGTTCGTAAACGAAACAATGCTCATCAATTGAGCCAAATTCGTTAACAGTCACGTTCACGGCCACGGTCACGAGTACGAGCACGGGAAAAAACAACTGGGACTGCCCGCCTGAAAGGCGGGGTTTTAACCTTGACTGGGACCAATAAACGATTTATCCGGAGAAAAAATGAAAAACGGCATTGCCCCCCCTCACGGCGGACGGCTGATCAATCTGGTGGCCGATGAATCAAGGGTTGCCGGGCTGAAGGAGCAGGCCCTGAACCTGGAAGAGATCGTATTGAGCGGCCGCCAGCTATGTGATTTCGACATGCTGGCCACCGGTGTTTTTTCTCCGCTCTCCAGGTTTATGACCCGCACCGATTATGAGGCTGTTGTGGCGCAAATGCGGCTGGCATCGGGAGAGCTGTTCCCCCTGCCGGTGTGCCTGGATGTTTCAAACGAACGTGCCAGAACCCTGGCGCCGGGACAGGCCGTGGCCCTGCGGGACCAGGAGGGGCTGCTGCTGGCGGTGATGCACATTACCGACGTCTGGCAGCCGGACCGGGAACACGAGGCCCGGACGGTTTATGGTACCACCGACTGCGCCCATCCAGGCGTTCACCACCTGCTGCGATGTTGTGGTGAATATTACGTGGGCGGTACCATGGAGGTGGTGCAACTGCCCATCTACCTGGACTCCCGGCAGCTTCGCAAAAGCCCGGCAGAGGTCCGGGAACTTTACCGAAAGCTCTCGTGGCACCGGGTGATCGGATTTCACACGCGCCAGCCCGTTCACCGGCTTCAGTTCGAGATGACCATTCGGGCCATGCGGACGGCAAGAGCCAACCTGCTCTGCCTGCCCAGCGTGGGCACGATTGATCCTGACGACGTGGATCACTATACACGGGTCCGGTGTTATAAGCGGGTGGCCGAACGCTATCCGCCCGATTCCTTTCTGCTCAACCTGGTGCCCATGGCCATGCGCATGGCCGGGCCCAGGGAAGCCCTTCTGCATCTGATTGTGGCCAGGAACTTCGGCTGCTCCGGATTTATTATCGGTCCGGACCATGCCAGCCCCCCCCATCCGGATAATGGCGTGGCGTTTTATGAAAAGGACCGTGCCTGCCGACTGCTTGAAACCCATGCCGGAGAACTGGGCATGGAGGTGATCGTATTTAACGAGATCGTCTATCTTCCTTTTGAGGATGAGTTTGTTCCCGTGGACCAGGTGGCCGATGGCACACAGTATGTTTCCATGCCGGGGTCTTTGATCCGGCGGCGGATGCGGGCCGGCAAAACCGTTCCCGACTGGGCCACTTTTCCGGAGGTGCTTGAGGAGCTGGAGCGGGCCTGCCCGCCACCGGCCCGGCAGGGGTTTACCGTGTTTTTTACCGGCCTTTCCGGCGCCGGTAAGTCCACCATTGCCAGGATCCTTTACTCCCGGTTTTTAGAGATCGGTACCCGGCCGGTGACCCTTCTGGACGGCGACATCGTGCGGCACAACCTATCCAGTGAGCTGACCTTTTCAAAGGAACACCGGGATATCAACGTGAAGCGTATCGGGTTTGTGGCCAGTGAGATCACCAAGAACCGGGGCGTCGCCATCTGCGCGCCTATTGCGCCCTATGCCGCCACCCGGGCCGATGTGCGGCGGGTCATTGAGGCGTATGGCGGATTCTTCGAGGTCCACGTGGCAACGCCCATTGAGGAGTGTGAAAAACGGGATCGCAAGGGGATGTACGCCAAGGCCAGGGCCGGAAAGATCAAGGGGTTTACCGGCGTGGATGATCCTTACCAGGCGCCGGTCTGCCCGGACCTGAAGATCGACACCACGGACATGACCCCGGACGAGGCGGCCCAGGCCATTCTGCTGTTTCTCGGCGAAAAGGGATATATATAATCGTCAGTGGCCTTTCGTCTGATATATTTCATTTCTCCCCGGTTTCAACAATCCGGCACACATCGGCAATAATTTCTTCGGAGAGCAGTTGCATGGCCCGGCTCATGGCTTCGGCAAAGGCCCGGGGATGGTTGCGCACACAGGGTGCCGACGCCTGGTAACTTTTTTGAAGTACAACGGCGCTATTGCCGGTGCCGGGTGGCCCGGTCACCGTGACAGTCAGCAGGAGTTCGGCCTGCCAGGGATCGGCGGTATCGTTTTCCAGAAAGATTTCGACGTGACCCTTGATGTCATAAGCCGCTGAAGCGGGAGCAGCCGGGCCGAAAACAGCGGCGAAATTTCCGGACCGCCTCAGGTCTCTTGCCAGCAGGTGGCTTACCATGTCGGCCGGCGCCGTGTGCCACCGGTGATACACGTAGGCGTCGGTCTGGAAAGGTTGTTTTTTGTAGATCATGGCGGTGGTGGCGTAGAGGGGATCGGCGGAGAACCGGTCCACGCGGATCGCCGGTGCCGACGGTTTGCTGCCGGTGGGTGCCGGGGGATCGTATTCCAGAATGTAGTAGGCGGTCTGTATAGGAGGCTGGGTCAGGCTCGACAGGTTGATGCAGCCGGCGGCTACCAGGGTCAGTGCCCCGAAAACAAGGCATCGCGCAAACGGGATGTGACGGACGTTCATGTGGATAGCACTCCATGGCGGCAAAAAGGTTGTCTATGGCGTATCATAAGGCTCAATGTTTTTCTCCGGCAGGGGGGCCGCGAAAAAAAGCTGGGAAGGCTGGCTGGCACCCTTGGCGGTCATCTGTCGCAGGTTGCTGCTGATCTCTTCAAGATGGCCGATGGTGACAAGCAGGCGGCTCTCAAAGGTGTCGATGCGGGTATCGGCCCGTCCCATCATGGCGGTCCCGGTGGTTGTGATCTCCCGAATCTGGATCATGGCCGCTTTCATGTTGGCGATGGCGTCGCTGAGCTCCTTCTCGTTGGCCGTGATCAGGTCGTCCACCCGGGTGGCGGCCTGGCTTGCCCGGGAGGTCAATCTGTTCAGGCCGGGAGCTGCGGACTCAAAGGAGGAGATTACCCGGTTGGCGTTCAAAATAGCGGTGTCCAGGCGATCGGAGATGGTCTTGACCTGGGCGTCTGCCAGGGTTTTATTGATCGCCGCCAGGGTCTCTTTCAGCCCATCGGATATTGTTGCCAGGTCGAGCCCCTTGAGCTGTTCCACCACCTCGGTAACGCCCCCCAGCAATTCCCGGATGTCGGAGGGGCGGGTGGGAATAACGGGATAGGTGGAGGCATGGGCCGGAGTGGGAAGCAGGACCGATTCCCCCGGTTTTTTCAGGTCGAGCTCCACAAACATGATGCCCGTGATACCGATGGACTTGAGCTGTGCAATGGTATCGGTTCCCGGCTTCCAGTCCGGGTCAATCCGCAGCATCACCTCAATGAGCCGGTCGTCCTTTGATATGCGGATGTCGTGGACCTGGCCAATGGAGACCCCCCGGTACTTGACCGGTGAGTCCTTGTTCAGACCCTGAACCGATTCGTCAAAATAGCTTACGTAGAGGCTGCCCTTCTGAAAATAGCTGGTGGCCCCCACGTAGATCACGGTGGCAGCGGTAACGGCGATGCCGATAATCAGAAACAGGCCCACGATAAAGTTGGTCCGCATTGAGGCCATGCAGCATATTCCTTATGCTTGTTGTGCTTCCCGCCCGGCGTGTGCCGTCAGACGGTCTGCCAGCCGGTTGTTCCGGGCCGGGGCTGCCGGTTAAAAAACTGTTTTACAAAAGGGTCTTTGCATTCATTTTTCAGGAATTCCGGTGTTCCTTCGGCGACAATGCCCTTTTTTACCTTGCCCAGCATGATGACCCGCCTGGTCAGGGTAAAGACGCTGGCAAGGTCATGGGTCACCACCACCATGGTTGTACCAGAACTCCGGTTTATATGCAAAATCAGTTCGTCGATCTCCGCCGCACTGATCGGGTCCAGGCCGGAGGAGGGTTCATCCAGAAACAGGATCGAAGGGCTCAGGGCCAGTGCCCGGGCCAGGGCCGCCTTTTTTTTCATGCCGCCGCTGAGTTCGGAGGGCAGGTGGTTTTCATACCCGGCAAGTCCCACCATTCCCAGCTTCATGCGAACAATTTTTTCAATAGCGTTTTTGTCAAGATCGGTATAGGCGGCAATGGGCAGGGCGATGTTTTCCCCCACGGTCATGGAGCCGAACAGGGCGTTGTTCTGAAACAGAACCCCGACCTTTTTTGTGATGGCGTGCCGGGTCAGGGGCGCGCCTTCCAGGAACACGGTCCCCGATGAGGGCTTTGCCAGTCCGATCAGGATGCGCATCAGCGTGGTTTTTCCGCAACCGCTTTCGCCGATGATCACCACGATTTCATGCCTGTAGATGGAAAGGTTTACATCGTCGAGTACCACGGCGGCGCCGAACCGGGCACGAATGCTTCTGGTCTCGATGATTTTTTCCGCAGCCATATTATCCCCAGTAAAGCCGAATCAGTGCCACCACCGAGTCGGCCAGTATGATAAAGAAGATGCCGGTGACAACGGCCGACGTGGCGGCCCCGCCCACCGACGCGGCCCCGCCCCGGACCTGGAATCCCCGAAGACAGCCGATGACGGCGATGAGAAGGGCGAATATGCCGCTTTTGGCAAGGGCCCACAGCACATCGTCAATGAAAAGCGCGTCCGACACGCCTTCCAGGTAGGGTCCCATCTGAAGGTTCAGCAGGGTCACGCACACCACCAGACCGCCCAGCAGGGCAAAGATCACCGAGCAGACGGTGAGAATGGGAAGCACCACCACCAGGGCCGTGATGCGCGGTATTGCCAGAAACAGGGTGGGGTCGAACCCCATGCTAATCAGCGCGTCCACCTCCTCGGATATTTTCATGGTGCCGATCTCCGCCGCATAGGCGGAACCGGTGCGGCCGGCAACGACGATGGCGGTCATCATGGGGCCGATCTCCGCCACCATGGCAAAGGTGATCATGGCCGGGATATAGATATCGCCTCCCAGTTTTGTCAACTGCACCGATGAAACAAAGGCCGAAATCAGGCCGATAATGATGCCGATAAGACCGATGATGGGGATTGCGTCTACGCCGTCCCTTCTGATCAGTTCAATGGTGTCGGCCATTCGGAAAGAGCGGGGGGAAAAGAGCGCGCGCATGAAGGCAAACAGTATGGACCCCACAAAGGCGATGGAGGAGTCGACCCGTTTGATGCCGCCGATTACCGTATTGCCCACCTCTGGAATGACATCCAGCAGGCCGTGGCTGGCTGAGGCATGGGGAGGCACCGCATTCAGATCTGCTATGCCGGAAAAAAGCTGAAAGAGTCGTTGCGCCTGCCCGGTCACCTGGACGACCACCACCCCGCATCCTTTTTGTATGGCAACGCTTTTGAAGTTTTCGACAGCCAGCACACCAAAATCGTCCACGCTGGTGATGTCGGCCAGGTCCAGACGTATGGGACAGGCCCCCTGACGGCGCTCAAGAATTTTATGAAGATCAGCGGAAAGGGATTGGTGGGAGTCGATGGTCAGGGCGCCTGAGACATGAATCGTGATACCGCTGCCAGAGTCTTCATCAACCCGAAGACGGGCGGTGGGCCTCTCTGTGGCGTCCGGCATGGTCCCCCCTCATGGTTCCCCGCAATACCCGGTTACACGGCAGCATAATGATTGAAGCAGGATATCCCCTCGGCCAGGACGGCCTGGACCCTGTCCAGGACCGGACAGGCTTCACAGCAGCGGGGCAGCTCTTTTCGCTGGTGGCAGTCCCGGCATGGGCTTTTGATAAAATAGCCTATTTCAAAGTCAAACTTGTTTCTGTTGGCAAAGATTTCGTACATGTTAAAACATTCCGCTTTGAGTGAGCATGTTGCGCTTTTTTCTATACCACGGCTTGAAATGGATGTAAAACCCGCGGGAAGGTCCCAGACAATTACCGTTCTTCCCGGCCGATTGTCGCCAGCCGTTCGGACAAAACCCTGTGCAAGCGGATGCCGTCTTTATAATATTCAGTCTTTTCGATTTTTCTTGGATCATTTGGCCCGGGTGGCCCTTTCTGAATCAGCCGCTCCAGCACCGGCAGGGCAGCTTCCGGCCTATCCCGGTTTTCCAACAGCCGGGCATGAATATAAGGGATATAGGTCTGGTCCGGATAGAGGATCTCCGCCGTTTCAAGCAGCACGAAGAGCATCTCGACCGTATACCCGGCCATCTCCATTCCTTTTCTGCACACCCATCCGCCTTCGATCACCATGGTGGCCAGTATGAATACCGGCCCGCAGGAATCGTAGGTGGGGTTTTCCCGAACGCAGAAAAGCAGGTCTTCCATGATCGGGTTCAGATGGGCCGCCTGGGTAAGAATATTGGCGGTTTGAATTTTCCGGGCCATGCTGACCTGGCGCCAGTAGTGGGCCTGAACACTGTGGGGATTCAGCCGCAGGGCTGCTTCAGCATATGCGATGGCCTTTTTGTATAAAGGTACGCCCATTTCATCATGGGCGTCATTGAAGGTGTAGTATTCGCCCCAGTTATAGCAGGCATAGCAGGCCCACATCTGTGCCAGCAGGTTTTCCGGGTGGTCGGCGGCCATGGTCTCGAACAGTTGCGCGGATGCCGAAAGGCTGTCGATATCGGCTCTCTGCCCCCACAGAACGATGGCCCTGCTCCATTTCTCCGACGGCGGCATGTCCGGCAGCAGCTCTCCGGTTGGCAGTGGGGCCACGGCGTAAATCCAGTCGCCATAGGTGGAGTGGACATACTCGCGGTCCGTGCAGTTGCTCAGGGCGTTTAACAGGATATAAAAGGCGTTCAGGTCCGTGCCGTCGATTTGGTGGGCTTTTACGGCATAGGCTTCGGCTTTTGCAAAACTTTTCTTTCTGGTTTTTGCGTGGTCCCGGCCCTTGATGTAGTACGCCCGGCCCAGCCATAAACAGGGTTCAATACGATCGGGGTATTTTTCCTCCAGCCCATGCAGGACGGCAATAAGATCCTCAATCACCCGGCCCCCGTCCCACCGGTTGTCCCACAGCCGGGCAACCGTTTTCCATGAGGGGTCATCATCGGGAACGGGCAGGTGCCGGTCCCACACGTATGCGGCATGACCGATGAGCGGGAAAATAAAGACAAAAACAAGGCCGGCAAATCCTGCTGTGCCGAAGAAAAAGCGGTGTTTTTTCATGGGCGTCTGTCCAATTGTTTGTTTCCGGAGGCCGTTTCCATATCAGTATTTCGCCAGGGCCATGGCCAGCACCGATACCGGGTGCAGAACCTGAAGGCCGGTATGGGCCTCGATCTGCCACTTGCAGGCCTCGCAGTCGGTGATCACCACGTCCGGGGCGGTTGCCCGAATCTGGCGAAACAGGGGTTGGCCGATGTCTTCGGCAAGGGTTTCAAACTCTTTTTTAAACCCGTAGGTGCCGGCCAGGCCGCAGCACTCCGAATGAAGCAGTGTCAGTTGCAGGCCGGGAATGCGGCGAAGCACTTCAATGGTGTACATGACCCCGCCGGTCCGCTCCAGGTGGCAGGGGGAGTGGTAGGCGGCGGTCAGGTTCAGCGGTTTTAATGCCGGCAGGTTGCCGGCCTTGAACTTCTTATAGAGGAACCGGGTGATAAATTCGATATGGCCGTCAATGGCCGATGTGTCCATGTCCAGCAGCTCGGGGTAGTCCTGCTGCACCGTGAGAATGCACGAGGAGGAGGAAAAAACGATTTTCCGGCCTGTCCCTCTTGCCGCGGCTGCCAGGCTTTGAATGTTGGCATTCGCGTTTTTCCTTGCCTTGGAAAGGTTGCCGGCCGCGATCAGCGGCACCCCGCAGCACTTCTGGGCCGGGGCGATCACCCCGATGTTCATGGCGTTGAGCACTGCCACCACGTCCCGGCCCAGATCGTGAAAATTGTAGTTGACATAGCAGCCGTAAAAATAGAGGACCTGCTCGGAAAAGGCTTTCTGAATACGGGCCTGGGCCTTGAGCTCGCCGGCAAACCGGCCGGAGGCGTAAGCCGGAAACCGGATTTTTGCGGAGATGTTTAAAAACAGGCCCAGCACCGTCTTTACCATGCCAAGGCCCAGCAGGAAGTTGGCCAGCCATGCGAGCCGGGTGGCAAAAAATCCAGCCAGGTCGGTATGGGTCAGCAGAAAATTACGGACCCGGTGGCGTTTTTTGAGCCGGGTGCTTCTTGCCAGGGAGATGAAATCGGTGATGCGCACCCCCGAAGGGCAAACCGTTTCACACCGCTTGCAGTTGTTGCAGTAGGCCAGTGAGCTGTCCGCCAGAAAAGGGGTCTTGATGCGCATGCGTTCGGCATCCGGGCCGGAATACTTGGGCCCCGGATAAAGCGGGGTCACCCGGGCCACCGGACAGTAGGCGGTGCACACGGTACACTTGATGCAGCGGTCAAAACTGGTGTTGTCAAGGTTGATCATGGCAAATCCGGATAGTCCTGGCGCTGGCGGGTGGCCGAATAGATGCCCCGGGCGATGCGCCGGCCCGTCACATAGCCGGTGGCAACGGCCACGCCGCCGCCGCACCCCTGGTTGACCGGGTCGTAGCCGGACAGCACCGCACCCGTGCAGAAAAGGTTTTCCACGGTCTCTCCCGCCGGGGTCTTCGGATGGAACGTGTCATCCGTGATGACCCCGGCGGAAAGAAACGCATGCCCCCCAGGGGCAAAAAAGTTTTCCGATCCCAGGCAGCGGGCTTCAGGCGACCGGGCCAGGGCCAGGTTGAAGACCGGCTCCGCGATTTGATCAAACCGGCTGACAAGGCCTCCTGAAAAGAAACTGCCGGTGGACAGCACATAAAACCCCGCTGTAAGGGTGTCGTTTTGGTTTTTTGTGCGGATGGCGGTTACACGGCCGTTGGCGATGGTCCCCTTTTCCACGGTTTCCCGCTGGATAAAGACACCGCCCATGGCCGCGAACCGGGACTTGAGCGCATTGTCCAGCCGCATGCCCGGCATGGAGGGGGGAAGGGTGGGTACTTCGTAAATGATTTTCCCGGTTTTTTGGCGCAGCCGGTCCAGCACCGCGTTGTGGCGTTCAATTCCCAGCACCGCCGGAAGCCCCACGATATCGGCGTCCGGGCAGGCCGTTCTGATAAGACGGGCCATTTCATCCGGGTCCATGGTGTCAAATATCCGGGCGATGTCGATGGAGCGCATGGCGTGGACCGGTGAAGGGTTTTTCTCCTTTTCCGGCAGATGCATCTCGGCGCACTGAATGTCGCAGGCGGAAAACAGCTTGTGCCGTTTGAGGTTGGCTGCGGCCAGGCCGGGATGAAAGTCCCGAAAACCCTGAATGTTCATGATGGTAATGGCCGGGGTGTGGTCGATGACCGACCGTATCTCCTGGTTGAAAACGCTTCGCTGGGAAAAGAAGGTGGGCTTCAGCGTGCCCAGGGCCGTGACGTGAAAGTGGTTGCGGGAACAGTTCTCATGGAGGGGCAGCCCGGCTCTGGCCATTTCCTGCCTGAAAAAGGCCAGGGCCTCTTTTATGGTGTCGATGCCGCACCGCGCGTAGGGGTGTTCCGAATGCATGTCGATAAACCGGGGCAGGGCGTCAAAGGGGTCGGGCACAACGGTGGCTTCCGGAAAATATCCCAGCAGGTCCACAGAGCCGGATGAAAAGTGCAGGGCGCTCATGCCCGAGGAGAGAATGGCGCAGGAAAGCCCTTCGGCAAGGCAGGTGATGCCGCAGGCAAGACCTGACAGGCCGCCACCGATGATCAGGCAGTCGTAGTCGGTGCTGTTATTCAAATTCATCCGCAAGACAGACCCCTTCTCCCCTGCCCGGGCTGGAAGCAACGGTTTTTCCCAGGCCGAAGATTCCCTGGCAGATCCAGTAGGAAAATTCGGCTTCCCTCAGGGTATCGCCCCACAGCACCGGCCGAATGCCTTTCCACCGCTCTTCTAAAAAGTCGATAAGCATTTTTGTGGCATCGGTGCCGTCGGTATGCCGGTGTTCGATAAAGGCGCCGGCGCTGCGGTAGGCGCAGAACAACCCCTGGCAGGGCCCCATGCCGATGCGGGTCCGGCGCCGCAGGTCCACGATGTCCTTTACGTGCAGGTGTTTTAAGGCATAGGCCACCTCCCGGGAGGTGACCATTTCGCATTCGCAGATCAGGCCCGTGCCGCCGTCGCTCTCTTCAAGAATGTCGTCGGCCCGTTTGCCGTGGCGGTAGTAGGTCGACTGGGCCACGGATTCGGAAAAAGGCAGGGCGCGGACGCCCCGGGGAATCGGTTCTTCCGATCCGGGCAGGGGGGTCGCAGCGGTGCGGCAGGGAAGGTTTTCCCCCAGCTTTCGGCAGGCCAGGTTTACGGCCTTTTCCGCCATCAGCCGGGAGGTCATGAGCTTGCCCCCGGCAATGGTGATAAAATTTTTTACCTGGTCCCGCTGCTGATGGTCGATGAGCACGATGCCCCGGGTGATGTTGCGGCCGTGGGTCTCGCCGGGTGACGCGGCCACCAGGGGCCGGACCCCGCAGAAGGCCCGCAGCACGCGGGTGCGGGACAGGTTGGGCACAAGACGTTCTCCTTCTTTGAGCAGGGTCCGGATTTCGTCGTCGGTGACCCGCAGATCGGAGATCGCCTCGTAGGCAATGCGTTGGGAGGTGGTGCCGATCAGGGAGACGGTGTCCCCCGGCACCAGGATGTCGCCGTCAGCCGGTTTTCTGCAGCGGTTCAGCACCACGTTGTTGATGCGGTAGTCCAGGATCACCATGGCACCCTTGGAGGGGAACATGACCAGCTCGATATCGGCCATTCTGCAGAGTTCCTGACCCCACACGCCGGAGGCGTTGATCACCACCTTTGCCCGAATTTCAAATGTTTCCCTGGTGCACCGGTCCAGGCACCGGGCGCCGACAACCGCATCCTGATCCTGAATAAAACCGGTGACCCGGGTGTGAGTCAGGATTTGTGCCCCGCGTTCCGAGGCGTCTAAGGCATTGGCCGATGCCAGGCGAAAAGGATCAATGGTGGCGTCCGGCACGGTGACAGCCCGGGTGACGGCGGGGTTCAGGTTGGGTTCCATGGCCAGGGCGGTGGTAGCGTCGATCTCCCGGCAGGGAATGTCCGCCCTGCGGCAGGCCTGCACCAGGGCGTCATGGTAGGCCGGGTCGTCCTCCGGAAGGGAAACGAACAGGCCGCCGGTCTCTTCGATGCAGTGGCGGGCGATTTTTTTTAAAATCCGGTTTTCCGTGATGCACTCCACGGCGGATTCAAAGTCCTTGACCGCGTAGCGGGCACCGGAGTGCAAAAGGCCGTGGTTCCGCCCGGTGGTGCCGGCGGCCAGGTCGGTCCGCTCCACCAGCACGCAGGGAATGCCGCGCATAGCGCAGTCCCTGGCCACGGCGGTGCCGGTGGCGCCGCCGCCGATGACAAGAATGTCGGTTTCGATCTGTTTCATTGCATGTGCCTTTCCAGCATTATATAGATAGTACAGCCACCGTCAACAGGGGGTTTCTCTTTCCAAAGTAGAGTGGCGGCACGACTCGAGCGTTGAGAAGCTGTTGGCATCCTGTATCCTATTTGATATGTTGCGGCCATACCGGAAGAGGGGCGGTCAATGGGGTTTCCCTTCCCGGCGAAAGAGCGGCCCAACGACAGGTGAGGATATGATCCTGACTGGAAAAACAGTGAAGCAGGGAGTGGTTCTGGTTGCCGGTTTTGCCGTGGTCGTCTGTTACGGCTTCATTTTCAGTCCCTTTTTGCCAGGAAAGTACGGATTCCTGGGCCATGACTATGGATTTACCCTGCCGCAACTCCTCGACGGTTATGTGTGGTTCAAAAAGAACGGGGTGTTCCCTGTTTACTGGTTTTCTCCCTCTTTCTGCGGCGGCATTCCTGTTTTTGCGCATCCCATCAGCTATTTCTATTCGGTGGTTCAACTGCTGACCTTCTGGACGGGTCCCTTGCCTGCAATTGGTTTAAGTTTTTTACTCTTTGGAGTACTGGGCTTTTGGGGTTTCTACGTGCTGATGCATCGGGCCTGTGACTGTTCCCGGTCGGTTGCATTTCTGTGTGCCGTTCTTTTTCTGTTTAACGGGTTTTACTGGTCAAAGGTGCTTATCGGGGCGTTGATTTACATCGCTTTTATGCTGATCCCCTGGGTCGTGATCTGTCTGTTGTCAACCGGAACCCGGGAAAGAGCAACGTACGGAAGGGGGACACGCAACATGGTGGCCGCAGGACTGATGATCAGTTACATGGTTTACTCCGGTACGCAGACCCTGCTCCCCGCCATCCTGCTGTCTGTTGTGATCACCGGCTGTCTCCTGTGTTTTCTGTATCCCCAGCGGTTTTTTCCGATCTCCTTTATCAGCCGTTTTGCCGGGGCCTGCCTGATTGCCCTGGGCCTTTCAGCGGCAAAGCTCTCTGCCGTGCTCCATTTTGTCGCCAACTTTCCACGGAACCACTATCTGCTGCCCCAGATTGATGGCATGGGGAATCTTGTCAAGGTGGTGGCTGGCGCCTTGTGGGGTTCTCCGATGGATGCATTGGCCAGGGAGGCAATGGTCAATACTCAGTTTTTTTTAGGCCGGCATGAGTTTGAGTTCGGGGTGGGGCCAGTGCCTTTTGTCGTACTTATCGGTGCGGTGACGGTGCTTCTTTTCCGGCGGCTCACATGGCGGAAAAGGACCTCCTTTGTCTCAGAGCACCCCCTGCTTTTCATAGCGACCGTTGTTCTGGCAGGCATACCTTTGGCGCTGAATCTATATACGCCTGAATGGAACGCATTTTTAAAAAAGGTGCCGGTGATCGGCAGCAGCAGTCAGAATGTACGGTGGTTTTCTGTTTATATACCGGCGCTGGTGCTGCTGACCGGTGTGGCCATGGAAAGAACAATCCCGTCCCGCCGGCTTCGTTCAATTTTGGCACTGGCAGGCGTGGCAATAACAATTTTTTTCAACATGGTCATGGATCGAACCTATTATTCTCTGGAACAGAGCTATTCAGGTGTTCGTGTTCAACAGGCCTATTATGCCATTAAGCAGGGCGCCATTGATCCCAAAGTGACCCACATCAGTGCCCCGGTGGATAATTGTGGCCGTCCGGGGGCTCCAATCTACCGAAATGACGCATTTATTTATAACCATTCTCAGATGTTCTGCTACGAGGCAAGTTTCGGTTATGGTCTTGAGATGCTCCCTTTTGGCAGCCTGCACCTCGGGCCGGTGATGGATGTGGCTAACGGGGTTTTTAATATTAAGAATCCGGTTTGTTATGTGTTTCCCGGCGCAAACGGTTGTCGTCCGGGAGACCATTTTACTGCTGATCAGAAGGAGGCGGTCCTTGCTTTTACCCACTATCGCCCGTTTCCGTTTGCCATGCCTCTGGTACAGAAGGCAGCAAACTGGACGACAGTCTGCTGCCTTCTGTGCTGTATTTGCCTGCTGGCCGCAGATGGAACTCTGCGAATATGGCGGAAACTGAGCGGCATCGCTTCATAATCGTCAGAAATATATGACAGATGGGCCGACCTGTTGTCAGTCAATTTCGCCTAATCGGGTATTTTTACGCCTGCCGGGGAAAGAGCACGATGGCGAAAAAGGTCTTTGTGTCTCTATCTATTCCTCGTTTCCGGTCTGGAAGCTTATCTCTGCGTCGATGCGATAAACTTTGAAGCGGTTGTTCTCAAGAAAGAGGCCAATGAAGTGGAGTTGGTTGTCCCCGTCAAATACGATCGGTGTTTGTTGATAATTGAAAAAAGAGTTAAAAGGTAGCACTTTGTCATCGTTTACGATGAGAAAACAGGAATATGGGGCTTCTCGTGCCAGGTAAGCCATGCAGTTGCTGTCAGGGCTGAAAAAAGGGGGTGTCGTGTCATCAAATGGCCCATGCTCTTTTTTGTCAACAACCATGAAGACCTTTTTGTTTTTCAAGGCTTTGTAAGCCACATGCTTGGAATCGGGGCTGAAGACAGGCGTGCTGATATCGTCATACCATTCTGCCTTCTGGCCATCCACTACTACCGAACCCATTCCTTTCTCATTAGCGATCCGGAAGGCCGTTCGCTGTGCGTCCGGAGAAAAGACCACTGGTGGTACAATACCCTCGTACGTAGCTATTGGATTGCCGTCATAAATGAAGGCGTATTGGTTTGTTTTGCCGGATACGATGCCTATATATGCATAATGTCGGGAGTCAGGGGAGAAGACAGGTTCGCCAACCCTGTCGAACAGAGGTCCCTTCTGATCTTCAACGCGGATTCGGTATCTGAATTCTTCGATCATGGTAAAGGCAAGCCGTGATGCATCCGGACTGAATACAGGCGGGGTGATCTGGGGCACCATGTACTCGTATACTTTTTTTACCGGGTTAAAGACGGTCTGGATCGTATATTTGCCAGACGGCATCTCCCTCCCGTTTTTTACGGTTATCCAGTTGTCATTTTTTATGGCAACAAACACCAGTGATTTATTGTCAGGGGCCCAGGTCAGGGCCTCAGCCATGTCAAAAGGGCCGTAAGTCGTACTGTTTTGAACGACAAAATATTTTTTTTGAGTAGTGGCAATACAGGCGATATTTTTCGCATCTGGACTGAAGGCGATCTCGTCAATGATATCCCAGGCCCGTTCCTGGGGCTTCCCGTCGATCACCAGAATCACCCGGCCCTGGTCAAGACCGGAATAGGCCAGTCGGCTGGAACCGGGGCCGAACACCAGCCCGATCTGGCGGTCAATGGCGTCAAAGGGATCATGGGGTGTGCCGTTGAACAGCACCACCTGCTTACCTTCTTTCTGGGCAATATAGGCAAAGCTTTTTCCGTCCGGGCTGAATGTCAGGCAGCAGGCACCGTCAAACCCGGGGTATTCCGTCTTATCCACCACCACGATATTTTTGCCGGCAAGGGTTGCAATATATCCAACCCGGTTTTTTTGCGGGCTAAAAACAGGAAATCCTCTGGCAATCTGGTCGTAAAGTTTTCCGGCCTTGTCATTTGTCATCACCTGCATGCCCGTCTCATTTTTAACAACATAGGCCAAGTGCGTCGAATCCGGGCTGATAACGGCTGACTCCGCGTAGGCCATACTGTCTTGAGGTTGTAAACTCAGGAACGTCTTTTTTATGGTAACGGAAGGGAGTGTGTTGGTCGTTCCCGGCGTGTTAGCAGCCAACAGAAAGGTAAGACCAACGGCCGCAATTTGAATAAGAGAGGCAAAGTGTTTCATGATGACTGTCTGTGTCGGATTTTCGTATGCTTGAGCATGGCCATTTATAGCACAGGCGGTCTGAACGTGTAAACCTGGATCAGAGGGGGCAACCTATTCAAGGTCGGGTTCTTGTCAAAGGGCTGCACACATTCATCGAGCAAGGCTCCGAAGGTCGTTAAGATAACCGATAAAACCGGCAAGACTGTTTTTTATAAAAAACTGTTCGCGTTGAAACACGGCCGGGCCCACTTGGGACAGACCGGCCAGAAGCGTATCTTCTTTTAACAGACGGTCTGCGCAGCGGGAAAGCAGGGTGCCGGTTTCGCCTTTTTCCATCTCATTTCCAATCAGCGCCTGCCAGGAAAAAAGCTGTTGCCGGTGGCGGCAAAGCAGTTCAACGGCATTTGTCCGCAGGCTGTTGTGACCGTAGCAGATGACTGCGGGCGCTGTGTCGATTAAGCGGTCCATGCTTGCCACGGTGATTTTCAGATCGAACCGGGGCGGTGTGGCCGGCCGGAGACAGATGTGTCCGTCTCCCAAGTCGAGGTTGACCCCGCCCGCCTCTCCGGCAAACAGGGTGTTGTCCGGTGTGAGGTAACTGATGTGGTGGGGGGCATGGCCCGGTGTCATCACGGGCCGGCAAAGACCGCAGGAGAGCTCTGTCGCATTCATCAGCCGTGTTTCAGGTACCGGATCAATAGGGCCGTAGGCCTCGGCCATGGCCCCCAGGGTCTGTCTTGTGCTCTGCCACAGTTTTTCAGGGTTCACCAGGTGGGGAATGGCTTTTTCGTGACAGATGACCGGTGTGCCGGGAAAGGCGTTTGACACCCGGCCGATCCCGCCTGCATGGTCGATGTGAATATGGGTGAGCAGAATAGCGTCCGGCCGGCACCTGATTTCGGCAAGGGCGGACAAAAGGGCGTCGGCTGTTACCGACGGGCCGGTATCCACCAGCAGGGTCTTTTTCCCCCGGTAGACCCACGCGGTGATAAAGTTATCAAACCCTTCCATGGGCGGCGCCAGGGCGATCCGGTATACCTCGGGCCGTGGCTGGCGAATGGCATAAGTTTTCATTCTAAATCGAAATCGGTATCGAAACGCATTTGCTCAGGTGGCTCAAAAAACGCTCCTCACATGTCCGGCATCAGGTTCATGTCGGTCGGCGCATTGACCTGAACATTCATTTGAATGGTCTGTGTCTTGCCCGCCGGCAGGTCCATCTCCCATACAAAGGTCTGGTGGTCGCTCTTTTTTTCAGATATGGCCGGGTCCAGGGTCCAGGCGGTTTTTATCGCTTTGTTCCGTGTCTGGGGCCGGGGCTCCTCCACCTGGGCGGTCACGCCATAGGGGTGGTGGTTCTCCAGGGATATGTCCCATTGCCACTGGATGGTCTGTTCGGTGGCAATCAGCCCCTCCTTGCCGCTCTTTTTTGAAACCAGGGTTTTAGTGGCCGACACCAGGGGATCCTGGCCAAAGAAAAGTGTTGCCTCCCTGGCCTCCATGGAAAAGGGGCCCCGGCCCACCATGGTACCGTCTATCAGAAAAATGGCCTCTCCCTCCGGTGCCTGAAGCGGCTCCTTCAGGGAGACCGATGCCTGAACAAACGCTTTCGTGGACCGGGAGGGACGCACCAGGTGCAGAAACCGGGCCGGAAGGGACCGGCTGGCAATCAGGAACCGCTGCTTTTCTCCGGAGGTCACACTGCGTTTGCCCATGCGCCACTGGGTGGTGGTGCTCTTGAGAACCGGCTGGGGTTGCGAAGCAGTTGCCTGGTCGGTCATGGCGTCGGCAACGCTTTTTTCAGCCATGAGCATGGATGAACGGTAAACCGGTGCCTGCGGCCGCTCCTGGATGATCCATGGCGAAAGGTCCGGGGGCACGAGATCAAACGAAGGGCTGGCCGTGGTCAGGGTCATCTCCACCTTTTCCCAGGACACACCGGAATTCTGCCAGATGTCCGCGTCCCATGAAAAGTCCACGGCATTTTTGGCCATGGCGGCATTGAGCCGGTAGGCGGGCGCAAACCCGCATTCCGGGAAAAAATAGGAAAATTCAATTGGGCACCGGACATCGGCCGGGCCGGAAAGCGCGATGCGCACGGCCCACTGGTTTTCCTGACCGGAGGTCAGTTTTCTCAGCTCTTTTTCAAGTTCGGCAATCTCTTTGTCCATCTCCTCAATCTGCCGGGAAAGCGCGGTCTGTTTCTGGTATCCCTGAAGCAGCGGGGTTTCCAGGGCCGCGCCCACGGCCAGGGCGTCGTCCGATTTTTCCCAGTTTCTGGACAGCTGGTGTTCCCAGAAGGTGATTTTTGCCGCTACCGCTTTTCGCGTGTCAGCGGTGGCCGCCTTTTTCTGCTTCAGCGACTCAATCTGCTGTTTGATCTGGGCCGTCTTTTCCGGGTGGGCAATCTCTATCCGTTCCCATGTGGCCCCGGAAAGGGCAAACCGGTTGTCATTCACCTGGACCGAAAGTGTGGCAGGAACTGCCCGTGCCGGAATCGTCAAGGTGTTGGCGCCTGCCGTGAGCGTCGCCTGTTCGGTGATGGTGCCGCCTTTGGGAAAAAGGGTGACGGCCGAAGGCGTGGCCAGAACCGGGCCGGTGAAAACAACCAGGCACAGAAGCACGATTGTTGTTGCCAGGAAAAAGGTTTTTGGACGCATGAAGACACCTCTTTGAACCAGGGGGTTGCGGCGCGCAAAGCGCCCGTGTTTATTTTTCAGATGCTTTTTGTTCCGCTTGCCGGCTGTGGAACCAGGCGATGCCGATGCACCACGCAAGACCGCCGTAAAGCAGGCTGAATCCAACAATCAGCATGACAATGGCTTCGGTTTTCATGGGCGACTCCCTGTTGCAAGACATTTCATATTGCCAATCAGACGATTCCGTTTTCCCGGTCGCTTTTCGTGGGAACCAGGGTCAGGACAGCGCCAATGATCACGATAAGGGCAAGTGTGCCCAGGCCGATGGCGAAAACAGCGGAAGGGGGATACCCTTCGTAGGGGGCCTGCATCTCATCCACAAAGGTACGAATAACCGAATACCCCAGAATGGCCGGGGTGAGAAACCGGATGATAAAGGAAAAAATCGGCCCGATTTTTATTTCCGCGGTCCGGTTGACTTCCGCTGCAAAATTTTTCGCCCCCAGGATCCATCCCACGGCCAGGCACTCCACAATGGCCACCGTGGTGATGGCATAGGACATGATAAAGTGGTCCATGATGTCAAGCCAGTAGATACCGGCGCCGGTGGCCAGGGGCAGACCCGCAAGAAAACTGAACACCGCGGTGATGGTGGTGGATACGGACCGGGTGATGCCGAACTTGTCGCTCAAGGCCGCGCTGACCGTTTCCAGCAGGCTGAAGGCCGAGTCAATGCCCAGTAAGAGCAGGGTGATTAAAAACAGGGCGCCGAAAAAGGTCACGTAGACCGGCAGTTTGGCCAGGGCCGCGGGATAGACGATAAAGGCCAGGCCAGGCCCCGCCTGGGAGACCTCCGTCATGGGCACGTTGGTGGCCACGGCAAAATAGCCCAGTACGCTGAACACGGCCAGGCCCGCCAGAAAGCTGAAACAGCAGTTGGAAAATGAGGTGATGGCCGCGGAGTTGGGTAGTTCCGTGTCCTCGGGCATGAACGAGGCATAGGCGATCATGGTGCCGAACCCTACGGAAAGGGAAAAGAATATCTGGCCGTAAGCGGCCAGCCATACGTGGTAGTCGGTCAGCCTGCCCCAGTCCGGGGTCAGGTAGTGGTTCAGGCCGGTGGCGCTGCCCTCCAGGGTCAGGCCTCTTACCAGCAGGATCAGCACCAGGATCACGGGCAGGGGAACCGTAAACAGCAGCACCTTGCCGATGCCGGAAAGCCCGCTGCGAATGATGGCCCAGATCACCACCCAGGTGGTCACCAGTCCCCAGAGCAGATTGGGGTAGATAGTTCCAAACTGCCAGGGGCCTTCCGATATATGAAGTATGTCGGTAAAAAAATGGGCCTTGCTGGCGGCCAGGTCCGCGCCCCAGACGGCGATGTCCGGGCTGGCCAGCAGAAAGTTCCATGTCCATCCCAGCACGATGCAGTAATAAATATTGATAAACAGGGCACACAGAATGGCCATCCACCCGATAAACCGCAGGGGTTTTCGAATTTTGCCCAGAGCGATGTGGGCCGATCCCTGGGTTCGAATGCCCAGGCCGTATTCAATAATCATCAGGGGGATGCCGGCGGTAAGCAGGGCCGTCATGTAGGGGATGAGAAACGCGCCCCCTCCGTTCTGGGCGGCGATATAGGGAAACCGCCACATGTTGCCCAGGCCGATGGCCGATCCCACGGCGGCCATGATAAAGATCGAACGGTTTTTCCAGTGTTCCCTTTCCGCCATCTTGTTCTCCCGGAATTATGGCTGGGGCCAGGCGAAGGCCGTGCATCGAAAAACAGTCGTGGGCCGCGCCTGCCCGTATTCTATCAGTTTCAGATCACTTTAATCAGTTTGTTTTTTATAATCAATACTGAAATTTCTATTACAGCCGTTGATGGCATCCGGATCGGTATGGTTGTTGCGGTTGTTACCCGGGAGCGCCGGACATCAGTCCGGCATGTTACGGCAATCAGTCGTAATCGGTCTGTTGTGCCCATTGCAGCGCAGCCGAGCGCAAACGCTTTTTTCGGGAACAGCGGGCCGGGTCTTTTGGTACTTTTCTTGCCGCCAAGAAAAGTACACTGAAAAACAGGTGAGGAAAATGATTGTTTAATTTTATGCGGTGCATCAAGTTCGATTTCGACAGCATACCAATAAAAAAGGAAGAAACCTGCCGGTCAGGGGGACGTTGTAAATGTCGCCCGAATGGGCAGGTGGTCGGAGTATCCTTTGCCCAGGTGACGGCCTTTGCCCCTGTCGGCCCGCTGCCAGCGGTAGACGCGGTTGTTGTCAAAAAAAAGGTCGGCATGTACACGGTCAAAGGAGTTGTCCACGTAGTCGATGCCTTTTTTATCGTAAAGGGACCGGGGAACGAGCATGTTGTCCGGGCTCTCTTTTTTCCCGAAGAAGTTGTAGGACCAGCGCCGATACTCGGGCAGTTCCAGCCAGAGGTTGTAGAGCAGCAGCTCATTACGGCTGTCTGCCAGTATCTTTTCATCGACCAGTGCGTCGTTGTGAAGGGTCTTGATCACATGGTTGATGCCGGTGACGCCCTGGGTGTCGTTGAAACGGGCCACATCCGCAAAGGTCTGGTGCTCGTTGTAGTTGGCGTTAAAGTCGCCGGTGATTACGAAATCGGTATTGGGCGGCAGTTTTTCAATGGCCTTGCGAAGCGCTGCCGCATAGGGAATGCGCCGACTTTCCGGCCCGCTTTTGGATTTCCAGTGGCAGATAAACACGGTCAGATGCTTTTTATCGATGGAGAGCACGGCCTTTAAAATGGCCCTTTGTCCTTCCCCGGGAACGATGTCTTGCGTATGCACAATGGGAAAGGTCGAAACAAGGGCGCACCGGACCGGCGTGGGAGTCTGAGCGATGGCGTAAAAGGGGTAGCGTTGTTTCGGGGTGTTGAGCCGGGTCAGAAGATTTTTTAATGCTATTTTCGACTCCACCTCCTGAAGGCAGACAATGTCGGCGTTAATGGCACCAATGGCCTCTGCCGTGTTGGCGGTCTTGATATCGGCCATCTTTTTGTTCCAGCCCTGGGTTGAGCCGGGCACATAATCGTCATACTCGGTGCCGTCGTAAACCGCGTCAAACAGGTTTTCCACGTTGTAGCTGGCAAGGGTGAAGGTCCGGGCCGCCGGCGCCGGGCCGGAGCAGGCCACTATCACCAGTAGGGAGATTATCGATATGAGTCTTCGTTGAAACAGGCGGTTCATGTTTCTCCCTGTTCCGTCGAAATCGCTATCGCTATCGGGATCGAAACTTCTGTAAAGGGGCTTAGCTCCTGGTTCCGTTGCCAGATCAAGATCAAGAGCAAGAGTAAGAGCAAGATTCCTGAGTATCCCCGGTTTAAATGCTTCCTGTTCCCCCTTGAGCCCTTGAATCTTTGATCCCTTTCATTCGGCACCGCTCGATACCGATCCCGATCCCGATCCCGATTTGGATTGGGTCGTGTTTATACCAGCGGCTCCCGAACAATCAGATCAACGCCCTCCCTGGCGCTCTGCGCGGCCCGGGGAAAGATGTCGGTCAGGGTGGCGATGTGGCGAAGGTTGTCCGCGGCCCGGAAAACAAGGTTGGCCAGATCCCCCTCCTCACTGCCGGTCCGGAACACCACATCCTCCCAGTCCATGTCCGTGGCCCACTGGTGCATGGTTACCGCCGGCGCCAGGAAGAGATCAGTGGGTTCAAATCCTCTTTTTTTCATGTGCCGGGTAAAGGGCGTCATGGCGTGTTTCAGGCTGTTGAACACCCGGCGCAGGGACTTGGGCGCGGCGTGCTCCACGGCCGGGCTGTCCACCACCTGGCGTTCGTTGACAAAGGCGGCCACCACCGCTGCCAGCAGGGCCGGGTCGTCTTCCGGGAACAACGAGAGCCGGAATCCTTCGGCAATCATCAGGGGGTGGTCCACCCGCAGGTTGGAGGCCCATATGCCGTCGTCGGTGAGGCGGCCCGCTTCATCGGCAAACCCGGTATCCTTGAGAAAGTCCAGGTGACGGATAAAATCGTCCCAGAGAACGTTATCGGCGGCCATGCCCCTCTGGGTGCGTTGAAACAGGGCAAAGGACTGGTTCAGCAATGTCTTGACCTGGTCCGGGGTGTGGCTCAGGAGCAGGTTGAGCACCATGGAAAAATTAATCTTGATCTGGCTGTAGATATCCGACGCCGGGGCATCGGCCACCTGGGCCACGTGTTTTAAGTCCATGAACTTGCCCGGCACCATTACGGCAAAACCGATGTTGTCCTTGCCCCGGCGGCCGGCCCGGCCGGTCATCTGGTGAAACTCGATGGAAGAAAGGGGCAGAAAATCCTTGCCGTTGAACCGGTCGGAATTGAGAATCACCACGCTGCGGGCCGGAAAGTTGACCCCGGCCGCCACCGTGGAGGTGGCAAACACCGCGTCCAGAAGCCCTTCGTTCATGAAGGTTTCCACCGCTTTTTTCCATACGGGCAGGTGACCGCTGTGATGGGCCGCCACGGCCCGGTCCCGGATCAGCAAAAGCTGTTTGTGGCCTGCCAGGTAAGGGGTGGCGGCCACCATTCGGTCGATGCGCTCCTCCAGCCAGCGCCACCGCTCCGGATCAACGGCCCTGTTCTGGTCGTCGCACAGATCAAGGGCCTTGTCGCAGTCGGCCCTGGACTTCATGAAGAAGATGGCGGGCAGCAGGTTGTACTTGCGCAGCACATTTAAAATTTCGTTTACGGGCGGCAGCCGGTGGGCCGGCGCCAGCTGGACCCGGGCCTTGATAAAATCATTCATTCGCTTGTACAGGCCCCGGGGGCCGGTCCCGGAGGATTCGCGCAGCAGGGGAAAGAGCGTGCCGGAAGGATGCAGAAAGAGAGGGTAAAGCTGCACCGGCCGGTTGGTCTCTTTTACCACCCGGCAGGGCCTTTGTCTTATGGTGGAAAGCCATGCGGCAATCTGGTCCGGGTTGCCGATGGTGGCGGACAGCATCAGGATGGGAATGCGCCGGGGCAGGTAGATCATGGTCTCTTCCCACACCACGCCCCGATCCTCGTCTCCCAGGAAATGGGCCTCGTCCAGAATGACAAAGTCGGTGTCCAGGTCGTCGCCGCTGTACATGGAGTCGTAAAGCTGGTTGCGCAGGATTTCGGTGGTGCCGACGATGATGGGGGCATTGGGATTTTCTTTTCGGTCCCCGGTAAGGATGCCGGTATTTTCCGGTCCGAACATGCCGGAAAAGAGTTCGTAGATGGAGTTGCTCAGGGCCTTGAGCGGTGAGGCGTACCATGTCTTTTTGCCCTCTTTCCGCATGGCGGCAATCACCTGCTCGGCAATCCACGTTTTTCCAGCGCCGGTGGGCGCTGTGACGATGCAGTCCGATGTCCGCACCGCTTTCAGGGCCTCCAGTTGAAACGGGTCCGGGGAAAAGGGGGCCTGTTCAGGCACGCCGATGGCGGCAAATACCTTTTTCAGCCGGGGATCGCTGCCCGGCTTGAGGGCGGGGCGCCGGGGTTTTTTGCTTTTTGCCGCGGTTTTTTTTCGAAGGCTCGGGGTGACAGGGGGGCGCTCTTTTCGCCGCGGCCTTGCGCGTTTCTTCCGTGGGGGTGTGCTGTCCGTCATTTACGTTAGCCCCTCAATCAGGGAAAGGGCCTTTTCACGAAGGGCCGGTACCGCATCGTAGGGAGAAAGCCCCTGGACATCTGAATCTACAAGACCCTGGTTATATTCGATAAATCCCAGAAAGTCGAAATCGGGAAGCTGCTCCTGCAAAAAGGCCTTGTCCGTGTCGGTGCGGATCTTGTTGCCCAGTACCGATACGTTGTTTAAATGAATCTGGCCCGCCAGAAGCTTGACCTGCCGGGCCGTCTCAATACTGCGCCGGCCCGGCTCCACCACCACGATCAGCCTGTTTACGCCCTGGGCTGTGGCCCGGCCCAGGTGTTCCAGGCCGGCCTCCATGTCCATCACCACCACCTCATCCCGCAGCAGGGTGATGTGGGTCATCAGGGCCTTGAGCAGGGTGCTTTCCGGGCAGATACACCCGCCCCCCCCACCCTTGACCCCGCCCAGCCGCATCAGCTTGATGTTGCCCATTCTGGCCGACAGAGCCTCGGGCAGGTCATCCACTTTGGGGTTGAGCTTGAAAAATCCGCCCATGGAGCCGGGCACCGATTCGGTGCGCTGGGCAATGAGCTCTTTCATTTCGGCAATGGGCACAATGGCGTCCGCGCCTGGAATGCCCACGGCGGCGGCCAGGTTGGCGTCCGGGTCGGCGTCAATGGCCAGCACCTTTTTCCCCTGATCGTTAAAGGCCCTTATCAGAAGGGCAGCAAGGGTTGTTTTTCCCACTCCGCCTTTGCCGCTGACGGCGATTTTCATTTTTCATGCTCCTTGGAATTTTTGGAAATTTATTTCTGTTTGAGGCCGTTACCTCAAATATTTCATGAGATATCCGGGTTATAACACTTGCGGCCCTGAAGGGGCAAGGGTATAATGCCCTGCGGTAACGCAACCGGTCCCGCCTTTGGAGCCTTCACAGGACGGAAAAGAGAGCCCGATGATCGACACAAAAAACCATAAACCCCAGATTCTTGCCCCGGCCGGGGGAAAGGCATCGTTTCTGGCGGCCCTGGCTGCCGGCGCCGACGTGATCTATTGCGGCCTGAAAAGTTTTTCCGCCCGCATGGCGGCAGAAAACTTTGCGCCCGGTGAACTTCGCGCGCTGACGGAGCTGGCCCATAAAAAAGGGGTGAAGGTCTTTGTGGCGCTTAATACCCTGGTCCGTCCGGGGGAGATTCCCCAGGTCCGGCAGCTGGTCCACATCCTTGGCAGAGAGGTGGGCGCCGACGCGCTGATCGTTCAGGATTTGAGTGTTGTGGAACTGGCGAAACAGGCCGGTTTTAAAGGAGAACTGCACCTTTCCACCCTGGGGGCGGTCACCTTTTCAAAGGCGCTGGGCCTGATTTCCAGTGCCCTGGGTGTCAGCCGGGTGGTGCTGCCCAGGGAGTTTCACATCGATGAGATCAAGCAGATGGCCCAGTCCTGTCCCCCGGGCATGAGCCTGGAGGTGTTCGTTCACGGGGCCCTGTGCTACGGGGTGTCGGGCCGGTGCTACTGGAGCAGTTACATGGGCGGCAAAAGCGGGCTGCGGGGTCGGTGCGTGCAGCCCTGCCGCCGGACCTACACCCAGGGCCGGTCCGAGGGCCGCTGGTTTTCCTGTCTTGATTTTTCCGTGGACGTGCTCACCAAGACCCTGCTGCCCCTGCCGCAGATCACCGCCTGGAAGATAGAGGGCCGTAAAAAAGGGCCCCACTATGTTTACTACACCACCACTGCCTATAAAATGCTGCGGGACCACGGCAACGACCCGAAGATTAAAAAGGATGCCATGGGCTATCTTGAACAGGCCCTGGGCAGAAAAACCACCCACTACAACTTTCTGCCCCAGCGGCCCTATCCGCCGTCAGGCCAGGAGGAGCAGACCGGGTCCGGGCTTCTGGCCGGACGGGTGAAGAGCGACGGCGGCAGGCCGGCCCTCTCCCCCCGCATGGGGTTGATCAAGGGGGACCTGCTGCGTATTGGTTACGAGGACAAGCCCGGCCACAGCCTGCTTCGGGTGCCGGCCGCCGTACCGGCCAGGGGCCGGCTGGTGTTAAAGGTCCGTGGCGCTGTGCCCGCGGCCGGAACACCGGTTTTTCTCATTGACCGCATGGAAGACGCCCTGGAAACCATGATCGGGGATCTGGCGGCTGAACTGACTGACGCCCCCTGCCGGGAAACAACCTCGGCCGCACCGGACCGGGCGGCCCGGCAGCGACGGCCGGCATCCAGGTCGCCGGAAGAGATGACGGTTTACCGGTCCCTGCCAAGGGGAAGGCAGGCCCACAGTGTGGGCTTCTGGCTCTCTCTTGAGGGAGCCAGAGGTGCCGCCAGGCTGAATGCCCAACAGTGGCTCTGGCTGCCGCCGGTGGTGTGGCAGGAGGACGCAGACCGGTGGCAGGCGCTGGTGAACCGTATGGTCAAACAGGGTGCCCGGCGGTTCGTGCTGAACGCGCCCTGGCAGATATCCCTGTTTGAACGGACAAGAAATCTGGACCTGTGGGCCGGGCCGTTCTGCAACCAGGCAAACGGGGTCTCGATTCAGGTACTGGCAGGGATGGGTTTTTCCGGTGTTATCGTGAGCCCCGAGCTGGGGAAAGAAGATTACGCGGTCATTCCGGGCCAGAGCCCGGTCCCCTTGGGAGTGGTTGTTTCGGGCAGCCTGCCCCTGTGCGTGGCCCGTACCCTGCCGGGACCGGTTCGGGAGAAAAAACTGTTTTCAAGCCCCAGGAAGGAAAATGCCTGGGCCGAGAAGCACAGCGGCCTTGTGTGGTTGTATCCCGACTGGATGGTGGATCTGCGGCCCCGGCAGAAAATCCTGGAACAGTACGGGTATGCGCTCTTTATTCATCTCCACCACAGCCCGCCGCCGGGCGTGAAAATCAGGCAGCGGCCGGGGATGTGGAACTGGGATGTCGGCCTGCCGTGATGCCGGGTTTGACGGGGCAATAAAAACAGACTGTATAATCCATATAATAGGTATGATCCGCCAAATTTTTTAGAAAGATATTTCCTTGACAAAGGATGGCTTTGATCGTATCTATATCAGACAGTTGGACGTGAGCCGGTGACGAAAGCCCGGCAGAAGGGGTTGCAGGGGCCGGTGAAGAATATATGTTTGACCATCAGGTCGCGCGAAAATCTTTTGGGCAGCACAAATATTTCTAAAGGAGTAAGGGTATGACGTTGACAAAAAGCAGGATAATCGATTCTGTGCAGGAAGAGACAGGCCTTCCGAGAAAACGGTGTGACGAACTGGTCGAGGAGCTCCTGGAAATCATCAAAGAGACCCTTGCAAACGGCGAAAACCTGATGGTCAGCGGATTCGGCAAGTTCTGCGTCAAGGAGAAAAAGGCACGCAAGGGCAGAAACCCGGCCACCGGCGACGACCTGATGCTTGACGAACGAAAAGTGGTCACCTTCAAGTGTTCCCAGGGGTTGAGGGAAAAAATAAACGGCAGTTAACCGGCGTATTGCTGTCGCGGCGGGGGTCCCGGTCTGTCGCCGGCCCCTGCTTCCGTCTGTCCATCACCCCATAAATCTTCCTTATGTTATCTATCTATGTATTCTAACCAACGTTCTTCTGTGCAGAAAAAAAACTTCAGCCCGGGTTTCACGCTGATCGAGTTGCTGGTGGTGCTGGTCATCCTCGGCATCATCGGCGTCACAGTGGCACCCCGCATCCTGGGAAAACCCGACGAGGCCAAGAAGATAAAGGCCGCCACTACCATTGAGGCCATTTCCACGGCGTTGAAGCTCTATAAGCTGGACAACGGCGCTTATCCCACCACCTCCCAGGGCTTGGAGGCCCTTGTGCGCAAGCCGGAGAGCGGCAATACGGACAACTGGCAGGAGGGCGGATACCTGGAAAAGGGGAAGGTTCCCCGCGACCCGTGGGGCAATCCTTTTGTCTACATGTGTCCCGGCGTCCATGGTGATTTTGATATCATTTCCTACGGGGCCGACGGCGCGCCCGGCGGCGAAGGAAAATACGCGGATATCAAAAGCTGGGAGATCGAATGACCCGGTGACCCCCGGTCACCGTCCGGCTCCCCTTTCCCCCGTATAGCCGTACCGGTCTTTTTTTTGTTCCTTTTTGGAGGCTGCTCTGTTATCCCCCTCCACACATAACAGTCCGGCGCGACACCCCGATGGCTTCACGCTGATCGAGCTGATTGTCGTGTTGGCCCTTCTGGTCATCGTTCTGTCCGTGACCTTTCCCCGTGTTTCAAATATCGGATTTTCAGACAGCAGGAACAAGACCGCGCGCTGGATTATCACCACCACCCGGGTCCTCAAGTCAAAAGCGGTCATGGACCGCCATCCCTACGTGCTTCAGGTGGACACCTCCCGCCAGACATTGACGGCCTTGCCCGGGGCAACTTCGGGCAATCTGCCGGCGCAAATGGCGGCGCTCGCCGGCCAAACGCCGGAAGCCGACGTCCCCGGCCCGGAGACCACAGGCACCCGGCGCCTGGCGCTTTCGGATGATCTGACCGTTGAGCATGTGATCTTTGCCGGCAGTGATACCGCGCAAACCGGGGTGGTGGATATTGTGTTTCATGCCGGCGGTTACTCGGACTGGGCCGTGATTCATATGCGGGACCGGGGCCGGCGGATCTCTTTTATTATTGAGCCGTTTATCAACCGGGTCAGAATGGTGGACGGGTATGCGGAACTTTGATCGCAAACGAAAAAGGACCTGGCGGTATTCCTGGCCACGGGCGGCGGGGCGGCGGGGGTTTACCCTGATGGAAGTTCTCATCGCCATGTCCGTTCTGGCCATTGCCATGGTGGGGTTTTTCTCCCTTTTTTCCCAGACCGTGACAGTGGAGGAGGCCGCGCGATTTAACACCGTGGCCCCATTGCTGGCCCAGGCCGCCATGGCTGACGTGGTGTCCGGACGGGCCGGCACCGGAGGGGATTTTCCCGATCATCCCGGCTACCGGTGGGACCTTTCCATTACCGAAGTGGTGCCGGGCGTGCTGGGCGGGGATGCCGTGGAAGGATTGGCACAGGTGAACGTGACAGTAACCCTGAACAACGCGGAACGCACCTATACATTGAGGGCCTATGACTGGCTTTCCTCCGAATAGACGGTCCGGAAGACTCTTCCTGGTGGCAACCCAGGGGGCCGGGGGGTTTACCCTTTTTGAACTCCTGGTGGCCATTGCCGTGTTTGCCCTGCTGACCACGGCCATGTACGGGGGGCTCAACAGCCTGCTGGGCAATGCCGAGTCCCTTAGCCGGAGCGCCGTTGCCTATGACTCGGCCCGTTCCTGCCTGGACCGGATGGCCCGGGATCTCCGGTCGGTCTATGTGGCGGTGCCGCCGGCCTATGAGACACCGGGGTTTGATACCGACCCGGATCCCTACCGGTTTGTCGCCAACGGTATCGGTCAGGATGTGCGGATGCGGTTTGTCGCCTTTTCCCATGTGCCGCTGGACAGGGGGCTGACGGCTGAGGCGGGGCGTATCGTTTATTATCTGTACACCCCCGAAGGGCGTGACACCCGCGTGCTGATGCGAAACGACCGGGTGCTTCAATATGACGCGGACACGGAAGAGGGACAAGACCCCATCGTATGTGAAAACATCGCTTCCCTGGATCTGCTGTTTTATGACGGGAACGGACGGGAGTATGACCGCTGGGATTCAGACTCCAGTGAGTTTGATTATGCCACGCCGCGGGCCGTGGGGATTCAGCTGGTGCTGGATGCTGACGGGCGGCGCTATCCTTTTGAAACCATAGTGGACCTGCCGGTCTACCGGGAGCCGGTGGAATGACGATTTTGCGAAAAAGAAGACAGATCGCCGGTGACCGGGGCGTGGCCATTCTGGCGGTGCTGATGATCATCGCCCTGCTGACGGCGGTGTTGTTTTCGGTGAACCGGCGGGCCCGTACCGGCATGGACGCGGTCATGGTGTTTCGGGACCGGGTGACCCTTTCCCACATGGCGGCGTCGGGCATCCATATCGGCCGGGCCGTGTTGATAGATGACCGCATCAATACCGAAATAGATTCCATTCAGGAGACATGGGCCGATCCGATGGCGCTGGAGGGGATCGTGGAAGCGTTCCCCTTTGAAAAAGGGAGCCTGTCCCTTCGTATCACCGATTTGATGGGCCGTATTCAGGTCAATGCCCTTGTGCAGTATCCGGAAGGGCGGCAGGTCAATGGTGACCAGGAGGTCCTGTGGTACCGCCTGATGGAACTGGTCAAGATTTTCAGCGGGCCGGACTACGATATCCGGCCGGTGGCAATTCTGCATGCCATCAAGGACTGGCTCGATTCCGGGGACGATGATGCCACCGAGGATTTCGGCGCCGAATCCGATTACTACCAGGGCCTGACCCCGTCCTATACCTGCCGGAACGGCCCGGTGATCGACGTGAGTGAACTGGCCCTGGTAAAGGGAATGTCGGCCGGTATTTTTAACGCCATTGACGCCAGCTACGGGATTTCAGACATGGTGACCACCTTTGGCATGGTGGAGGTGGCCCAGGGCGATGGGTTCACTTTTCCGGGCCGGATCAACATCAACACCGCGCCGGTTTACGTGCTGGCGGTTCTTATTCCGGAGGTGGAAGACGCTCACCTGGCCGCTGAGATGGACGCGTTCCGGTCAGAGATGTCCAACGGTCTTTATGTCCATGACCTTTCCGGTGACACTTGGTACAAACAGGCCCCCGGGTGCGAGGAGATCAATATTTCACCGGCCCTGATCACCACCCGGAGCGACTTTTTTCAGATAGAGGCCACCGCCGTTCTGGGGGAGCTGCAGGTTACACAAACAGCAGTGGTGCGCCGGGTTCAGAACGAAAAAACCGGTAAATGGGAGTGCAGGGTGTTGAAGTGGCAGTCGTGATGGGGTATATATGGTTCGATTTATAATGATTTAAATGGGATTGGCGGTTCGGCATGGACGGCAGGGTTCTGGGTATTGATATCGGCAACACCACGGTCTGCGCGGTTCTGGTGGGCCCCGGCGAAAGCGGCCTTCGCATAGAGGCCCACGCCCATGCGGCAATGGGAAAGGACGTCTCCCCCTGGCAGGTGCTGCCCGGTGTGCTGGACGCCCTGGGTCACCGGGCCGACTGGTCGGGTGCGGCCTGCGTGGCCACCTTCCCGGACCGGCAGGTCTCCTACAGGCGTATTCATATGCCGTTTGCCGACCCCCGGAAGATCGAAAAGGTGATTGCCTATGAACTGGAGCCGCTGCTGCCTTTTGCGCCGGCGGACCTGTTTATCGATTTTGTGGTGCTTTTCCCGGCGGTTTCCCAGGAAAACGAGGCGGGCGTCGAGGTGCTGGCCGCGGCGGTACACAAGGAAAAGGTGAAGGAGTGGATTGACGGGTTTGCCGGTGCCGGTCTGCAGCCGGAAATGATCGTGCCCAGAGGATGGGCCGCCGCCGCGGTGCTGTCGGCAGATATTGAGGAAGCCCTGCTGGTGGAGACTACCGGTGGGTATGTGACAACGGCCGTGGTTGGCGGCGGGGATGCCCAATGGATCCGGTTTTTTTCAGCCGGCCCGCCGCCGGATCAGGAGGCGGGCCGGTCTGCGCTGCGCGACGGCCTGCGCCAGACCCTGCTGGCCTATGAATATGAAACAGGGGTTGCCGCGGGGCTGAAAAACGTCTTTGTGACCGGTGCCGATTCCCGGGCAGGGGAGGCGGTAAAAACGGTTGCCGACTGCCTGGGAATTGATGCCCGGCCGTTTAACATGGCGGACGGCTCTTCCCTGGTGACGGGTGGCCGGCCCGACCATACCTGGGAGCCGGGCCTTCTGGACATGGCGCTCTGCCCGGCGTTGCTGAAGAAAAGCCGGAAGCCCTGTATTAATTTTCGGAAAGGGGAGTTCTCCCTGGCGGCCAGGTGGTTGCAATACCGGTACCTGTTCGGTGGCACCGCCGCGCTGGCGGCACTGGTGCTGGTACTCGGCCTGATGGGTTTTTTTTACGACCTTTATTCTCTCAATCGGTCCATAGCGACTGTGGATGCCCGGCGGCAGGCGATTTTCCGGGAGTGCTTTCCCGAATCGGCGGCAGCACCGTCTGCCGAGATGATGCGCTACGAGATCGACAGGCTTCGTGAATCCAGTGGCCTGCCTGCCGGACTGGACCGGACTGTTTACCAGGTGGATATATTGAACGACATCAGCCGCCTGGTGCCCCAGGAGACGGATGTGGTGATCACCCGCCTGGACGCGGGGCTCAATGATGTTTCCGTCACCGGCAACACGGATGCTTTTCAGTCCGTGGACACCATGAAAAACAGGCTTGAGGAGAGTGATCTGTTCGGGACCGTTGTCATCAGTTCCGCCACCATGGATAAAGCCGATAAACGGGTTCACTTCAAGTTGCAGGTGGAGCTGAAGTCATGATACAGCCACTGATGTCAAGAGCGGCGACATTTTTCAGGGGCCTGACCCCACGGGAGCGGTATGCCGTCTGTATCGGGGTGGCGGCGGTGCTGCTGCTTTTTTTCTGGAAAGGGGTGGCCGCTCCCCTTTCCGACAAGCGGGAGACCCTGGTGGTCCAGCTGGCGTCCCGGCAGAACGACCTGAAACAGATGATAACCCTGCAGCAGGAACATGAAAGGATGCAGCAGGCCGCGGCCAGGGCCGCTGCCGGCCAGTCCGGGCGGGGGGCTGACTTTACGCTTTTTTCGTTTCTGGACCGGCTGGCCGGCAGGGCCGGCATCAAGGATCATATCGCCTATATGCGGCCGTCTGTATCGGGCCAGAACAGTGAACTCTCCGTTGTTGAGATGAAACTGGAGGGCGTTGACCTGCAGGGGCTGGTTTCCTACCTTCATATGATTGAGACCGCTGACGCCATGGTGTTTGTCACCCGTCTCTCCATCGCGGCACAGGAAAAGGGTGGCGGTGGTGGCGTGGAGGCGGTGCTGCGGGTGGAGACCGTAACCACATGAGCCTAAAACCACCCATGACCGGCAAACGGAAAATCCTGATCGCCTATGCGGCGTATTCCCTTGCGATGATAGCCCTTTTCATGGTGCTGCTGTTTCCGGATCAGGCGGTGCGTGACTTTCTGGAACAGCGTGCCGGTGGCATTTATCCGGACATGCGGATTCGTATCGGCGCGTTGCGGCCCGCCCTGCCTTTCAGTGTACGCATGGCGGATGTGTCGGTCTTCTGGCAGGACAGGCCCTATGGAGATTTTGAGTATGTGAAGGTCACCCCGTCCGTCTTTTCCATGTGGCGCCATCGGCGTCCCTTGTCATTCAAGGGCCGGACATTCGATGGGCGTTTTAAGGGCGTCTGCGGCCAGGACAGAAAGACAGACGCCTGGACCCTTGACGTCGCCTTTTCCGGTATGGCGCTGGGGGCCATGGAGGGGGTCCAGCGCCTGCTGCCCCACGAGATCAAAGGTACGGCCGCCGGACATATAAAAGCGGTCCTTGACAACGGCGGCCGGCCACTTGCAGAATACGATGTGGTGTTGTCTGATGTGGTGGTGGCCCTTTCCGCTCCGGTTTTTTCCATCGATACCGTGGCTTTTGACCGGATTGAGGCAGCCGTGGTCATGGAGGGGAACCGGGTGCGGATAGAAAACTGCACCGGCAGCGGCGAACAACTGGATGGCGAGCTGTCGGGAGAGATTCAGGTGCGACAGCCGTATGGCCAGAGCCTGTTGCGGGTGAAGGGGTTTGTCAGGCCCCAGGCGTCCCTTGTGGCCAAGCTGGGAGAGTCCCTGCCGGTGGAGATGGTGCTGGGGCAAAACGCCGGGGAAAAAGGGTTGCCGATTTCCTTTACCGGGACACTGGCCGATCCGAAAGTCTCGTTTAAATAGGTGAAACAGGAATGGTCGTGGATGGAGATGGTCACGAATGATTAAAAGGGGTGTTGTCATCGCGAATCTGCTGCTGATCATGCTGGCGGCCTATATGGGCGTGGACCTGTTTTACGGCATGGTGACAGCCCGGTTCAGCATGAATGCCGTTTCAGCGACGCCGGGAACCCGGAATCCGGCCTCCGATCGTCCCGCTGTCACCCGGCAACCCGTTTCCGCCTATTCGGCCATTGCCGGGCGCAACCTGTTCAAGGCCACCAAAAGCGAAGTGGCCGTACAACCGGAAATCGACGTGACCAGCCTGAAGAAAACCGACCTGGCCTTAACGCTGGTGGGCACCATCTCGGGCATGGGCAAGGATTCATACGCCATTATCGAGCGGACCCGGGAGCGGCAGCAGGACCTTTATAAGGTCGGGGATACCGTTGATAACGCAACGGTGAAGCTGATTCTCCGAAAACGGGTGGTGCTGACCGTCAACGGGGTGGATGAGGTCCTGGAAATGACCGACGCGCTTTTTGCCGAGGATGCGGGACGGAGTCGTTTCAATCCGGCGGCTGCCGGCCGCCGGGCCAGTGGACTGGACAGGGCCGCCAGTGTGCGCAACGTTACACTGGATCGCAGCGAAATGGAGAGCGCGTTCAACAATGTCAATGATCTGATGCGAAGTGTCCGCATCCGTCCTCACTTTACCAACGGTCAGCCCGATGGCCTCAGCCTGGAGAGCGTGGCACCGGATTCTATCTTTCAGGAGATGGGGTTGCAGAGCAAGGATGTGATCGTGGGGGTAAACGGGAAAAAGATCAGCACCGTGGATGACTGCATGGAGGTTTACAAGAGCCTGAGTGACGCGTCGGCTGTGGTGCTTGAGGTCAACCGGGGCGGACAGCGGGAGTTGATCCATTATAACGTTCAATAGGCTTTGACGATTCTGGCGGAAGCCGGGAATATTTTTTCGCGGAGAAAATGATGAAATATGGCATAAGGCAACTGGTATCTGTGGCGGTCTGCACGGGCGTACTGCTGGGCGTTTACCCCCTGGCGGCCGAAGAGCCGGCCCCGGGCCCGGCCCTGCTTCAAAGGATTCGGGAACGGAGAGATCTGCCGGTGAAACGTCCCCAGCCGGTTCGGAAAACGTTAGTGGACCAGGTCTCGGACGCGCCCTCCTTGCCGGAGGGGTTGCCGACGGCTGCCGATGACGGAGAGAACCTGGTTTCCGTGGATTTCAATGATGTGGACCTGGCGGTTTTCATCAAGTTCATCAGCGAGGTTACCGGTAAGAATTTTGTGCTTGACCAGAACGTGCGCACCAAGGTCACAGTGATCAGCCCTTCCAAGATTCCCGTGGAAGAGGCCTACCGGGTATTTGAGTCGGTGCTGGAGGTGTATGGATTTGCCACGGTGGAGGCGGGCGACATTATTAAAGTGGTCAAGGCGGGTGACGCCCGGTCCAAGAGTATCGAAACCGGTCTGGTAAAAGAGGGCAGAGCGCCGGACGATAAACTGGTGACCCAGATCATTCCCCTGCGGTATGCCGATGCCAATGAGATCAAGGGGCTTTTCACCCCCCTGGTTTCCAAGGACAGCGTGCTGCTGGCCTACCCCTCCACCAACATGCTGATTCTCACCGACGCCTATTCCAACATTCAGCGGCTGATGAGAATTCTTGACGCTATTGATGTCACGGGCATCGGCCGGCAGGTGTCCGTGATTCCGCTGGAATACGCCGACGCGTCAAAAATGGTTTCCATTCTGGAGGTGGTGTTTAGGGAGGCGGTGGACCGGGGCGGACCCCCGCAGCGGGGTGGCACCGAACCCACGGACAAAATCCGGCTGGTGGCTGATGATCGGGCCAACGTGGTGATCATGCTGGCCAGTGAGTCGGAAACCGTTAAAATACGGAAGCTGATCACCCTGCTGGACAAGAAAGTGCAGCAGGGCAAGGAACGGATTCATGTCTACTACCTGAAGAATGCCGATGCCGAGGAGCTGGCCAAGGTTCTGCAGATGCTGCCCGAGAAACAGGGGGATGCAACTGCCGAGGGCAAAAAACTGGCGCCGGTGCTCTCAAAGGCCATCAACATCACGGCCGATGCTTCCACCAACAGCCTGATCATCATGGCCGAGCGGGACGACTACCTGGTGCTCAAGGAGATTATCGAAAAACTCGACATTCCCCGGTCCATGGTCTATATCGAGTGCCTCATTGCCGAAGTGAACATCAACAAGGATTTTGAACTGGGCGCCGAATGGCTTGTGGGTGGTAAAGGCAGTTATGATGACAAGGACGGGGGATACGCCGTGGGGTTCGGTGGTGGCAGCGACACGGGCTATGCAAACGTGGCACGCATGGCCATGGGCGGGCTGCCCAGCGGGTTTTCCGTGGGGGCCATGGCCGAATCCATCGTGGTAGGCGGCATCGAGTATCCCAACCTGGCCGCGGTGGTGCGGGCCTTTAAGAAGGACAAGGATGTTCAGATCCTGTCTACTCCCCAGATCATGACCACGGACAACCAGGAGGCCACCATCACGGTGGGTAAAAACATTCCCTACCTGACCAAGATCGGCACCACCTCCTCGGAAGAGACCTACAGCAATTACGAGTACAAGGATGTGGGCATCTCCCTGAAGATCAAACCCCAGATCAACGAAAACCGGCTGATCCGGCTGGATATCGAACAGGAGCTGACCAAGCTGGACCAGCTGACCACTGTCTCCTTGGACCGGCCGGCCACGTTGAAACGCGGTATCACCACCAACGTGATCGTTCATGACGAACACACCATCGTCATCGGCGGGCTGATTGACGACAGCATGTCCCGGGTGGAGTACAAGGTGCCCTGCCTGGGAGATATTCCGTTTCTGGGATGGTTGTTCAAGGGGCTTTCCCGATCCAGCGAAAAGACCAACCTGCTTGTATTCCTGACCCCCCATGTGATCAAGACGGCGCGGGAAGCGGACAATATCTATCAACAGAAGCAGGGCGATCTGGATGCGGTTCGCGGCGGCAGTTTTTCCCTGTATCCGGATGCCAGGGAGGATGCTTCTGCGATTGATGTCACGCCGGTATCTTCATCGGATACGACACCGGCGGATGATGCCCATCAGGAAAACGAGGGGGAAGATATGACAGCGGCGGGGGTGGTCGTGACCGAAGGAGACGGTGTGGACCGACCTGAACCCATGCCGGAAAAAGCGGTGGCCGCCCCGGCTGCATCTGAAGCCGATGCCGCCGAGGCCAAGCCTGTGCCTGAAACCGCCCCGCCGGTGACCGGCGGGACAGAGGCGGACGGGGAGACCTCACCTTCCGTGGAGGCGCAGCCGGACGGGGACCTGCCGGTTCCTTTATCGCCGGAAGCGGGGTCATAAGAGATGCCCATGAGCAGAGATCTGTTACAGGCACTGAAAACCCGCGCCGTTCTTTCCGAACAGCAGGCCGAGAAGATAGAACGGCTGATCAATGGGGGCCGGGCCAATATTGGTGAGCTTCTTGTCAAGCGGAAGCTGGTGACCGAACCGCAACTGCTGTCCGCATACAGTGAGCTCTTCGGCATTCCGGTCTGCGAGGCGGCCCAGCCGGACGAGAGTGTGATGGCCATCCCCGAAAAGGTGCCGGCCGCGTTTCTCAAACGGTATCTCATGGTGCCGCTGAAAATGTCGTCCCACGGCCACGGGGCGGTCTCCGGTTGTCAGGTGGCGGTCAACGATCCGTCCCGGCTTCATGCAGTGGACGATCTGACAAGGCTGATGGGTGTAGAAACATGCTCCCTGGTACTGGCCACCCGGGACCATATTTTTTCCGCCGTGGGAATGCTTTACGGCAGCGGAGACGGGGCGGCCGAAGAAATTGTCCGCGACATGGAGGGGGCCGAAGACATTCTTGACGAGCTCGACGAGGCCGCTGACCTTCTGGACGATGCCAGTGACGCGCCTATTATCAAGCTGGTCAACCATATCGTGGCCCAGTCGGTGAAGGCCGAGGCCAGTGACATCCATATTGAGGCATACCAGGACACCTTTAAGATACGGTACCGGGTGGACGGCATCCTCTATGATTTTCTGAGCCCGCCCAAGCGCATTCAGCCGGCCCTGGTCTCCCGCATCAAGGTCATGGCAAAAATGAACATCGCGGAAAAGCGCCTTCCCCAGGACGGCCGCATGCAGGTCCGGCTGGGAGACAAGGAGGTGGATATCCGCGTCTCTTCGATTCCCATTACCGCCGGTGAGCGGCTGGTGCTTCGGCTGCTCAACAAGGCCAGCTCCATGCTGGGGTTGCAGGAGATCGGTTTTTCCCGCCAGACCTTTGATCTGTTCAGCCGCCTGATCCGGTATTCCAACGGCATCATCCTGGTGACCGGCCCCACCGGTTCAGGCAAGACCACCACCCTTTACGCCGCCCTTTCCACCATCAACACGCCGGACATCAACATCATCACCATTGAAGATCCGGTGGAGTACCAGGTCAGCGGCATCAACCAGATCCAGGTGAATCAGAAGATCGGCCTGACCTTTGCCCGGGGCCTGCGCTCCATTGTGCGGCAAGACCCGGATGTAATCCTCATCGGCGAAATTCGGGACCAGGAGACGGCGGATATCGCGGTGCAGTCTGCCCTGACCGGCCACCTGGTCTTTTCCACGCTTCACACCAATGATTCGGCCAGCGCCGTCACCCGGCTGGTGGATATCGGGGTGGAACCGTTTCTGCTGTCTTCCTCGGTAATCGCCGTGATCGCCCAGCGGCTGGTGCGGGTGCTGTGCCCCCGATGCAAGGAGGCCTATGTGCCGGATGACTCGGCCATTCTGAGTATCGGGGCCTCCGTCGAATTGTTTGCCGGAAAAACGATTTACCGCAAAACGGGGTGTGATCACTGCCTGGGTACCGGCTACAGCGGCCGGATCGCGATTTTCGAGATACTGGTAATGGATGAGAAGATCAAGAAGATGGTGCTGACCACCCACGATTCGGGACGGATCGAGGCGGCGGCGGTCAAACATGGGATGATCACCCTTCGCCAGGACGGTATTCACAAAGTGCTGGACGGGGTGACCAGCATCGCCGAAGTGTTGCGGGTAACCCAGCGATGATGGAGCGGACCGGCTTTTGCAAAACAACGACGAAACAGGCAGCCTGGCTGTTTTTTTTCTCTTTTTTTATTTGCTGCGCCACTGCCGGTCCGGTGGTGTCAGAGGATAGGCATGATTCGGGGACTATTGAAAACCCGGCAGCCGCCGGGGCAACGCCTTCCGGCGCGGTGCGGTTGTTTCAGCGGTATATTTCCCCCATCGACGGGGACCGGTGTCCCATGCATCCCTCATGCTCGGCCTACAGCCTTAGTGCCCTTGAGAAACACGGTCTGCTGATGGGCTGGATCATGACCTGCGACCGCCTGTTGCGGTGCGGCCGGGATGAACTGACCCTTGCGCCGCGCGTGGTGGTGAATGGCCGGGTCCGGTGTTATGATTCCGTGGAGCGCAATGATTTCTGGTGGACAAAATAACAGGGCGGTTTGCCGGATGCTTGCCGCGACATTCTGTACGGGAATATATATTGCGGGCCTCCTTGTGATTCCGGCGGTTGCCGGTGAAGGGCCTCTGACCATATCCGCGGATCAGCAGATCGGCCTGGGAGACCATTTTTTCAAATCCGGGGAGTATGATCGGGCGGTCACTGCCTACGAAACCTTTCTCTATTTTTTCCCTGACCACGAGCAGACCGAGTACTCCCGGTTACAGATTGCCCGGGCTTTCTTGAAAACGGGAAAGACCGAAGCGGCCCTTGAACGGTTTGAAAAGATTTACAGCGAGGGTAGTGGCACACAGTTCCAGGTGGAGGCGGGTTTTATGGCGGCCCGCTGTTATACGGCCCTGGGTATGAAGGACCGGGCCCTGTCGATGTTAAGTCTGGTGGGAGAAACCACCGAAGACCCCGCGGTCAGGGAACGAATTTTCTACGAGACCGGCTGGACCTGGCTGGAAGCGTTTCCGGTGTTGACCGAAACAGAGATTGCGGCGGCGGCGGCAAATTTTGAACAGATTCCGGTGACGGCCGGAAAGCGCTTGCATGTGCAGGCCGTGCTTGACGCACTGGAACAGGCCCGGCATGACGATGACGGTCTGCTGGCCTCAATGAAAAGCCCCGGTCTTGCCGGAACCCTGGCAGTGATGCCCGGGGCCGGGTATCTGTATTGTGGACGATACCACGACGCGCTGATCTCCTTTCTTTTCAACGGCGCCATGATGCTGGCCGCCTGGGAGGCGTTTGACGAGGGCCATGAGGCCCTGGGGGCCGTTCTTTCCGTTGTGGAGCTGGGGTTTTACGGCGGAAGCATCTATGGCTCCATGTCGGCGGTCCACAAGCACAACCACCGCCGGACCAGCATCTTTATGGAGGGGCTTCGTTCCATCAGCGCGGGTTTTGTGCCGGCAGGGGAGGGGGTGGAGGTGAGAGTGTCCTTTCAGCAGCCGTTCTGATGAAAGGACGCTACTGAACGACAATTATCAATTATCAATTATCAATTATCAATCGACAATTATTAAAGGTCTTTTGCTACCCGGCAAACTGGTACATTTCAAAAATGGGCAGGATGATGGAGAGCACGATAAATCCGATTACGATACCCATGGAAATCACCAGCAGCGGTTCCAGCAGCGACGTCAGGCCCACCAGAGCGGCGTCCACCTCGTTTTCAAATACATCCGCCGTGCGTTGAAGCATCTGCTCAATATTTCCGCTCTGTTCCCCCACTTTGATCATCTGTACGGAGAGATGAGGAAACACCCCTGTGATCTCCAGACTGCTTCCCAGTCCTTCCCCCTTTTCGACATCAGTGGCCGCGGCCGTCACCGCGTCGGCAATAATTGTGTTGCCAACGATGTTCTTGACGATGTCCAGAGCCGTCAGCATGGGAATGCCGTTTTCCAGAAGGGAGCCCAGGGTTCTGGAAAAACGGGCCACTGCGATTTTCTGCACCAGGCTTTTTAAGCCCGGCACACGCAGAAGGGCCGTGTCTAATAGATGGCGGCCCCGCCGGGTTTTTCTGAATTTCTGAAGGGCCAAAAAGAGAGCGACCCCGGCTGCCAGCAACACCCACCAGTAGGATTGCAGAAAGTCACTGGTGGCGATGACAATCCGCGTGGGAACGGGGAGCACCTGATTCATGTCTTCAAAAACCGAGACCAGCTGAGGCACGATTTTGACCAGAAGAAAAACCAGGACCCCGCTTCCCAGTACGGTCATGACCAGGGGGTAGGCCAGGATGGCGGTGATGCGGTTGCGCTGTGCCTGCTGGGTCTCCTGCAGATCGGCCAGCCGCTCCAGCACGACTTCCAGTGTGCCGGAGGCCTCACCGGCCCGGACCATGTTGATATAGATGGGTGAGAAGATGTCGGGGAATCCTGCCAGGGCATCGGCAAAACTGTTGCCTTCCTCCACCGATTCCTTGATGCGGGAGAGCGCCTTTTTCAGGGCCGCGGAGCCGGCCTGGGGAATAAGCGTATAGATGGCCGAAACAAGGGGGAAGCCCGAGCCCACAAGGGTGGCCAGCTGTCGCGTGGCCGTGGCCAGTTCGCCTTTTCCAATACCGGAAAAAAGGCGCAGCCCTTCCGGCCATCTACCCCCGGCCTTTTGTTCCCTGCGGTCATAAGCCTCCGCAATGGCAACAGGGAACAGCTGCTGGCCGCGCAGCTTTTCCCGGGCCGCGGTCTCACCGTCGGCATCAATGATGCCGGACACGGTCTTGCCGCCGGCATTCAGGGCGCTGTATTCATAGACAGGCATGGTCAGTTCCGGATGGGAGCATAGTGTCGGTAATCAGCAGGCGCGGGGTGAGTCAGCCTCAAAATTGGGGCCCGATGATAGTGCTGTTCTTTTCATCCACTACACAATAGAAAATGCGCCGGCCATACATATTGGTCGGATCTGAGGAACCTCTTTGATGGTAGACAAAAGCTTCCATGTAGCCCTCTCCCGCAGCCGCCGGCTTTCCGAAAATCTGGGCCCTTACCCCGGTAGACAGGGTAAAGGTATAAGTGCCGTCGGATTTGAGTCCCACACTGTGACCCATGCCGGGGCTGTGGGTGAAATCCGGATAAGAACCGGTGATAAACTGCTCCGTGGCTACCGTCATCAGGTTGCGGGAGTCTGATATAGCCGCCACATCTCCAGAGCGGCACATCATGTCCGTGTAAGCCACAAACCCCATGTGGGAAAGGATTCCGATGATGGCAACCACCATCATCAACTCCAACAGAGAAAAACCATCGGTTCTTCTTATCATTTTTCACCTCCTGTCACGGTGGTGTCGCCTGCGTCCGCCCACGAGCCGTCCGGCCGCATCACCGTGATACCCGCCTGTTCTGGCAGGATATTGCCAAACCCCAGTGCGCCGGAGCGGTCTTTCCATACAAAAAAATCTTTTCCGTATTTCTTGCCCACATGGTCCGGGCTGGTAACGCTGTAAGCGAGGGGGTTCTCCAGAATATCAGCCGGTGTCGTCTGTGCGGTGTCTACCCACCGGCCTGCGCGGTAGACGGCAAGCTGACCCTGATCCGGATAGGTGACATTGCCGAAGCCCAGTGCGCCGGATTTGTCTTTCCATGTTAGATGGGTACCGGTATATTTTTGTACCATATCATTTGTATCTGAGAATGGCGGCGACAGCCAACTTTCCGCTGGTTTATTGATCTGCTGTTCACTCGCCTTGACCCACTGTTCATTCTGGTAAACCAAGCCCTCTTCTTTTTCAGGGTAACTCACGTTGCCGAAGCCCATGGCGCCGCTTTGGTCCTTCCAGGCCAGGTAAGTTCTGCCGTACTTGCGGGCCAGGTCGGCATCCTCCGGCTGCAGGCCGCTGGTTTGAACGGGTTGTGCGACAGCCGTTTCCTCCTGGGTGCGCTGAACCCGGATCCATTTACCTTTTCGATAGATCAGGTTGTCCTCACCTCCGGGATACATCACGTTGCCGAACCCCAGTGCGCCTGTCTCGGTCTTCCACGTCAGGTGTCTGCCGGCCACTGCCTCATCCACATCCTCTGCATCCTCCACCGGTGTGTAAACCACAGGGGGCGCCTTTTCCTTCTCTTCCGGCGCCGGCCCCTGTTTTCCTGCTGCCGCCAGGGAAGCAAGCAGTTGCTCTTTTAGGGCTTCCAGCTCCTCTTTGGTTGCCGTGCGTTCCGGTATCGGTTCCGGTGGCCTTGCGACAGTGTCTTGCCTTCGGGTTGATGAACGCCGGGCGCCGGCCTGTGACGACGCCGCCCCGGAAGACGCGGGACGTCTTTCGGCCGCTGCCGTCCGGACTTGCCCGTCGGCTCCCACATCCAGGGGTCTTAACTGACTGTCCACAAAAGCAGTATAGGGCCTGTGATCAATGACTACTGTCTTGGTCAGCCGAAAGTTGTTTTGGTCAAACGCGTATTCCCAATTCACCTCATCGATAAACGCCCGATCCTGAATGTGATTCGGGTAAAGAGCGTCCAGCGTCTCCGGATACTTATTGTGCTGTGCCCTGTAGTTATTAATGGCCATGCCCATGTAGGTGAGCCCGGCTTTTGGGCTTTTCTGGGCCGCCAAAGTCATGCCGCTGAAGGTCTGTGCTACATATTGGTTCTCGTCTTCTTTATTTTTGAAGTGTCGATAAACCAGGAAGGCGATCCAAATCGCCACTATCACCAGAAAGACTATAGCCCATTTTTTTTTCATGGCTGCCAGTCACGCCTTGTTTTTTGTTTGTGGCCCAGCTTCGCCGGCTTGATGGTGTTGAAAATAGGGTTCACGGTCAACTTTCGGTTTTTCGCCGGGGTCAAAGAATGTTATGCAAAAAGCATACCGCCAGCAGGGAAACGAAAGCACAGAAAAGGCCTTGGTTTTTATGCTGATTTTTAAAATTTAATGGTCTTTCCGTGCGGCAGTGTCACATCCCGGGCCGGATGTTGTCATATTTTGTAATGGTTACGACATTTTTTGTTCGGCAACAGCGGTGCCGCTGTTTATGGCCGGACGGCCCGTACCGCACCGCACTGCTCCAGATCCATCTCTGCCTTTTCCCAGGTGCCTTCCGCCGTTCGTTTGACTGTGTTTACTTTCTGGTGCCAGGCTGCGGAAAAAACTTCCGACGTCCAGTACCAGGGAGCCCCGGCCGCTGGAAACGCGGGCCTGTCATTGTATATGACCAGCAGCTCATTGGGCTTGGGCAGTCGCCAGTCGGTGTATCCACCGGTTTTGAGACTTTTTACATACATCGCCGCTGTTTTGTAATTCATGCACTGTTCCGCCATGGCCGAAGAGTCCAGCATGGCCCACGTCAGCTTGGTCTGCGTGTCAAAAATACAGTCGGCGGGCCGTTCCAGGTACCGGCCTTTTGTCGCCGACAGTTTTTTGCGTATCTCAACCCGCATGCGTTCCAGTTGCTCCCGTTTTTCCTGTTGCTGCTCCATCAGGCTTTGCTGCTGCTGAAGGGTCTGAAGCACTTTTGCCTCTTCTACCTCCAGCCATGCCAGCAGTTCCTGAGCGTCCTTGCGATAGGCCTGGGGTGGATTGGTCTCAACATACCGGCGCATTCGGGCTGTTCTGTCGAAAATGGAGTTGCGGCTGTCCTGAATATAGGCCAGGGTCTGTTCCCACTCCATTTTTTGTCGCTTACCGGTTTCGATGGCGGCCAGTCTGGCGGTTACGGTACCTTTCACCGGACTGTCGGGATATGTTTTCAGGAAATTCTGGTAGAGCCCTTTGACAACTGTGATATCGCTCCCCGCATCCTTGACTTTTTCCATCAGGTTTGCCAAGGCGGCCTGGCCTTCCATGAGAGCCTGGGATCGCTCAACGGCCGCTGTTCGCGGGTGGTTCGGGAAGTGTCGGGCAAAGTATTTACACAGCTTGATGCATGATTCCCAGTTTTTCTCATTGTCGCACTCAGCTTGAGATTTGACGATGTGAGCGTAAAAGTCTTCACCCAGATCAGAAAGCATGCGCCGGACATTCTGGGTGTTCTCTCCCCTTGGGTAGGCTTCGATGTAGGCCTTATAAGCAGCAATACGGGCGCTGAAGTCATTTTTCGGAATTTGTTGCAGCTTACCGTATTCGGCGTCTTTCATGATTGCCGGAATATCGGCCATGCGTTTTTGGATCTCTTCCGCATAAACACTCTCCGGGTACTTATCAAGAAAATCGTTGTAGAGGGCCAGCGCTTTTTCTTCAAAGGCGTCATCAATAGACAGGTCGCTGGTTTTCTGGAGGGTGGCGTCAAAGGCCTGGATCTCCATCTCTCTAGCGACATCCAGTTTCTGTTTTTCTGCGGCGGACTTATAAGGGCTGTCGGGATGAGTCGTGATATAGGCGTCCAACGCGGCCAGCTTTTTCTCCAGTGCGCCCGCCTTCCGGACCTCAGTGAGCGCCTGTTCGTACTGGCGTTTGACCAGCCATGGCCTGGCTTCAAAAAACCAGAGGCAGGCAAGGATCAGGAGAACCAGGATTACCACCACTATTTTGAAGGTGAGGGAAATCCGCCGCTTGCGCCTGAGTACCTTGCTGGCATCGGTGATTTTACCCGACGCCTTGAGTTGCTCAAGTGTCTCCAGCGCGGCCGGCTGTGTCTCTTCGTCCGGGGGCGGGGCATCTTTTTGCTCTTTTGTCGGCTTCTTTTTTGCGGCCTTATCTTGCAGCCCTTCAGTGGCGGTTGCTTCCAGTTCCAGTTTTTCCCCGGCGGGTGTCACCGGAATGCTGGCGGCCTTTTGAATGGCGATTTTGCCTTTTTTGGGTTTTTTGCCGGCTTTTTCATCTTTGCGTTTCAACCCTTCCATGAGCAGGGTCATCAGCGGGGCAGTAATCTCTTTTTTCCGGTCCGGCACCGCATTTTCTATTTCTATGGAGGGGCTGCTCCAGGAAAGGATCTCAAACACCGCCTCTTCACCGGAGAGGCTGTCTGTTTCCGCCGCAATCAGGGCGCCTTTGACAAGAAAAAGGTGGCCCTTTTTTTCTTCGGTTTTTATCCGCAGGGTGCAGGAGGTGCGCTCCATTTCGGACATCTGAAGAAAGGAGGCCAGGCTGATACCGTGAATCGCGCCGCCCACGCCGCTTTCCATTTCGTCAAACAGCCTGTCCGCCAGGGCCTTGAAGTCCACCGGTTTTTCAAAATAGCGCACCGGGCCGATGGCTTTGAGAGCGGTTTCGATCTCACCTGTTTCAAATGCGGTCATCACCATCAGGGGCAGACGGGAGTGGCTTTGGGCTACGAATTTGAGCACCTCGATATCCGCCGGTGAAGGCTTGACAAGGTCGATCAATGCGATGTCAACCTTTATCTTGCCGGCGATATCGTCCAGTTCTCCGACCTTCTCGGCCGTGAGAATTTCAAAATCAGTGGTGTGTTCCGACAGAAGGCTTGAAACAATATTGAGTGTGATGGTATCGATATTGATGGCAAGAATTTTTTTCATTAACCCCTCTTTTGCCGGTGTCAGTATGTGGATCAAGGTTGGCTGCAAACAGCCCAATTCTCTTTTTTTTAACGTAAATTATTAGGAAAATCAAGGAGAAATTGGTGTGGCAGCTGCCGCGAAAAAGGGCGGTGCGGCCCGGCATAAAGGCCTTGCCTATTTGCCGGGGGCGGTGATAGAAACATCTGTCAGGTACCGGTCAAAAAATTTCTGCTTGGAGCAAGAATGAACAAACTCGTCAATTCCCGGGGCACCATTGATTTTGGGGTGATGGAAGACCCTGTGGAACAGATCAATTATCTGGATTATGATTTGCGGACCCCCATGGGTCGGTCCCGGTCGATACTGGCAAGAAAAATGCTGTTCAAACAGTTTTCTTTTGCCGGTATCGACACCCCGGACGTCTGTGTCGGCATGGCCGTAGTGGACCTCAAATATGCCGCCAACGCCTTTTTTTATGTTTATGACAAGGCAGGGCGTGAAATGGTTGAGACAAAACAGACGAGCCTGCCTTTTTTCGTTCATATTCCAACGGAGCCGGAAACCGGCAGGGCGGTATTTGAGTCCCGGCGGCTTGCCATCCGCATCAGCCCGGAGCGCATATTTGCCGAAACAGCTGATGCCCGGATCGATGCCCGGTTGTGCGGTGAAAAGGTCGCCCCTCTTCGGATCTGCACCCGCACCGGATTCCGGGGGTGGACCTTTACCCGGAAAGCCGCATCGGTGCCGGTGTCGGGAACACTTTGCGTAAAGGGCCGGAACCATGTGCTGGCGCCGGAAAGCGCTCTGGCCGTCACCGACTGGACCGCAGGCTACCTGCGGCGCCACACGTTCTGGAACTGGGCTGCGGCCGCGGCTTTACTGCCGGACGGCCGGCGGTTCGGCATGAACCTCTCCTGCGGCGTAAACGAGACCGAGGCAACAGAAAACGTGTTGTGGGTGGACGGTCTTCAAACCAAGGTGGACCATGTGCGGTTCCGTTACGACCAGCGGAACGTGGACCGGCCGTGGCAGGTGGTCTCAGCGGACGGAAAGGTGGATCTGACCTTCTCATCAGTGGCTGCCCGGTCCGAACATTTGAATGTACTGGCGGTGGCCTCCCGGTTCACCCAGTTCATCGGAACGTTTTCCGGCCATGTAACGGATGACCGCCAGGGCCGGATTGAACTCTCCGGCTGCCCTGGATGGACCGAGGAACACTATGCCAAGTGGTAGGACACAGGGATTTGACTCACTATGAACAGATCTGAAGAAAAGAATATACAGCGGCTGCTGGTGCTTCAGCAGCGGGGTCGGGGAGAGACCAAGACCGCCGGAATCAAAGCTTACGGCCAGGACAGGTTTCATATCGACCTGGTTTCAGTGGAGGAAAGGCTGCCGGCTGTTATTGAAGATACATCAGCCTATCTGCCCGAAACCATTGATGCGGACCTGGTGCTTGATTACCTGGCGCATCCCGATCTCTCCTGCGATCTTGCCGACAAGTGCCGCGACCGGGGCATTCCTGTCATCGCGTCCGGGAAAAAATATAAAAACAGGTGGGTTTATACGCCGCCCATCTGCTGCGCTCTGCCCCGGCAGGCTGATGCGGGGCCGTATGGCCAGCGGTTTGGATATCCCGAGTTCGCCGTGACCCTTTCAGCGGACAACCGTATCAAGGATGTACGGGTGGTGCGGGGCGCTCCCTGCGGCGCCTCCTGGAAGGCGGCGGAAAAGATGCGGGGGCTGCCCGCCTCCGATGCGGTTGTGCGAATCGGTCTTGAGACACAGTTCTTCTGTTCGGCAGACCCGGCCGGGTGGGACCCATTGTGGGGGAAAAGCCCGGTCCACCTGGCGGCGGACCTGCATGCCCATGCCTTTATAAAGGCGGTGGAAGAGGGACGGAAACGATGATTTGCGGGCTATGATGGGTTGCCGGTTTTTGCTTTCATGAATACGGCAATATAGCGGTCCAGGATTTCCCGTCCTGCCTCATCAACAGCGAAAAACTCTACACCGGTCTGGTAGCATGATCCCCCACTGCATTGGGAGTGGGCCACCTTTCCGCTGATGTAGACAAACTCACCGTCCAGGACAATGGTCATGGCCAGTTTCTGGTCCTTGTCGATGGGGAAAGGGGTTTCCAGCAGTGCCCCGCCCTTTGAAATATTGAGGGCCCGGCCTTTGCCCGTACCGGCAAGAATGTTGTTGCTGTACACGCACACCTCAGAGGGTGCCATTGCGTCAAAACGGATGTGCTTGCGTTTTTCGTTTGTTGCCATGGCTGCACCTTTTCAAAAGAGGGGTGGTGGGTGGAACCGTTGATACCGGCCGTGTTGTGTGGCGGGTTTTGAGACGGGCTGACGCCGGCAAAGTGGACCGCGCCTCTTTTTACTTTCGAATCAAGCAGGTTAAATCATAGCAGAGAGGCGGGGCGCTTGCAATTGTTTTTGAGCGCCGGGCGTCTTGATTCTTGCCTGTTTCCCGGAACAGGGGCGCGGCCGGGTCGAGACGGGTTCACAGGCGATGGTTGCACCGGCGTCCGGTATGCGAAAAACGGTGAAAACCGGCAGACCGGTCCGATATTCTTTCCGTAATCCTTTCAGACCGGCAAAAATCGCCTGTTATCCGGCTTTCCGGTTTGTTGACGCATGCCGGATGCCTGTGATAGCATACGCCAAAAATTAATTTTTTAATATTTTTCAATAAGATAAGGAGGGTTCAATGTCTCGGCGAATTGTGGTGGTCGGCGGTGTGGCACTGGGATCAAAGGCCGCTTGCAGGGCAAAACGGGTGGACCCGGAAGCAGACGTCTATCTGATCGACAGGGATGAGTATATTTCCTATGGGGGGTGCGGTATTCCGTTCTATATTTCTGGTGATGTCAGTGATGTGTCCGAGCTGCGCTCCACCAGTTTTCACATGCTGCGCGATGAACGCTTTTTTCTGAAAGACAAAGGCGTCGTGGCCCTGACCGGCACAGAGGTGACCCGCATTGACCGGCAGGGCAAAACCGTGGCGATTCGGCGAAAAGATGGCACAACGGATACGCTTGCCTATGACAAGCTGGTCCTTGCCACGGGCACCACCCCGCGTATGCTGCCGTTGCCCGGACGGGACCTGGAAAACGTTTTTACCGTGGCCAACCTTCACGACGCCCTGGCGATCAAAGAGAAGGTGACCGAGGGAAGCATTGGAAAAGCGGTGGTGGTGGGCGGCGGTTTCATAGGGCTGGAGATGGCCGAAGCCCTGGCCGACATGTGGGAGATCGAGACATCCATAGTGGAGGTGTTTGACCAGATCATGCCGGGGTTCGTCAGTCCCTCTCTTGCCACCATGGCCAGAAAAACGATCGAGGACAAGGGCGTCCGGGTGTACACTTCGGAAAAGGTGGAAGCCCTTGTCGGTGAAGGCGCCGTCTCCGCGGTAAAAACAGATAAACGGACACTGGACGCGGACATGGTCATCATGGCCGTGGGCGTGGTACCCAACACCGGCCTGGCAAAGGAGGCCGGGCTTGAGGTGACGCCCCAGGGATGGATCGTGGTCAACGACCAGATGCAGACCTCGGACCCGGACATCTATTCCGGCGGCGACTGCGCTGCCGTAAAAAACCTTGTGACCGGGGAATTGGGCTATTTCCCGTTGGGCTCCATGGCCAACCGGCAGGGCCGGGTGATCGGTACCAACGTAACCGGCGGGTCAGCCCGGTTTGACGGTGCCGTTGGCAGCTTTGTGGTAAAGATTTTCGACAACGCGTTGGCCGGCGCCGGCCTGACCGCGGACCGGGCAAGTGCCGCCGGGTTTGATGCCGTTGGCATTCAGGTGGCCCAGTTTGACCGGGCCCATTTTTATATTGAAAAAGAGGTGATTTTTCTGGAGCTGGTGGTGGACGAAAAAACGCGGCGGGTTCTGGGCATTCAGGGGTTCGGCGGCAAAGACAGCGGCATGGTGGCCCGTATCAACGCGGTGGCCCCCCTGCTGAAATACAAGCCCGGGGTGGAGGAGATCAGCAACCTGGAACTGGCCTACTCCCCGCCGTTTGCCTCGGCCATGGATATTATCAACGCCTTGGGCAACGCGGCCTCCAACTATCTGGACGGCCGGTACCGGCCCATGACCATGGAGGCGTTTGCCGCCTGCTGGGAAAATCGCTCCTGCGGCGACACCTTCTTTCTGGACTGCCGGGCCAATGCCGATGCCCAGCCCTTTGCCGACAAGTATCCAGAGATATGGAAGAGCATTCCCCACGATCAGCTTGTCGACCGCATGGATGAAGTGCCAAAAGGCAAGAAACTGGTGCTGCTCTGCAACACCGGGGTCCGTTCCTACGAGGCCCAGCTGAACCTGAACGCGAAAGGGATTACCGACAATGTCAGTGCAGGGGCCGGCATTGCCGGTCTTAAAACATGGGGTGTGGATTTCGGGCTGGATAAATAATTCGGACAGACGCCTCAAAACCCGCTCAGCTTTTTAAACAAAAGGAGACGACATGCGGTTGTCAACCCCCCGGATTCCACCGGCCACACCGGAGGAGATGGGCGAAGAAGCCATGTCCCTGCTGGGTCTGCTATCCGCGAAATCGGGCCGGGTGGACAATATTTTTGCCACACTGGCCCGTCACCCGGTGTTTTTGAAAAATTTTCTGGTGTTCGGCAGCCATGTGCTGATGACCTCCACGTTGCCGCCCAGGGACCGGGAGATCCTGATCCTGCGCATCGGCTGGCTGTGCAAGGCCGAATACGAATGGGGCCAGCATGTTGAGATCGGCCGGCGCATCGGTCTTTCCGACGAGGAGATCGTCCGCATCACCGCCGGCGCCGACGCGCCGGGATGGAGCGAACTGGAGGCCGCCCTGATCCGGGCCACAGACGAGCTCCACGGGGACGCATTCATTCAGGATGCCACATGGCATATTCTCAGCCGCCACTACGACGCCCGGCAGCTCATTGACCTGGTGTTTACCGTGGGCCAGTACAACATGGTCTCCATGGCCTTGAATACCTTTGGCGTGCAACTGGATGAACGGTTGTCCGGTTTCCCCGAAACCCCCTGATAGTCTGTGGTCCGGACTCCCGGAACAGGGCCGGTATGTCGACTTCATGACTGGATGGGCTGCCAATGTATTTTTTTACAAGTAACCGCATGGAGATGCTGTCCCGCGCCTTTTGCGAGGCCCTGACGGCATATCCCCTGGACAATCCTTTTGCGCGGGAAACCATTGTTGTCCAGAGCATGGGCATGAAGCGGTGGCTCTCCATGGAGATGGCCCGCCACACCGGTATTTGCGCTCACAACCGGTTTCTTTTCCCCAACGCGTTTTTAAACCAGATGCTGCAGACCGCCTTTGCCGATGCGGTCCCGGTTTCTCCCGATGTGGGGGTGGAGGCCATGACATGGGCCGTTTTTCCGGTCCTGGCCGATGTTTTTGCCCATCCCGCCCTTTCGCCCCTTCAGGCCTACCTGCAGGACGGCGATGTGATCAAGCGGTACCAGCTGGCGGCCCGGATTGCCGACACCTTTGATCAGTACCTGGTGTTTCGGCCGGACATGCTGCTGCAGTGGGAAGCCGGCGCGCTTCCCGCGGACCCCCATGAAAAGTGGCAGGCTCACCTGTGGCGGCTTCTGATTTCCCAGGGCTGGGCCGAACAGCGGGCCGAACGCTGGAAACAGTTTCTCTCCCTGGCCCAGAGCGGGGCGCTTGCCGGCAGCACCCTTCCATCCAGGGTGTCCGTGTTCGGCATATCAACGCTGCCCCGGTTCCATGTGCAGGTGTTTGCCGCGCTTTCCGCTTTCCTGGAGGTACGGTTTTTCGTATTGAACCCCTGCCGTCACTACTGGGGAGACATCCTGTCCACCTATGAAAAGAAACAGGTAGAGACAGGGGCCGACGCCCGGGATATTCCGGAAGCGGCTCGCCACCTGGAAACGGGTAACAGCCTTCTGGCCTCCATGGGAATGGTGGCCCGTGATTTTTTTGCCATGGTGGAGGACCATCCCCACCAGGAGACCTCGCTGTTTGCTCCTGCCGGGGAGACCACCATGCTGGCCTGCCTTCAGAACGATATTCTGGACCTGAAGGATGCGGCTGACCAGGAGCGGGTGCGGGTGGACGGAAATGACGCCTCTATGCAGATATCCGTCTGCCACAGCCCCATGCGGGAGGTAGAGGCGCTTCATGACAACCTGCTGGCCATGTTTGAGGCGGATGCCGGCCTATCGCCCGAGGATGTGCTGGTCATGGCGCCGAACATGGAGGTGTACGCCCCCTATGTGGAAGCGGTGTTTGATGCCGGTGCCGACGATGGAGGACAGCGGGTCCCTTACACGGTCACGGACCGCCGTTCAAAGTCGGGCAGCCCGGTGGTCAGGACTTTTCTGGGCCTGATGGACCTCTGGGAATCCCGCTTTGGAATATCCGCCGTGCTTGAAATTCTGGAATCCGCCTTTGTCCGGGAGCGGTTCGATATCGGAGAGGCCGAGTTTTTTCGCATTTCCCAGTGGCTGGTCGATGCGGGCGTACGGTGGGGACTTGACGGTGCCTTCAAGACAGACCGGGACCTTCCCGAATTTTCTGAAAACACCTGGAAGCAGGGCATCGACAGCCTGGTGCTGGGATGCGCCATGGCCGGGAAGGGTGAAATCCTTTTTGACGGCCTGCTGCCCTATGATCATATGGAGGGCAGTGACGTCGACAGCCTTGAAAAGTTTCTGGCGTTCTGGCATGTGCTGCTCCGGTTTTACCGGCAGTGCGGCGGCGCCCACGCCCCGGGCCGGTGGCGACAGATACTGACCGCGCTGGTGGAGTCGATGTTTGCCGCGGACCCGGCCGTTGAGGCGGACCTTCAGGTGATAACCGATGCCCTGAACGCCCTTGGGGAAAGCGCGGCCCACGCCGGGTTTGACGGCCCGGTGGACCTCCCGGTGATCAGGGAATTTTTAAACCGCCGTTTCGAGGGCCAGGCCTACGGCGCGCCGTTTATTTCCGGCGGCGTCACCTTCTGCTCCATGCTGCCCATGCGCAGCATTCCCTTTGCCGTGATCTGTCTGCTGGGCATGAACGTGGACGATTATCCGCGGCAGACCTTTTCTCCCGGTTTTGACATGATTCGCAAACACCCCCGGCCCGGGGACCGCTCCAAGCGAAACGACGACCGGTACCTGTTTCTCGAGACCCTGCTGTCGGCCCGGCGGCGGCTCTACATCAGTTACGTGGGCCATGATATGCGGGACAACAGTGACCGTCCGCCTTCGGTGCTGGTGGGCGAACTGTGCGACTACCTTCGGGAACGGTTCGACGCCGGCCCCTTGACCGACGTGGTGGAAAAGATCACCACCCACCACCGGCTTCAGCCTTTTCACCCGGACTATTTCTCCAGCGACACGCAAGCGCGGTTCAGCTATGCCGCTGATTATCTGGCCGCGGCCCGGCAGCTGGCCGGCGGCCGACCGGGTCGGCCGGCCGCACTGGAACCGGCGGTCCCGGTCCCTGACAACGCGGACCCCCAGACCATTGAGGTGGAGGACCTGTGCCGTTTTTTCGCCCACCCGGCCCGCTATTTTCTGACGCAGCGTCTTGGCCTGCGCGTCGCCGAGACCGACCGTATTCCGGAAGAGGCCGAACCGTTTGAGGTGGCCGGGCTGGAGCGGTATGACATGGCCCGGCGGCTGGTAGAACGGCTGCTGGCTGAAGACCCGGCGGCACCACTGGAAAACGCGCTGCGGGCCAGCGGCATCCTGCCGCATGGTGAACCGGGAAAGCGACTGTTTGAACGGTTGAAAACCGGGGCCGCCGGCTTTGTCGCCGGTGTTCGGGCGGTGACAGCCAATGGTGGCCTGGACCGCCGGGAGATACGGCTGGATATCAACGGCACCACCCTTTGCGGTACCCTGGATGGGATCGGTGAACAGGAGTGGTTCCGGTTTCGGTACGCAACGGCCCGGCCCGGTGATTTTATCACCAACTGGATCGCCCATCTGGCCTGGAGCGTGGACCAGGGCCGTGCCGGCTCAGGTCGGTTCGCGGCCAGGGATGGATGGTGGGCCTTTGATCCGGTGGATAACGGCCTGTCGATACTGGCGGCCCTGATTGAAATTTACCGGCAGGGACGCCTGCGCCCTCTCCATTTTTTCCCCCGCAGCGCTTTTGTCTATGCCGAAACCCTGCAAAAAAAAGGCAATGCGTCCATGGCCCTGGACCGGGCACTTCAGGCATGGCGGGGCAACGAACGGGTGGCCGGAGAAAAAGAGGACCCTTTTTACGCGCTCTGGTTTGCCGGGGACGATCCCTTGGACGATGAATTTGAAACCCTTTCCACGGCAGTGGTGACCCCGCTGCTGGCCTGCAGGAGACCGGATGGCCCGCCGCGAACCGTTTGACATACTTTGTGCCGATCTCTCCGGCGGCATCACCACCCTGGTGGAGGCCAGTGCCGGCACGGGCAAGACCTATGCCATTGTGGGGCTGTTCCTGCGCCTGATTGCCGAGACCGACGCAGGGGTGGACAACATACTGGCGGTCACCTACACCGAGGCCGCCACCCAGGAGCTGAAAGGAAAAATACGGACCGCCCTGCGAAAGGCGGCCACGGCTTTCAAAACAGGGACGATGAGCGGGGACCCGTTGATCGACGGGCTGCTGAAAAAGCGGGAAACAACGCGGGCGGTGGCGGCCCGCCGCCTGAAACGGGCACTGGAGGCCTTTGACCAGGCCGCCATCTTTACCATTCACGGGTTCTGCAGCCGCATGCTGGGTGAGTTCGCTTTTGAAAGCGGGGTTCTGTTCGGCGCGGAAATGGTGACCAACCAGGATGAACTGGTGCAACAGGTGGCCCGGGATTTCTGGCGCCAGCGTTTTTATGGCGCCTCCCCCCTGTTCCTCGACTATGCTGTGGGGGAAAAGGGGCTCTGCGTCGATACCTTCACCCGCCTGCTGAACAACTGGATGGTGTTTCCCGACCTTCGCGTGGTGCCCGGCGCTGACGAGACCGTTGACACAGCGGCCCTGGAGGCGGCGTTTGCCGCCTCCCTGGAACAGGTGGCCGCGCAGTGGACGGCAGACAAAGCGGCGGTGCAGGAGATTCTGCTCAACAGCGGCGGTCTGCGCCGGAACCTGTATCGCGCTGACTGGCTCTCCGGCTGGTTTCTCCGGATGGACGCGTACGCGGGCCCGCGGGAAGGGCTTCCCTCCGAGTTTGAGCAGTTTAAAAAATTTACCACAACCGGTATTGCGGAGGGGACCAAATCAGGCGGCACCGTGGCCCATCACCCGTTTTTTGATACCTGCCAGCAGCACATGGAGATCCGGCAAGCCCTGACCGGGGCTTTTGACCGGCGCATCGCCGTGGAAAAGAGCCGTTTTCTGGGCGAAGCGCGAAAGGCCCTGGACGCGCAAAAGCAGCGGCTGAACATTCGCTATTTTGACGATCTGCTGCTCAATCTGGACCGGGTACTGGTCTCGGATGCCCGCACCGGGCTCATTGAAAAGGCGCGACACCGGTACCGGGCCGTGCTGATCGATGAGTTCCAGGACACCGACCCCCTGCAGTACCGTATTTTTTCGTCCCTGTTTCAGGGGGCGTCCGCCCTTTTTTTTATCGGTGATCCAAAACAGGCCATCTACGGGTTTCGGGGCGCTGATGTGTTTGCCTACCTGGAGGCGGTACCGGGAGTGGATGTCGCCTGCACGCTGGCGGAGAACTGGCGTTCCCGTGCCGGCCTGGTGACGGGCGTCAACACCCTGTTCCAGGCGGTAGCCGCGCCGTTTGTGTTTGACGAGATCAATTTTGCTCCGGCGGCGCCGGCATCCGGCGCTCAGATTCCCCGCCTGACCATTGATGGGAACGAGCCCGCCGCCCTGGAGCTGCGCCTGATGGAGAGTGATGACTTTTCCACAAAAACCCAAAAAGCGGCCTGGATACAACTGGTGGCTAGGGATACGGCGGCCCAGGCGGCCCGGCTGGTGGCCCTGGGCCGGGAACAGAAGGCGTGGCTGGGGGACCGGCCCCTGGCGGCCGAGGACATGGCCATCCTGGTGCGCAGGAACACCGAGGCCATCCTGGTCCAGGAGGCCCTTTCAAGGCTTAATGTACACAGCACCATCCTGAAGGCCGGCGACCTGTTTGGATCCCACGAGGCCTTCGAGATGCAGGTGCTGCTCTCCGCCGTGGCGTTTGCCCATGATCTCTCTCTGGTCAAGGGGGCCTGCGCCACCCAAATGATGGGCCACGATGCCCGGCGCATCGCCGGCCTGTCGCTGGAAGCAGACACGACGGACCCGGTGGTGGAGCGCTTTCTGTCATACCGGGATCTGTGGCGGCGCCACGGTTTCATGAAGATGTTTTCCCGGCTGTTGCGCAGGGAGGAAGTGCTGCCCCGGCTCATGGCGTTTCCGGACGGAGAGCGGCGCTGTACAAACCTTTTTCACCTGGCCGAACTGCTTCACAGAACAGCCCTGGAGGCCCACTACGGCCCGGAACGGCTGGTCCGCTGGCTCATGCGGCAGCGGACCGGCCTTCAGGGCCGGAACGAAGAGCACCAGCTGCGGCTGGAGAGTGACGACAGCGCGGTCAAGATCATCACCATTCACAAGAGCAAAGGGCTTGAATATCCGGTCACCTTCTGTCCGTACTTATGGACCGGAACGCCCAGGACCGCCGGAGGAGATGGCGTGGCCTGCCACGAACCCCGGGAAGATGGGAGCTTGTCCATGGTGCTTGACCTGCGGTCCGGTGACGCCGAGGGTGTGGCGGACCGGCGGGAGAGATGGTACCGGGAGACCCTTTCGGAAAACATGCGGCTGCTTTACGTGGCCCTGACCCGGGCGAAAAACCAGTGCTATGTTTCGGTGGTGCCGGAGAAGGCCGACGGCTCTCCTCTGGCCGCGCTGCTGGGAACCGGGGAGGCGGGCATCTCGGCCGACGCCCTGGAAAGAGTGGCCGGACAATCCGGCGGATCCATTCACGTCACACGGGTAGGGCCGGCGGATCTGCATGCCGCCCCCCTGTCGGCGGAGGACGGCGGGGCCGAAGCGAAGCTTTCCTGCCGGCGATTTCCCGGAACCATTGCCGCGGATTGGCGGGTGGCCAGTTTTTCCGCCATGCGGCGATCTTTTTCCGGAACGGAAGCAGACCACGTGGCCGCCGATGATGGGGGAGTGACGCCCGACCCTGAGTTGCTCTCCGCCCCTTATACCGGCATCGCACAGTTCCCGGCCGGCGCCAGAGCCGGTCTGTTCATGCACGAGGTGTTTGAATACCTGGATTTTACCAATGCGGACCCGGTTTATCGTGAGGAACTTGTCTCCCGGGAACTGTCCCGTTACAATTTTGACCGGCAGTGGCGTGGCCCGGTGTGTGACATGGTGGACCGGGTGCTTTCCACGCCCCTGCCCCCGGTGTCCGGCGGCGAGGGTGTCCGGCTGGACTCGGTGCCCATGGATTGCCGCATCAACGAACTGGAGTTTTTTTTCCCGTTGCGGTCTGTTTCTCCGGAGAGCCTGGCCGCCGCCTACCGGCAGGCAGGGGCCGGGCCTGGGAACGACCGGTTTTCCCATGCGCTGAAAGCCCTGGCATTTTCACCGGCCAGGGGGGTGATGCGGGGGTTTGTCGACCTTGTTTTTTTCAGCGCCGGCCGGTATTTCATCGTTGACTGGAAGTCCAACCTTCTGGGACCGAATCCTGAATCTTACAGTCAGACCCGTTTGCGGGAAGTGATGGAAAAGGAGTTCTACCTGCTTCAGGCCCACCTGTATGCCGTGGCCCTGAACCAGTATCTTTCCGCACGGCTGCCGGCATACGATTATGCGTCCGATTTCGGCGGGGTCTATTACGTGTTTCTGCGCGGTGTGGATCCGGCTGCCGGGCCGGACTACGGTATTTACCGGGAAACGCCTTCCGTGGAGTTGATGCGTGCCCTGACACGGTGCCTGCTCGAAACGGTATCCGCAAAGAAAGGGGAGGGGCGTTAGAGTGGACGGATATCGGGATATTCAGGCGGCAATGCCGATGCTCGGTGAACTGGATCGCCGGTTCGGCGAACTCCTGACGGCCCTTGATCCCGGCGGCGGGAAAGAGCTGTTTCTGGCCGCTGCCCTTACCCTCTGGCACACGCGCAGGGGGCATGTCTGTTTTGATCTTAATCGGGCAGACGCCTTTCTGACGGACGGCCTTGACGGCGTTTCCCTTCCCGACGGCCGCCAGTGGGCTGACATCCTGTCCCGAAGCGCGGTGGTGGCCCGGCCCGGCGGCGACCCGGCCCCTCTTGTTCTGGACGGAGAAGGACGGCTGTACCTGCACCGGTACTGGGCCTATCAGGAGCAACTGGCCGATTTTATCCGTTCCCGGGCCGGTATTATTCGAAAGGTGGACGCACACCGGTTGAAGGAGGGCCTTACCCGGTGGTTTCCCGGCCAGGGGCCCGGCAACGGCCCGGACATGCAGCGTGTGGCGGCCGTATCGGCACTGACCCATGATTTTTCTGTGATCACCGGCGGCCCGGGTACGGGAAAGACCCTTACCGCGGCACGAATTCTGGCCCTGCTGGCAGAACAGGCCGAGAACCGGCCCCTGGCAGCCGTTTTGACCGCGCCCACGGGAAAGGCCGCGGCCCGCCTGGGTGAGGCGATGTCTACGCTGCGCGGAGCCGTCCCGGGTCCGGCATCTGAAAACCGGCTGGAGGTCCGGGCCTGTACCATTCATCGCCTGCTGGGAGCCCTTCCGGGAACAACGGTTTTCCGGCATCATCGTCACAACCCCATTGCCGCCGACGTGGTGGTGGTGGACGAAGCCTCCATGGCGGATGTCGCCCTCATGGCAAAGATGGTGGATGCCTTGCCCGATCACTGCCGGCTGATACTGGTGGGGGACAAAGACCAGCTTGCCTCGGTGGCGGCAGGGTCGGTGTTTGCCGATATCTGCGGCGCGGCGGGGAGAAACCGGTTTTCCGCTGATTTTCTTCAGGCCCTTGAAGCAGCCGGGGTGCTGACCGGAGGGATGAAGGCCTTTCCTGCGGGCACCGCCCGCCTGGCCGGCAACGTGGTGCACCTTGAAACGGTTTATCGCTTTGAACACCGGGGCGGCATGGAAATGGTGAGCCGGCTGGTGCGGGAAGGGGCGGCCGGTGAAATTGTGGAAGCCCTGGCGACCCCCGGCCATCAGGATGTCACATGGACAGCTCCGGACCAGGAAGAGTGGCGGGAACGACTGGCACGGACCGTGACGGCCTGGGTAAAAGACTGCCTGTCGGTGTCGGCGAATCCGGAAATGGTGCTTGACCGGCTGGGGTCGTTTCGCGTACTGTGCGCTTTGCGCGAAGGGCCTGCCGGCGCCCTGGCCCTTAACCGGTCTGTCGAACACTCTCTTCAACGGGCAGGGGTTGTGGCTTCAGGCCGGCTGTGGTATGCGGGTCGTCCGGTAATGGTGCTGAAAAACGACTATTCCCTGGAGTTGTTTAACGGCGATGTCGGTATCACTTTGTGGGACGGCGATCGGCTGAGCGTCTTTTTCAAAGACGACCGGGGCGGGGTGAGAAAATTTCATCCCGGCCGCATTCCCGAACATGAAACCGTTTATGCCATGACGGTTCACAAGGGCCAGGGCTCGGAGTTTGAAAAGGTGGTGTTTGTGATGCCGGACAGGGACGGCCCGGTGTTGACCCGTGAGCTTGTGTACACGGCCCTGACCCGTGCCAGATCCCATATTGAAATTATCGGGAAAAAGGATATTATTGAGGCGGCCGTGTCCCGATCGGTTTCAAGACGGTCCGGCCTTGTGGAGGCAATCAATAACGACCAGGACTAAGCAGACGGAGAGATCATGAACATCATCATTGCAAGCGACCATGCCGGTTTCCGGACAAAAAGGGACATTATTGACTATCTTCGCCGCAACCATGCCACCTGGGAGGTGACCGACCTGGGGCCGGAAGACGACGCGCCGGTGGATTATCCGATATACGCCCACATGGTGGCAAGCGCCGTGGCAGCCGGGGACTACCGGCGCGGCATTCTCATCTGCGGCAGCGGCATCGGCATGTCCATGATGGCCAACCGGTTCCAGGGGGTGCGGGCCGCCCTGTGCGTGACGCCCCAGATGGCCGAACTGAGCCGGCAGCACAACCGGTCCAACGTGCTGTGCCTGGCCGGTCGGCTGGTGGAGCTGGAGGAAAACATTCAGATCGTCAATACGTGGCTGAATACCGACTATACGGACGAGGCCCGGCACACCCGGCGCTACCGGCTGATGGATCTGCTGCAAAGCTGACCCGGATCAGTCTTATTCCCGGAATTGTAAATTCAGATGGTTAATCCTCGTACTGACTGATGAAGGCATGAAGGGCGGTTTTCAGCCAGCCGACCGAATCCTGGTTGGTCATCACCAGCAACAGGCCGTTGATGTCCTGCTGGTCGAACTGGAAGAGGGTCTTCATGACAATGGCCGTCTGCTCGGTGCCGAAGTGCTTGAGCAGGAAATCAAAATCGGGGTTGTCAAGGGTGAGCAGCTCGGGCGGCGTGTAGGAAACAACCGTGTTGAGAAGGTCTGAGATTTTGCCCACGCAGGCCCCGATCAGAATATTGCTGATTTCCAGGAGCAGACCGCGCTTGAGGGTCTCGATCTCCACCGCGTTCATGGAAGGGTCGGGATCCCGGTAGGAAACGTTTAAGAACTTGCTTAAAATCCGCTCCGTGCCCCGGGGCAGAAACAGCAGGCCGGATCCGTTAAAATCACCCCAGAACTTCTGGCCGGTGACGCTGTTCCGGGCACCGTGATTGATGGTTTCGCTCAGGTAGGTCGGCAGCGCGTTAAAGTTCAGCACCTGGACATCCGGCACGCTCAGGATGACCTGAATATCGATCAGTTCGGCCAGGTCCGCCGTGGCATTGCCAAAGGCGATGTTCATGACCTCCTGAAGAATGTCCCGCTCTTCTTCTGAAAAAAAGTCGCTCCGCGGCCCCCCCGCTCCCCCGTTATTCATTGCTTTCCCTCAGTGCCTGTTCCGCTTTTTCCAGAGCCTCTTCGATGACCTGGGCTTTGGCCGGTTTTTTGAGCAGTGTAAAAGCGCCCAGCGCCATGACGTTTGAAATGGACTTGGGCTGCACGTCGGCCGTCATTACGATGACCATGGCCCTGCCATCGAATTTCCGAATCTCCTCAAGAGCCGTGTAGCCGTCGATGCCGGGCATGGTCAGGTCCATGAAAACGATTTCGGGCTTCAGTATCTGGTACTTCTTGATGCCGTCTTTGCCGTCGACCGCTTCAAAAATTTCATACCCCTTGTTTTTTGGAATGGAGTTTTTGAGCATTTTGCGGGCCACAGGGGAGTCGTCCACAATCAATATCTTTTCAATCATGTCCATAGACCTTTGTATATTATTAATAACCTGTCTGCGGAAACATGCCGCACGAAAAAGGCTTGACCCACGGGTCAATATATTAGGTAACCTATTTTATTTTATGGAAAGAGTCAAGATGAAACCTGAAAAAAGCGGCGCATCCGTTCAGGGCTGTCCGTGTGAACAGGTAATGGTGGGGCCGTGGGAAAGAGGAAAGAAGAAATAAGGGATATGCGGGTTAAATGGAGAAGAGACGGGCGGAGAGGCATATATCGGGATTTACCTGAACGCCGTTAAAGAGCACTTCATAGAAGACACGGGCCGGAGTTCCGTTGCCGGGATTATCGACAAAGCCGATGGGCTCGTCTTTTTTAACGGTGCTGCCGGGTTTTTGCGCCACGGCTGTCAGCTGCGTGTACCGGGTGGTGAATCCATGGCCGTGGTCGATGACCACCATATGGCCGAAAGGTTTTCGCTCTCCGGCATACGTCACGATGCCGTTGGCGGACGCCACCACTTCGGCGGGGCCGGGCATGACGATCTCAACCCCCCTGCTGCCCGAATGACCATCGGAAGGTGACGGGCGGGAAAAAAAACAGTGGGTTACATCTCCCTCAGCCGGCATGGCCAGGGGAAGGCAGGTCATGGGGTTCATGATGAAATCGGAGTGGTCCAGTACCAGTGTCAGCCGGTTCTGCTTGGCCGCGTAAAAGATGCCTGCCGGATCCTTTGTTCCCTGCTTATCCTGGTCAGCCGGCGCTTCGCTGCCGCCGATATCGTTTTCAGAGGCGCCCGGTGTGGTTTCGGACTTGGAGCCGCCAACGCCGAACAGGTTTTCATGATTGGCCGTCCGTTCGATTCGTGCGATCCGGCGAATGTCACTTTCAATGGCCTCCAGATGGGACAGGGCACCGGTCAGGGAGGTCAGCTTGCTCTCCAGCAGGGCGATCTGTTGATTTCTCATATCGATCTGCTGTTGCTGACCGGTAATTTTATTTTCAAGCCATACGGAGTCGGTGGCGGTGTGGCGAAGAACAACACCCTGAACAAACAGGGAGGCAAACAGTGCCACACCGATCAGCAGCACAACACCGACGGAAATAAGGGCTGCATGCGAAAAAGTGTATTGTCTGCTGCTGTAGGCGGTTTCATCAAAAATTGAAAACGTAATGGTTTTCCTTTTTCGCGCCATGTGGTCTCTCATAATATGCCCTTTGCCGTAAGTCCCTATTTAGTCTTGTATTTATAACCCGAAAAAAAACTAAATGTCAATAACTTAATAATAAGAAGAAATGTTTTTTATTCAGGACCGGCGTGCTAACAGAATGTAATGATTGACAGAAAAACGGCGGATGGCTATGCTGTTCCAGAAACTGAACCATCTGGGTTGAACCACCGGTTTCCGAGGTTTCGTGGTGGGCGGGGCGCTTCGAGGGAAAGAGAGGACGACAAATGAAGAGCGGCAGTGGTGATTATGCAGCACTGGATCATCCCGGGGTTCTGTCCCGGCTCTTTCATCCACGACGGGCGACCATGCCCGAGGCCTGGTTTTTGGATGTGGAAACCTTTGACATTCCAGTGGACGGCAACGGCGTGACCGTGGGCGGGGCTTTTTTTGCCGCCGCGCCCAGTGCGCCGGTGATCCTTTTTTTTCACGGAAACGGTGAGACCGTTGTCGATTACGCGGACACAGGCGGGCTTTACACGGCCATGGATATCAATTTTCTGGCAGTGGACTACCGGGGTTACGGGTGGTCCGGCGGCAGTCCCACGGTGTCGGCCATGCTGGCCGACAGCCGCGCGGCTTTTCGTTTTGCCAGGCAATGGCTCGGAGAAAAGGGATATACCGGCCCGTGGATCGTCATGGGCCGTTCTCTGGGCAGCGCCTGCGCCCTGGAACTGGCGGCCCGTCATGAAACAGACATCAACGGACTGGTTATTGAAAGCGGATTTGCCCATACCCTTCCCCTGCTGCGGCTGCTGGGCGTGGACGTCGAAGCGTCGGGAATCACCGAATCCGAAGGCCTTGGCAATCTGGCCAAGATCGCTTGCTGGTCAAAACCCCTTCTGGTGATTCATGCTGCAAGCGATCACATCATTCCCCTTTCCGAAGGCAAGGCCCTGCTGGATGCCTGCCCGGCACCGGTCAAACGCATGATCCGGATTGACCAGGCGGATCACAACACTATTTTTTATTATGGCAGTGAAGCCTACATGTCTGGTATAAAAGAGTTTGTCTCAACTTCCATCAGCAAACAAGGCATGGCAGGTGAAACAGAATAAGATCCACAATCAATTGAAGTCCCTGTTGTCGCTCACCGGTCCACCCATGGGCTACACCGTCCGGTTCAGCCTGGACCGCCTGGTACCGGGAGTTGACAACGTTCGGTACGACGCCTATATCGATTCCGCATTTTACAGCCATGCCGGAAAGTTCATCTATGGCCTGATGTCGGCCCAGCTCAAGGCCGTGGGTGTGGCCTCTCCGGAAAAGGTTTTCTCCCGCAACGAGAAGGACCTGGATGCCTTTAAACAGGGGCTGGTCAGCATTCTGCAAAGCGCGGTCAACCGGGCCAAACTGGCCCGGGAATACCAGGTGGTGCTGCTGGCCCATGCGGCCCTGGCCAAGATGCTGATGAACAAGGTGCGGGAGCAGTTCGAAGAGATTATTCAGCTTTACCGGCAGACCATTCGCAAGCATGAAATCAGCCAGACCCACGATCTGGGTTCCGTGTTTCGTGTCAAAGAAGATATGGCGGCTCTTCAACAGAGGCGCATGTTCATTATCCGTTCCACAGCCAGGGAACTGTTCCGGTTTGTGTACGAGATCTGGGAGGGGGACCTGGAAAAGAGTTTTATTGCCAATTTTGGAAAAGACGCGGTTCCGCCGCGGGAGTTTTTTCTTAACCCGGTTTTTTTCGTGGACGGTGCGGTCGATGATTTTTTCATGATTGAAGAGTATGTGCTCATGGGCCACCGCATCGATGATCCGATCCGGTATGATGATGTGCTGGCTCTTTTAAGGGAGTCCCTGTCCACGCCGAAAATTCTTGAAGACCCGACCGATGTCCTACCGGAGACCGGAGATACCGAAGGTGCCGGAGATACCGACCCGGATGCCGGGGATGATTCAGAGCAGGGCGATCGTATGATTCGGCATGCCGACAGCCTGCTGTGCCGGGCGGGAAATATTGAACTTCTTTTCGACAGCTACCACACAAAAGAGATTTTAAAAAAGACCAAAAAGGAGCGGGGCCCCAAAGATGAGATCCGCCTGCTCAAAAACAAGATGGCTGCCCAGCGGAAGCTGTTTGACTGTTTTTATAAGGCCTGCAAAAAGTCCGGCCTGCTCAAGGCGGTCATCGCCGCCCAGGAAATGGGGCCCGTCGTGGGTGAATATTGCCCGCCTTTGCTGCCCCACGAGTTGGTAAACTACCTGGTGGCCCCGGCCGAACGGGAAAAGGTGGTCAGCAAGCTCAAACGCCTGAAAAGCCTGGCCGGGGGGACCTTTTCTTTAAAATCCCTGGACAGAGTTGAAAAGCGTTCTTCCCGACTGGCAATGGAACGCCGCAAGATTCACCTGATCGATTTTTTAAAAAGGTTTTCCGCCTACCATCGGGACTACAGCAATTTTAATATTTTTAAAGAGAGCCTTCAGTGGATCAATCTGCTGGAAGATGAAAAAACTATTAATCTCTCCCGTGTCAACCGCATGCTTTATGAATTTGTGGAGCCACGGGAGAATGGGCTGGGCAGCCGGGCCATTCGAAATCATGTGATCCTGAAAGCCGATGTCCGGGGTTCCACGGAGATCACCAGCCACTTGAGCCGCAAGGGGCTCAACCCGGCCTCCTATTTCAGCCTGAATTTTTTTGATCCCATCAATCAGATTCTGCCCGAGTACGGTGCCGCAAAGGTCTTTATCGAAGGGGATGCCCTGATTCTTTCCATTTTCGAGGAGGAGGATACCCCGGCCGGCTGGTATGCCGTGGCCCGGGCCTGTGGCCTGGCCATACGGATTCTGCTGATCGTGCAGCGGTACAACCGGCAGAGCAAACAGCACCGGCTTCCCATCCTGGAACAGGGCATCGGTATCTGCTATGTGGACGGGCCCCCGGCCTTTCTGTTTGACGGCGACAGTCGCATCATGATTTCATCCGCCATTAACCGGGCGGACCGGCTCTCCAGCTGCGACAAGATGCTGCGCACCCGTTTTTCAAAAAAACGGGGGCCCTTCAACCTGTATGTTTTTTCCGCCATTGCCAACCGGGAGACAGGAGGGGAGGACGGCCAGCTGCTTCGCTACAATGTCAATGGCATTGAACTGGAGGAGGCGGCGTTTAAAAAACTTTCCCAGGAGATCGACCTGAACGTGGTCAACCTGAGCATTCCCGAAGCCGGCAGGGACAAGATCAAGGTCTACACCGGCATTTTTCCCACCAAGTCGGGCAAATACCAGCGACTGATCATTCGGGAAGCCCATATTCCCCAGCTTGATATTGTCACTCTCAATGTGGGCCGTGTCACGGCCAAGCGCTATTACGAGGTCTGCACCAATCCCGCCTTTTACGAAAAAGTCAAAAAGATGGTGTAGGCGCTTTGCTTCCCATAGTCCAGAGCCGTGATGCGCAGGATAAAAAGTTGCTTTTACCCCGGACAGGAACCCGCTTCCGTTATGTAACTTGTAAAAACGATTGACAATTTACATAGGTGGTTATATGGCGATGCGGCTGGTGTATGACCGGGGAAATCCCGGAAAAAGACTGTTATAAGACAAGCCATGCATGGTATGGTGGCCAGTATCAAGCCACCGGAAAAAAATGACGTTCTAACAAAATATTTGAAGGACAGGCATGCCGAACGAGAGCCAGTTGTTGGATACCGGCCTGAGAGGTGTAAAAATCGCCAAAACGCGTATCAGCCACGTGGACGGAGAGGCGGGCAAACTTGTTTACCGCGGTTTTCTGATAAACGACCTGGCCGAATCCGCCACTTATGAGGAAGTGGCGCACCTGTTGCTCCATGAGAAGCTGCCGAACAGTGATGAGTTGACCGCTTTCAGCCGGAAACTGGCCGGATTTCGAGCCATTGGGCCGGACATCCGCCAGTCCATGGAGAAGATTTCCGCTCAAGCCCACCCCATGGACGTGCTGCAGGCGATGATTCCCCTGCTGGCCACGGGTGATTCCGATCGCGATGCGATGACCAGAGAGACAACCCTGTCTTCCGGCACCCGGCTGGTGGCCGTTATGGCGACGATTGTCGCTGCCTGGCATCGTATCCGGTCCGGCCGCACACCGATAGATCCCGATCCGGCCCTGGGCCATGGTGCCAATTTTCTTTACATGCTGACCGGCCGGCGGCCCGATACGGAAACCGCCCGTTTTTTTGATGTCTGCCTGGTGCTTCACGCCGAACACTCTTTCAACGCCTCCACTTTTACCGCCCGGCAGGTGGCTTCCACCCGGGCGCATATGTATGCCGCCGTTTCCGCTGCCATAGGCTCCCTGTCCGGCGAGCTTCACGGCGGTGCCAATTCCCGAGTCATGCAGGTGCTGCTGGACATCGGCTCGGTCGACGCCATCGAGGCTCACATAAAAAAGATTCTGGACACCGGGGGTAAAATAATGGGGTTGGGTCATGCCGTCTATAAAACCGGTGACCCCCGGGCCAATGTCCTTTCGGATATGTCCCGTCGCCTGGGTGATTTGTCCGGCAACCCTCTCTGGTACGACTTGACAGTGGCCTTAGAACAGAAAGGCAGAGCCGCCTTCAAAAAAAACAGAGGACTGGATATCTATCCCAACATCGATTTCTACAGTGCCTCGGTTTACTATTACATGGGCATTCCGATTGACCTTTTTACACCGGTTTTCGCGATCTCCCGCGTGGCCGGCTGGGTGGCTCACGTGATTGAGGAGCAGTTCGGCGGTGCCGGCTCCAAACCGGCCCTGTACCGTCCCTCGGCTGAATATGTCGGAGAGTACTGCGGCCCGGAAGAATGTGCCTTTATTCCCGTTTCCGACAGAAAATAACGGGCGGCAGCCGCTACGCCGGTTGCACCCCATTCATTTTTTCAACCGGTTCGTTAAATGCCTTTTAAGCAGGGGAGTTGCTCTATGCCAATCGATATCAACATCCTCATCGGCGGCGCCGCCGGACAGGGCATCCAGACAGTGGGCGATCTGCTGGTTCAGGTCTGTCGAAAATCCGGGCTGCATGTTTTCGCCGTCAACGGCTATGAATCACGCATCCGGGGCGGCCACAGCAACGTCCAGGTGCGCATCAGCGATCAGCCAGTCAAGGCGCCCTGCCGGCCTGTTCACCTGCTGCTGGCCATGACGGACGAGACCATCGACCGTCATCGTGACCGGCTGGCGGCCTTGTGGTGGCGGATGACCCGGAAGCCCTTGCTGACGGCAACACGCACCGGGTTCCCATCACTAAAATGGCCGAAGACGCCGGCGGCAAAATCATGGCCAACACCGTAGCGGCCGGCGCCTGCCTGGCCCTGCTGCACGCGCCCTTTGAGCTGTTCGAGACGGCACTGGCGGCTCAGTTTGAAAAAGCGGGCGAGGCCGTCAAAGCCAAGAATCTGGTTGCGGTCCAAAAAGGGTATCAGGCCATGAAGGACATCCCGTTTGCTTCTGCATTTGAATGGCAGCCCTCTCCCGCAAAGGGATTGCTGATGAATGGGGCCCGGGCCCTGGCCCTGGGCGCTTTGGCCGCCAATGTCCGCCTCGGCGCTTTTTATCCCATGTCGCCGGCGACCGGCATCATGCAGCAGTTGTCGGAAATATCGGACACCTATCCCCTGGTAGTGGAGCAGGCCGAAGATGAAATCGCGGCGGTTAACATGGTCATCGGCGCATCCTTCGCCGGTGTCCGCGCCCTGACGGCCACCTCCGGCGGCGGGTTCTGTCTTATGACCGAGGGGCTGGGTCTGGCCGGTATTACCGAAACGCCGCTGGTCATCATCAATTCCCAGCGTCCGGGCCCGGCCACCGGCCTGCCGACCCGGACGGCCCAGGGGGATCTGCTGTTTGTCATCACCGCCGCCCAGGATGAATTTCCCCGCTTTGTTTTTGCCCCCCGGACCGTGGGCGAGGCGTACGAAACCGTCATCCGGGCCTTTGACCTGGCCGATCTTTACCAGGTGCCGGTGATCATTCTTACGGATCATTATTTTAATGATATGGCCACCGTTACCGGGGATGAATTTCAGGCGCCGGAAACCGTTGTTCGTCACCTTGTTTTCGACGCAGACATGGATGACCCGGAAAAATACCGACGCTACGCCCTGACCGAAACCGGGATATCACCCCGGGCGCTTCCCTGTGCCGGCAGGGCTTTGGTGATGGTTTCAGGCAATGAACATGCAGAAGACGGTCATATCAGTGAGGAAAAAACCAACCGGGTCAATATGGTCAATAAACGGCAGGCCAAACTAACGGCAATGCGCGGTGAAATGCGCTCCCCTGAGGCATGTCACGCCGGAAGCCAGACGATTCTGGTCTCCTGGGGATCAGCATTCGGGGCCGTTGAAGAGGCGGTTGATCAAATGCGAAGCAGCGGTCATGACATCGGTTGCCTCAGCTTGTGCGATCTCTGGCCTTTTCCGCACCAGGCCTTTCTGGACGCGGCCGGAAAGGCGGAGACCGTCATCACCGTGGAAGCCAATGCCACCGCTCAACTGGGTCAGATCATCCGTCAGCAAACCGGTCTTTCGCCGAACGGGGCGATTTTAAAATATGACGGCCGGCCCTTGACGGCGGAAGACATTATTGACGGTTATTACGAATTTACCGGAGGCGCCAATGGTTGATGTAAAAACATATCAATGCGATTATGAAAACAAATGGTGTCCGGGCTGCGGCAATTTTATGATTCTCGAAGCCATGAAAATCGCCCTGGCCGGCCTGGATCTGGCCCCGGAAAAAATTCTGATCGTGTCCGGCATCGGCCAGGCCGGAAAGACCCCCCATTTTCTGAAATGCAATTTTTTCCATGGCCTGCATGGACGGGCATTGCCGGTAGCCACCGGGGCCAAGCTGGCCAACCATGATCTGACCATCATCGTCAATTCAGGGGACGGGGATTGTTACGGCGAAGGCGGCAACCATTTTTTAAGCGCCATCCGCCGCAACCTCGATATCACCTTGCTGGTCCACGACAACAAGGTATACGGGCTGACCAAAGGCCAGTCCTCCCCCACTTCCGACCGGGGCTTTGTTACCAGCATGCAGCGCCGGGGCGTGCTTTATGACGCGTTCAACCCCCTGACCGTGGCCCTGGCCCTGGGCGCCGGTTTTGTGGCCCGTGGCTATTCCGGCAGCAGGGACAACCTGGTGCGCACCATTCAGGCGGCAATCCAGCACAAAGGTTTCAGCCTGGTGGATATTCTGCACCCCTGTGTTTCCTTTAACCGGGTCAACACCCACGCCTGGTACAAGGAGCGGTTGGTCGACCTGTATGACAACAGTGAGCATGATCCGGGCGATAAACAAGCGGCCATGATTCTGGCGGAACAAGGGGATGCGCCAATACCCATCGGCATTCTTTACCGGAAAGAGGCTCCTGCGTTTACAGACCGTATTGACCACCTCAAGGAGGGTCCCCTGGTTGATCGCGCTTATGATCGCGAGGCGGTGCAATCCTTGCTGACAGGCGTTTAGCCCGGATATTTTACAAGGTGATTTTGCGGCATCAACAAGGCGAGCGCATTCTGTTTTAGGTCCCTATTCCTTCCCCTGCCCGACCATTCTAAATGCATGGGGAACGATCTCAACAATACCTTTACATTGTTTATAAATACTATTGGGTTATGCTCTTCATGAAATATTGTATAAACTGTTCCTGGAACGCCTTGAACAGCTTTTTTATTTCGGCATCATCCTTATCAAGGATTAAGGAAAGGAGAGAAATGCCTTCTGAAAAAGCAACCAGTCCCGCGCTGATGTGAGGTACGGATGCTTCCTCCTTGCAGGCTCTGGTAAGAAGGATGTGAACCGTTTCGATCCACTCGGAATAGGCTTTCCGGAGTTTCTTTTTTATTTTGGGGTTGTATATCGCCAGTTCCTGAAACTCGATAAATATTTTTGAAAGGTCACGGTTTGAAGTGATGCGATGGTAGGCGAAATCAAGGCAGGCGCGCAGCATATCCTCGGGGTCCTTAAAGTCAGGTGTTTTTGAAGCCATCCAATCTTCAAAAATGGTTTTGTAGTCTTCGATGACAAATTCGATATAGTTAAGGAGTATGTCTTCTTTACTTTTATAATAGTAATGCAGCATACCGTGATTGATTTTGGCGGCAGCAGCAATATCTTTAATCGAGGTCTGATTAAACGGTTTTTTTAATAAGCACCGGGTCAGTGCGTCCATGATCTGCCGACGTCTTTTTTCCTGTATCGGAGTGTGCGCCATATTTTGAATCCTCATGCGTTTTATATGGTATCGGGAATATCGTAATCACTGTTCCCGGCCGTATGTTCATCCACCTATCCCGGTTATTTCACGAGTCGAGTTTGCCGCAAATGCGAGGCGCAGCACGCGAAGCTGTAGTGAACTACTGCCAGCATGCTGCAACAAAGCAGGTGCGGTGCAATCGGCTCGCCCAGAGGGTGAAAGTTTTTGATATAAAATGGACCGCATTCCTTTAAATGACAAATAAGGCTTGTCTTTTGTCAAAACGGATAAAATCAGCCATAACCGTTTAAATATAATAATAATATCAATGTCAAAAATTTTCATGAAATATCCGGGCTGTCATTCCATACGGAGACTATATCAATTAAAAATTATAATTCCAGAAAAAAATTAGTTGACAGACTAATTTTTTTTGTTAGTCAACCAACTAATAAACACAAAAACCATTTTGGCAAGGCTTCAAGAATCGATAATGTGAGGTGAATAATGAAAATCGGAATACCAAGAGAGATCAAAAAACTGGAGAAGCGGGTGGCGGTGACACCGGCAGGTGTTGAGGCTTTTGTCGCCAAAGGCCATAAGATTTATGTGGAAACAGGTGCGGGGGCAGGCCTGGGAATTTCAGATGAGGTTTTTCAGCAGGCAGGAGCGGCGGTGTTATCGACAGCCGATGATGTCTGGCATGAGGCGGAGATGATTATCAAGGTAAAGGAGCCGATTGAACCTGAGTTTGACAGGATGAAACCCGGCCAGATACTTTTTACGTATCTTCACCTTGCAGCCGATTCGGAACTCACCCGAAAGTTGCTGGGAAAAAAAGTGATCGGCATTGCGTATGAAACCGTTCAGTTAAATGACGGCAGCCTGCCACTGTTTGCGCCCATGAGTGAAGTGGCCGGACGCCTGGCAGTGCAGATGGGATGTTTCTGTTTAGAGTCCAAAAATGGGGGCCAGGGGCTTCTTCTTTCCGGCGTTCCCGGGGTTCCTCCAGCAAATGTAACCATTATCGGCGGTGGGATCTCCGGGTTGAATGCCGCGCATTTAGCCGTCGGCATGGGGGCCAGGGTTACGATTCTGGATATTAACCTGAACCGTCTGCGTTATATCGAAGATATTTTCCATTCCCGGATTGTCACCAAAATGTCGAATACCCGTAATCTTGAAGAAAGTGTTTCTACCGCGGATCTGGTTATTGGATCGGTTCTCATCCCGGGTGCAAAAGCACCGAAGCTGATCACCCGTGAGGTGCTTGCGAGTATGAAAAACGGGTCGGCCTTTGTGGACATCGCTATCGATCAAGGCGGCTGCGCATCTACCAGCAGGCCGACAACCCATGACAACCCGACATTTGTGGAAGAAGGCGTTGTGCACTACTGCGTGACCAATATGCCGGGGGCAGTACCGATGACGTCTACATATGCCCTTACAAACGTTACCCTGCCTTATGCATTGGAATTGGCGGACAAAGGGTGTGATCTTGCCCTTGAGGAGAATGAATCATTAGCAAAAGGACTCAATGTCTATCACGGGCAGCTCAGGAACGAAAAGGTCGCGGAATCACTTGGGATGGATTGCTGCCACGTACCCATCTCATGTAATTAAACCCATCAAAGGAGGAAATATGTCCCCTATCATAGATGCTCATTCTCATATCGGTGATATTCTGTATCCGGGCGGCGGCAAAATTATCGAGAAAAAAGGGGTCCGGAAAAAACTGATATTCGATCCCATAACCATATCGCAGATGGGCTTGAATCGAGATTATGGAATGGGGAACCTGCCCTACAAAATATTCTTACATTGGGTTATCAGGGCTGAACAGGAACGGAATTTTACGGCAACACGGGAGAATGCCCGAAAATCAATGGATAGAAACGGGGTGACGGCTACCGCATGCATGCCCATTCCACCCTATGTTGTTTTTTCTGACGTTAAAGCGGCGGCAGAAAAAGACCCGGGGCTGATTCCGTTCACAGGCGTTGATTTTTCCGATACATCACAATTGGACAAGCAATTTGAAGCGGAAGTGGCGGCAGGTGCAAAGGGCCTGAAGCTTCATCCCATCATTCAAAAGGTATCTTTTACAGACCCACGGATGAAGAAAGCGGTCCAAGCCTTCATGCGGTTTGATCTGCCCATACTGTTTCATGCCGGCGTTTCCAACTACTATGTGGGCAGCGAGAAAGGGAAAAATATTCCGGAAAATGGCGGCATTAAAGAAGCCGCGGAACTGGTTTCATCCTTTCCTGAAGCAAAATTTATCGTGGGGCATGCCGGCATGTTTGACGTAAAAGACGTCATGCAGATGTTGGGCGGATACCAGAATGTATGGGTGGATACGTCCATACAGCCTCCCGGAAAAATACGGAAGTTAATTGATGTGTTCGGGGAGGATAAAGTCCTTTTTGCGTCGGACTGGCCCTTCGGGTCCCGGAAGCCGGCCATCAAGGCGGTAAAAGCCGCCTGCAAAGGCAACCAGCGGCTGGAAAGAAAAGTTTTTTATGAAAATGCATGCCGTTTAATGAAGATAGAACTGTAGATGTTTACAGGCCGGATACGAAAGTTCCGGCGATAAAAACGATTTTACGAGAAAGGAAAACCATTATGAATCAAACAAGCCGGAAAACCATATCCCGGAAGGAACGGAATCAGGTTTTCGATGCCTTTGGAAAACACATTTCCAAGGGACAGATCCGTTATCTGACCGCAGGTCACCTGGATGTACTGGAAGGAGAGCGAGACGGCTTCCGGTTTTATGAAGGCCAATCCGGTAAAGCTTATCTCGACGGGTTTTCATCAGCCGGATGTTTCAATGTCGGGCGCTCTAATCCGCAGATCATCCGGAAACTGGAAGCGGCTGTGGATGACTATGATATGGGCACCTACGGCATGCTGTCCGCGCCGAAAATCAAGCTGGCCAAACTGCTGGCAGACATAGCCCCGGGTGACCTGAACCGGGTTTTGCTGTGCGGAACCGGCGCCGACGTGGTTGAAGGCGCATTAAAACTGGCCAGGGCCGCCACCGGGCGCAATGAAATTATATCCATGCTGAAGGCCTACCACGGCCATTCCGGGATGAGCCTGTCGGCCAATGGCAAAGACTATTACAAAGAATTGTTTCTGCCGTTAATGCCGGGTTTTTGTTTTGCCCCCTTTGGTGATCTTGAGGCGATCCGTCAAATGGTGTCCAAACGTACCGCGGCCATCATACTGGAGCCGATTCAAGGGGAAGGCGGCATCCACGTGGGAACGGACGAATACCTCAAGGGGCTTCGTGAACTCTGCGACCAGTTGGGGATCATGCTTGTTTTTGATGAAATCCAGACCGGTTTTGGTAGAACCGGCAAGCTCTGGGCCTCCGAACATTCCGGTGTGGTGCCGGATATAATGCTTCTGGCCAAATCAATCGGCGGGGGGGTGTATCCCAACGCCGCGATTCTTTATCGCGACCGCAGCGAGCTCACCGACTATGTCGACCGTAACCCCGAGTTTCATCTGTCCATGGGCGGCGGCTCTGATCTGGGCTGTATTGTGTCCACTGCCGTTATTGAATATATCGTTGAGAATAAAGTCTGGGAAAATGTCGCCAAGATGGGCAACCGCCTGCTGGAAGGGCTCCGAAGTATTCAGAACGAAAATCCGGGACAGATCCTGGAAGTCCGCGGCCGGGGCATGATGGTCGGGATCGAGTATAAACAGGAATTCATGGGTATGCTCATGGCCGATTGCCTGGCAACCCACGGCATGTTTGCCGCCTATTCCGGCAATGCGCCCCAGGTGATGCGGTTCCAGTTCCCCACAGCCGCGACAGCCGAAGATATTGATGAGGCCCTGGCGGTTATTCGCAAAGCCATCAAGCTGAGCAAATTGTATATGCTGGCCTTGGGACCGCTTTCCAAAATCCCCTTTGTCCGGGAAGCGATGAATAAGGGGGATATTATGGTCACCATCAACAACTTGCTGCGCAAGGCCGCATTCTGGGAATAATCAAACAAAAAATTTCAGGAGAATGAAATATGAATAAACTTATGGCAGACGCTCAACAGGTATTTGGAAAAGGTGTTGTGGAAAATCTGGTGGCAAAGGGATTGGACTGGGTAGAGTCCGGCCGGGAGGGATGGGTTGTTCATGATTCAAACGGCAATGAATTGATTGACTGTTATTGTTCGTCCGGCACGTATAACCTGGGCCGGAAAAACCCCGCCATCGCCCGTGCACTCAAACAGGCCATCCATGAAACCGACCAGGGCAACTTTGTCATGATCTCACGGGAAAAGGCGATGTTGTCGGAAAAACTGGCCCGATTCACCCCGTCTGGCCTGGACTGCTGTCTGTTTACGGTCGTAAGAGGCGAAGCTGTGGATGCCGCCTGCAAGCTGGCCCGTGGGTATACCGGCAGATCTGAACTGATCACCGTGGACGGGGGCTGTTACGGCCAGACCGGGTTTGCCATGACCCTGTCCGAGCGGGCAGACAAGAAAGACTTCGGTTCTCTGATACCGGATGTTCAGACGGTCCCCTTTAATGACATCGATGCTGCCGGAAGATCAATCACCAAAAAGACGGCGGCTGTCATCCTGGAGCCGGTTCAAACGGAAAACAATTGCCGCACCGCGGACAAGGATTACCTCGTTGCCCTGCGTAAATCTTGCGATCAAACCGGGGCGCTGCTGATTTTTGATGAATCCCAGACCGGGTTCGGAAGAACCGGGGAAAAGTTCGCCTCGGATTATTTCGGTGTGCTGCCGGATATCATGCTTCTCGGTGAAGCTCTGGGCGGCGGTATGTTTCCCTTCTCGGCCATGGCATTTACAAGTACCGTGAAGACGTTTTTTGATGCCCATCCCCTGATCCATTTGCTGACATTCGGCGGACATGATGTGGGCTGCCGGGTCGCGGCCGCTGCTTTAACGGAATATGATCAGGTACAACCCTGGCAAAACGCCAAAAAACAGGGAAAGATACTGTCGGAAAAGCTGAAACAACTGGCCGGCTCAAACCCGAAACTCAAATCCGTTCAGGGTGTTGGGCTGCTGTTATCCCTGGAATTTGAAAACGCGGAAGCGGCTGAAGCATTTTGTCGAAACGCGATTCAGCAGGGGGTGCTGGTAAAAAGCGGAGAGGTCGCCAAACAGAGTGTCGTCATCCGTCCCCCCCTTACCATAACCGATCAGGACCTGGAGAAAATCGTAACCGGGATAGAAAAGGCTTTATCTGCCCTGTAAACCGGGAAACAATTTGGGGACGTCTATTTTTTGAGGGAACCATGCTGAATATAATTGGCATTTCCGGCAGCCCTGTCAAAGACGGCAATGTGGAGATGTTCCTGCACACCATGCTTATGCACGCCGAAGAGCACGGGGCCAGAACAACGGCCATAAATCTCTCCCGGCTGCATATTGCAGACTGTAATCATTGCAACTTCTGCCTCAAACGTCAGAAAGCTGGAAAATACTGCGCCCAAGAGGATGATGTCCAAGGGGTCTATGAACTGCTGGAAGCCGCGGACATTATCGTCCTGGCCAGCCCTGTCTATTTCATGCGCTTAAGCGGCCAGATGGCGTCTTTTGTAGATCGCCTCCGGGTATTTGTCTTCGGCAATATAGCGGGGGGCAGTCTGAAAAACAAGATCGGCATAAGTGCTGCTGTTGCCTGGGCCCGGCATGGCGGGTTCGAGACCACCCACCTGACGCACATCACAGCTTTTCTGGCGCTGGAGATGCTGCCGGTCAGCGTGCACCATTGCATAAGCCCGCTGGGCGCCTCGGCTGTGGCCAGCCAGGGAGGCACCGGAGTCTTTGACAAAGCGCATCGTCACGGGGTAACGCTCGATGAGGCCGGACTGCACTCTGGCAGGGCCATGATCGAGCGCGGCCTGGAACTGGCGAGGCTGGTTAAACGATAAAACGCTGGATGCCAGTCTAAACACGGGGACAGTATATCTGTTTCAAATCCATTGCCTGCGTCCTCACTGTAGGGGCGACCGGCTGGTCGCCCCTACACACGGGTAACCTTCAGTTGGCCTTTTATTTTGTTTTACCCAAATAACGGATTGCGAAACAGGGAAATACCTGCGGAATTCCCAAAAAGTCTTCTGCCATCTTTAACCCTTAAGTAGTATTTTTATCGGAGGACAAAATGGAGCAGTGGCATCCATCATGTTGCATGTTATGCGGCATGAACTGTGGTTTGGAACTGCTTGCTGAAGATAATAAAATTATCAAAGTCAAGCCGATGCAAGATAACCCCAGAAGCAAAGGGTACATCTGCCGCAAGGGAATGAATGTTGTCGATTATCAGCATCATTCAAGTCGGTTAACGCATCCCTTGAAAAAATCCGAACAGGGATTTGAAAAAATATCCTGGGGTCAAGCCATCCGGGAAATCAGTGAAAAACTTAAAGCTGTGACAGAACAATACGGTCCTAAATCGTTTGCATACTTGGGCGGTGGCGGTCAGGCGTGCCATTTTGAAGCATTTCTGGGATTGCAGCTTATGCATTCGCTGGGTTCAAAATATCATTACAGTGCCCTTGGACAGGAATTGACCGGCCACTTCTGGGTCTACGGAAGGGCACTTGGAAAGCAGAATTGTTGGCCAGCCCCCGATGAAGCAAACTCGGATATGCTGATCGCAATCGGCTGGAATGCCATGGAAAGTCACCAGACGCCACGGGCCCCCCTTATTATGAAAGAATTTTCTAAAAACCCGGAAAAGTGTCTGGTGGTGATCGATCCCCGAAAATCAAAAACTGCCAGAATTGCTGATATCCATGTTCCTGTCCGTCCGGGAAGTGATGCCCTGCTGATTCGCGCCTTGATTGCCATGCTGGTGGATAAGGATCTGCTCAATCATCAATATATGAAAAAACATGTGTCTGGCTGGGAAAGAATCAAACCCTGGTTTGAAAATTTTGATTATCGAACAGCGATATCCGTTTGTGAAGTGGACTATGACCAGGCTGAAAATCTGTGCCACCTGCTTGCCACACGGAAATGGTGCATGCATGCTGAGATGGGCGTATTAATGAACCGGCACAGTACCGTCACCTCTTATCTGCTCGTTATTTTGACGGCCATTTGTGGACGGCTCCTGGTCCCAGGAGGCGTTGTGATTCCGGGGAAAATGGTCCCATTAGGTTTTCATACGGATGAACGGGATGATAACAACTGGCGGACCCAGACCACGGATTTCCCGGCTATTGATGGATTTTATCCGCCTAATGTAATGCCGGAAGAGATATTGAGTGATCACCCCGAACGACTGCGGGCCGTTATTACCTGTAACAGCAATCCGCTCAGGTCCTATGCGGATACGCCCGCGTATGAAACTGCTTTCAAAAAGTTGGACTTACTGGTGTGCATCGATATCGTCATGTCTGAAACAGCGGAGCTATCGGACTATGTACTCCCGGCCCGTTCCGGTTTTGAAGGATGGGATGGCTGCTTTTTTTCCCTGACCCATCCGGAAATATATTTTCAGATGAGACATCCTTTTATTGTCCCGGAAGGCGACACGCTTGAGGCGGGAGAGATATATACACGGATTGCCGACAACATCGGTCTTATCCCGGACATCCCTGATACCCTTTATAAAGCGGCTAAAGAGGACAGGCTTGCCTACGCCATGGCACTTTCAATCTACGCATATGAAAACCCGGAAGCGTTAAGACGCCTCCCTTTTATCATTACCAAAACGTTAGGACCGGCATTGGGGTCCGCCCATCTTGCTATGTTGTGGGCGATTATCCAGCAAATGGTAGTGAATTACAAAGCGCCCAATGGCAAATTAATGGAATCGGATGACCTTTTTTTACACCTGGTAAATGAACAGGATAGTTTGACGCTTCTTCCGGATCTGCCGAAATGGCTTAAGCGATCACGGTACTCGAAAATAATCATGACCATTCTCATCCTTTCACGCATTCGTCCTTCAGATCTTATATGGGATCTTAACCGGCATGGATTTACCCTGGTTCAAGCCATTAAAGACACCTTTGCCCCTAAAAGCGTTTTTAAAATATTAAAAACAGTTATTGCCAGCAGAAGTTTACTGCCGCTGATGCAGTTATCTCCCTACATGGCGCTGTCAGAACGCGTATTTAATGAAATCCTTGAAAACCCCAGGGGGTTGATCATTGGCAAAAGTAATGCGGATAATTTTACCAGTATCAGGACTTCTGACAAAAAAGTTCAGCTTCATATGCCGGAACTGGCTGAGTGGCTCCAATCGATCACCGCTGATTCGGAAGAAAAGGAACTCGCCCTGGACCCGGCTTACCCGCTGATTCTGAATGCCGGCAGCCACATGCCGGCCAATGCAAATACGCAGGTCAGAAAACCTTCATTTATTGGTAAAACCCGAGGGTGTACCCTTTTGATGAATCCCCGGGACGCAGATCTTCTCGATCTGAAAGATGGTGAAATCGTTAATATCGTCACAGAGGCCGGTAGAGAGCAAGTAGAGATAGAAATCACAAAAAATGCGCGCAAAGGCCAGGTGGTCATGCCCCATGGATTTGGATTGAAATACGAGGGGAAGGTTTACGGTGCCAATGTAAATCTTTTGACGAAGAATACACACCGCGACAGATGGGCGGCAACTCCGTATCATCGGTTTGTGCCATGTCGAGTAGAAAAAATATGATTCTTTGTCCCCGGAATATTTCCCGGTGTGGCAGGTTTTCAAAGCGGAAATTTCTAAAACAATAAAAATACCCGGAGACCTTCCAATGCAAAAAACCCATTACGCGGTCTGCAATATCTGCGAGAGCACCTGTGGCCTTGAAATCGTTACTGACGGCAAAAATATAATTTCCATCAAGGGCGACAGGCAGAACCCCTTCAGTCGCGGTCACATCTGCCCCAAAGCCCAGGCGCACAAAGATATATACAATGACCCGGATCGTCTGCGACATCCGGTTCGCCGAAATGGGGATCACTGGGAAAAAATATCCTGGAATGAAGCCATCCGGGAAGTCGCTGGCCGTCTTGTCAGCATTCAGAAAAAACACGGTAATGACGCTCTTGCCTTTTATTATGGAGACCCGGCGCTTCATAACAATGCCACCTTTCTGATGCTGAAGCCGTTTAAAAAATCCCTGAAATCCAAAAATCTGTATTCCGCTATTTCCGTGGATTCTCTTCCCAAGATGCTGGTATCATATCTTATGTACGGCAACCAGGTTGCCAACTCGATTCCTGATATCGATAGAACGGATTACATGCTGATACTGGGTGCCAATCCACTGGTGTCCAATGGAAGCCTGATGACCGCCTCCAACATAAAAAAACGGCTGAAAAATATTCAGGAGCGGGGCGGTCGAATTGTGGTGATAGACCCCAGGAAAAACGAAACCGCTGCTATTGCGGATGATCATTATTTTATCCGTCCCGGAACCGATGCCCTGTTTCTTCTGGCTATGCTTCACACCATTTTCAGAGAGGGGCTGTATAATAATGGGAACGTGCTTTCCATCGTTAAAGGGGTGGATGAATTACGTGAACTGGTGAAACCTTTCACGCCGGAACGCGTGAGCAGACGTGTCAGCATTCCTGCCGACGACATCCGCAAGCTGACCCGGGAATTCGCCACTGCTGAATCAGCCGTTTGTTACGGACGTATGGGTATAAGCACCCAGGAATACGGAAGTACAACCACCTGGTTGATGGAAGTGGTCAATATTGTCACGGGAAATCTGGATCGACCGGGCGGAGTGATGTTTACCACGCCGGCGGCGAACCTGGCCGGCATCGCCAAGCTTCTGAAGGAAACCGGCAGCTTCAACCAGCACCGGAGCCGGGTCGGCGGACTGCCTGAATTCAATGGTGAGCTGCCGGTGGCCGCCCTTGCCGAGGAAATGGAAACTTCCGGTCCCGGGCAGGTCAAAGCGCTGGTGACCCTTGCCGGTAATATCTGTCTGTCCCGGCCCAACAGTGGCCGGTTGCTCAGGGCGCTTGGAAACCTTGAGTACATCGTCTCCATCGACATCTACATCAATGAAACCAGCCGGCACGCCAATATAATATTGCCGCCGGCGTGTTCTCTTGAGGAGGATCACTTTGAAGCGATTTTTTACGCCCTGGCGGTTCGCAACATTGTAAATTACTCAACCTCCGTGTTCCCGAAACCAGTGGATGCCAAGCATGACTGGGAAATACTCCTTGCCCTCATCGCCGCCTTAAACAGTGCGCGTGGTTTTTTGCCCTCGATTCCCGGACGCATTATGCACCCATTCATGCGCGTATTTAATCCCAAAAGACAGCTGGACCTTCTGCTTCGCCTCGGCCCCCATTCGCTGTCCCTTAAAAAGCTGAAACAATCACCCCACGGTATTGACCTGGGTCCGCTTGAGCCAAGGGTCAAACAGGTAATTAATACGCCTGACAAAAAAATAAAACTGATTCCCGAAAATTTCCTGAAAGAAGTTGAAAGACTAAATAAAAGTTTGGACGAAAAATTGCCCCTGGAAAAAGGAGCGTTACAACTCATCGGGCGACGTTCGCGTAAAGGAATGAATTCCTGGCTTCACAACTGCCCGAGCCTTCAACGGGGAAAAATCGAATGCACCCTTCTGATGAATCCCGAGGACGCCCGGCAACGCGAATTTGAAAACGGTCAAATCGTGAAAGTTGCCACATCCAACGGCAGTATTGAAATCGAGATGGAAACAACCCTTGAGATGATGCCGGGGGTTGTCAGTATCCCCCATGGCTGGGGACATGACCTTCCGGGTGTAAAATTATCACTGGCCAAGACCAGACCCGGGGTCAATGTAAACCTGATCACCAATGATGATTTGATTGACAAAGGGTCGGGTACGTCCGTGCTCTATGGAATTCCGGTGGTCGTGACGTCTGTTGAACAATTAAAAGGGAACCTATGAAAAATTCAGCTTTTAATCTCACATTGCGCGTTATTGTGGTTATCGTGATGCTTTGTGCCGCGTCTCCGGTTTTGGGAGAATATGATTGGGATATAAAAACGCCAATCCCCTCTTACGACCCTCTGTGGGATACCTTCAGCGTCATGTGGGAAAACCGCTGGGAAGGCGAAAACACTGACGAAATGATCTCCCTTCTTGAAAAACTTGAAACAAAATACAGCGACAGGATTGAACCCTGCCTTTTTCTTGGCAGGTGTTACTACATAAAGGGCCTTCACCAATTAAGTGAACGGCACAATTTCAATAAAATCGCTGAAACATATGCGGTAAAAGCATATAAAATAGACAATGATAATTTCCATGCCTTTTTCCTGCTTTTAAATGCACTAAGCAGCCGTGAGGACTACAATTATATCATGTCCAATTATGGTGAATGGATTCATGCGATGAGTCCTCTCAAAGAACTAGCCGCTCTGCCTGATCTGCCTCCATCAGAAGCGTGGCATGAGGCCAGGAAAAATTGGGAACAGAAGCACGATATTGCTCATCTTCGAATAGCCATCAAACAGATTGAAGCCATTGCAAAGAAGAACCCCAACGACGGCCTTTCACAACTATGGGCATGCCAGGCATACTACAAGCTGGGTGATTATTATATGCAGCAGGGCGAGCATAAAAAAATGGGCGTTCCAAACTACCAGATCGCCATGGAATATGCAGAGAAGGCCCTTAAATTAATGCCCTATAGTGTAGAGGCGCATTACTGGTACCAGCTTTCCCTTTCCAGAAAGATACAGGTCGCGAACATTTTTACTAAAGCCTTGTATTTAAACACACTAATGGATCATTTGATTTTTTGCATTCAGGAAAATGCCTTGTATGAATTTGGTGGCCCGGTAGATTGCGTTGCAACCATGATTGTGGAAGGTGGATGGGTATGCGAAAAAGCCATGGACATGGCTGGATTCAACATGAATATAATTATCAACATGCTTCAAACCAACCAAATCCTGTTTCCGGATAACACTTACAATGCCTATATTACCGCGGTGCTCATGGATAACGAGAACCGAGAACAGGAAGCCCTTGCAGTATTGGAAGAATTGTTAAAGAAAGGGCCGCCGGCGCCTGATCATCCAAACAGAAACAATGCACTTTATATACATGCATACAACTTGTCCAATGCATTGCATGAAAAACTGGTTTCAGAAATTAAATCCTGATCCAGATCAACTGAGAGTACAGAGTGGGGGCAGCCCTTAAACGTCGAGCTCAAAACTTACTGGTTTTTTGAGGTGGGAGAGTTGTTTTTAACTGGACCTGCCCTTTAATGGGCGACCCCAGCCGAAGATATTGACAGGCAGGGCGACATTGTTATGCAGTACACACACAAAATCTCTTATCCGCTCAGTAAGTTTGCCGTCCGGCCTTGCTTGTGATTACAGAAGGCAGGTGAAGTTTCTAATTTTCATAATACGAGGTGAAAAAATATGACAAGTCATAAGCAGGTCAGCGCTTTTTGCGATGACATTATCTCCAATATGGATGCCGTAGAAATTGCCCGCCATATTGCCGCTGGAGAAATAAAAGCATCAGAAGCAGTTGAAGCTTCAATTTTGCGGGCAGAAAAAGTCAACCCCGAACTTAACGCCATTGTGACTGAAACATTCGAAGACGCCCTTGAAAAAGCGAAAGCCCCTCTTGACAATTTTTTTTACGGGGTTCCGTCCTTTATTAAAGATAATGATGAAGTGAAAGGTTTTCCCACGCTGCAGGGCTCGCGGGCTGTGGCCAAGGTGCCTTCGCCTGAATCCAGTGAATTCGTCAGGCAGTTCCTTTCGACCGGGTTAATTTGCCTTGGCAAAACATCATTACCGGAATTTGGTTTAACGGCTACGACGGAACCGTTGGCGTCCGGCCCTACACGAAATCCCTGGAATTCTGATTTTTCCACGGGCGGTTCCTCCGGCGGAAGCGCCGCATTGGTGGCGGCAGGCGTTGTTCCGATTGCTCATGGCAATGACGGCGGCGGCTCCATCAGGATCCCCGCGTCCTGCTGCGGGGTTGTCGGTTTAAAGCCGAGCAGAGACAGGCTGGTAAACATGGAGGCCGGAAAATATCTGCCCGTCAATATCCTGCACGAAGGCGTTCTTACACGCACGGTCCGGGACACGGCCTATTTTTTTCATGCGGCCGAACAATATTACAAAAATCCAAAGTTTCCTGAAATCGGACTTGTTGAGCACCCCGGCAAAAAACGTCTGAAAATCGGTATTTTTACAGATTCGCCGTATAGCGAAGCCTGTGACAAGGATATAGCCGAAGCGGTTTACAGTGTGGGAAAAGACTGTGAGCGCCTGGGGCATAAAGTAGAGGAAATCTCTTGTCCGGCGACAAAACAGATGGGTGATGATTTTATCGTTTACTGGGGGATGTTGGCGTTTTCAATTAAACATTTCGGCAGCCTGTTTTTCGGGAAAGGGTTTGACAAAACAAAAGTGGAACCCCTTACATCCGGTTTGAGCCGGTATTTTTTAAAAAAATCATATAAGCTTCCGCTTTTGCCGCTTCGCATGATGCAGTTTACCCGGCTTTATAAAAAAATTTTGGAAGAATATGATGTGCTTCTGTCTCCCGCCCTGGGGCATGAGCCTCCTGAAATCGGTTATATGGGCCCGGACCTGCCGTTTGAAATTGCGCTTGAAAGGCTTGAAAAATTTGTGCCGTTTACGCCGCCGCAGAACGTTACCGGAACCCCGGCCATTTCATTGCCGTCAGGCCATCAAACGTCAAACGGGCTGCCGGTTGCGATACAATTCGCAGCCGGGCTTGGCCAGGACAAAACCCTGCTGGAACTGGCTTTTGAAATCGAAGAAGCCAGGCCCTGGCCACTTATCGGATAGTTCCGTATACCCCTCAAAACCACCGAAAAACAAGGCCTAGAGTGCCCTTTTTACCCCTGAAAAAGGACATTCTAAGCTCTTTATTATGGAAGGCGAAAAGCCTTCCGCTGCATTTTTACCCTCAAAAAGGTGGTTTTAAGGGCTAAATATCGAAATCCCTCGAATTGTCCTGCTAAGGTTTCATTGGATAGTCAGGGGAGAGTGATCTTTCGTTTTTCAGGATCCTGGTGCTGCCTGAAGAGAATCGCCGTGTGGCCGATGGTTCCGGCTACCTCACATTTATTCTCGACTTCAATACGTTCGATGATCTCTTTTTTTTGATCTTTTTCTTTAAAAGCAAGCAACTTTAATTTTATAAGTTCATGGGTATCAAGGGCTTCATCGATTGTTCGAATAACTGCATCTGTTATTCCTTTTTGACCAATTGACACCACCGGCTTAAGGCTGTGAGCAAGCTCTCTTAAATATTTTCGTTGAAACCCCTTTAACTGCGTCATAGTGTTTTATTTCCTTTTTTAGTAAAGGGGGCAAGTCCTCCCTTGACTCATATCTCTTAAGACACGCCCCGTATCATAAATTCATATCATACTTTTTGGGATTTACAAATGTCCCAGGTGGAGAAACGGCAGAAATTCCGGGGACAGAAGTTCCGGGAAATTCCGAAATTCCGGTGACAGTATATCTATTTCAAATCTATTACCTGCAGGAAAGAAGTATACTGATGTCTCCGGAATCTCCCCGGAATTCAAAAATATTGCCATGCAGGACAGCCCCTGCTATAGATATTGACAGGCAAAAATGCCATATCCATATATCCAGGCAGCATTCAAAGGCATAAATGGAATTGTACAAATGAAAAAGGGTTTCATGATCAATCAAATCAGCGATCGGGAGTTTTGGGCGGGGAAACATCACTACCTTATCGGCGACGATAACATTTTTTATGTTACCCTGAATGGCGATGCCGACGATGAAATGGGTATTGAAATTGACCGTATGATCAATCGTATGGTTGAGGATATTGACGGTGAGATTGATTTGCTGATCGATCTTAACCGCGCGGGGAAAACGTCTTCCAGGTCGAGAAAGTTTTTCAAGGCCTTTACCGAGACGGGCAAATGCCGAAAGGTCGCCCTTTTCGGAATGCATCCCGTGTCCATGGTCATCGCTTCGTTTGTCATGGGTGTTTCGAGAAACAATGACATGAAATTTTTCAAAACCCGGGAAGACGCCATGAAATGGCTCAGGCATACGTGAACCCTTATCTGCCCCTTCTCGCCGAGACCATATGAACAAGAGTGAAGAAACAAGAATTGATCAGCTGATCCGGCATATGATGCGGATCGCCCGGGGCGATTATGAAGACCGCCTGACCGTGTCGGACCGGAACGATGAACTGGATGCGCTTACCATCGCCGTGAAAATGATGACGGATGACATCAAGGCATCCATCGAGGAAATCAAGGACCTCCAGGAGAAAGTGCACCGGCTGAAAAAGATGGAAGCCCTGGGCCTTCTGGCCGGGGGCGTGGCCCACGATTTGAATAATATCCTGTCCGGCATTCTGACCTATCCTGAACTGCTGCTTATGGACACCGCCCTCTCCGAAAAAACAAGAAATGGCCTGGAAGTCATCCGGGGGGCGGCGGTACGGGCAGCCGCCGTTGTCAATGACCTGATGAGTCTCGCCAGAGGAATCGACTCGGAGAAGAGCCCTCTGGTGTTGAACGACATGATTGACGAATTTTTACTGACCCCTGAATTTATCCGCATCCGTGATGCCGCCCACGGTATCCGGATCCAGGCCGATCTGGAACCCGGGCTCAGGCATATCAATGCCTCGAAAATAAGCATGTTCAAGCTGCTGTTAAATTTCGTCATGAACGCCGTGGAAGCCGTGGACGGGGAAGGGGATATCATTATTTGCACGAAAAATCTCCATCTGTATACCCCCCTATCCGGTTATGAACTGATTGAAAAGGGAGAATATGTGGTTCTGACGGTCTCCGACACCGGTTCCGGTATTTCTCCAGACCAGCTGGAGCGCATCTTCGAGCCGTTTTACTCAACGAAGATCATGGGGAAGAGCGGGACGGGGCTGGGGTTGACGATTGTATGGAACATCATCCGGGATCACCAGGGGTAAGTCAACATCGTCAGCGGTGAACAGGGGACCCGTTTTGAATGCTTTTTCCCCGTAACCCAAAGCCCTCAGGAAGAAAATAGGAGCCAGCCCGTTAATGCAGGCAGAGGCTGCGGACAGCGCATTCTGGTGGTGGACGATGAACCGCTTCAGCGGAAATTGCTGTGCGAGATTTTGAACACCCTGGGATATTCTCCCGTGGCGGTTCAGAGCGGCGATGAGGCCGTCGCCTGCGTTCAAACGCAGTCTTTCGACCTGATTCTGCTTGACATGATTCTTTCCCATGGCATAAACGGCCGCCAAACATACGAACGGATCCTGGAAATGGTTCCCAGGCAGAGAGCCATTATTATCAGCGGATATACCGAAACAGAAGATATGGCCGCTGCCATGGGGATGGGGGCGGGTGGTTTTATTCAGAAGCCTTACACCATTGATAAAATCCGCCAGGCCATTGAAACGGAACTGTCTCGATGAAGTTGAAATGAAGCAATCCCGGGAGCCGGATACTGCCCCCGTTTTTTGCCCGTTTTCCAGCTTGTCCATTCTTTTGCGAAGCGTGTCGGGGTTGCTTCTCAGTTTTTCCGCGGCACCACCGGGTGACCTCTATTTTTCACCGGCCGCGGCCACAACCCGGTTACGTCCGGCCCGCTTGGCCTCGTAAAGGGCTACATCGGCCGTCTTAAGCAGTTCGTTGATATTATCAATATCGTCTGAAGGGCAACTGGCGACACCAAAACTGGCGGTTACCTGGATGATATTGCCATCGACAATAATTTCCGCATTCGCGATACTGGCCCGCTGACGCTCGGCCACCTTGACCGCGCCGGCCAGTGTTGTGGCTGGCAGCAGCATCGCGAACTCCTCCCCGCCGTAGCGGCCGACCTCGTCGGTTGGCCGGGCCTTTTCCGTCAGGATCGTCGCGATTTTTACCAGCACCTTGTCACCGGCAGCATGGCCGTAAGTATCGTTTATGGCCTTGAAGTGATCGATGTCTATCATGATACAGGAAATATGGGACGATGGGCGTCGCTGGCCGCTGGACAACTCTTTTTCGCTGCGTTCAATAAAGGTTCTGCGGTTGGTCAGTCGGGTCAGCCCGTCAACTGTGGACATTTTTCGGTAGACGTCTTCCCGGACGCCCCAGCGCTTGAAAGTCACGATGGTGATATAAAGCATAATTGTCAGGGAAACCGTTATAAACACCTGCACGCCGAACCAGACCGGTAGCGGCGATCCGTCCGGATGAAGCGGAATGCGAGTGAAGAGCGGCGCGTGGCGAAACATCCCGCTGCTGTCCATAACGATGAAGGCAACCAGCGCCCCGAAGGAAGCCAAATATGCCAGCCGAACTTTACGGATATCCGCCAGCGAAGAAGAAATGCTGGCACCAAAAAAAAGAAACAGCGCGCCGAAGGTGTAATACGTTCCGGTGAACCAGGACCCGGCACAAACGATGACGACATAAGAGCCGAACATAATGTTTTCCATCAGTGGCCAGCTGGATTTTTGCCGGCGCCGGTGAAAGGCCGCCAGGATGAAGTAGAGTAGCAGTACGAAGACAAACCCATACAGTGACAGCAATGCAATGACGATCGACCTGTCAAACCATTCGGGCGAAACAAGATAGGCGACCAGAAGCACCCCGCCAATGAAGACCGGGGAGAACATTACCAGCAGGACGAGCAGTATCATACGGTCAATGTGGGGCCAGTCCAGGGGATTGGACAGCCAGCTGTGCTCAATCGAGCCTTCGGTTGCCGGCGTTAAAGAATTGTTTTTATCAGGATCAGCCATGCGAAAGTCTCCCAGTCAATTCATCCCGTCCTAAATTCATAACTTTTATAATATCAGATGCCGTTAATTTATAAAGAGATAACGGAGCGGCGCAGAGCATAAAGGCGGGGGAAGATAAGGCTGAAACCTTCCGCTGCATATATGCCTCTCGTCATACAACTTCGCCTTAACTAAATCTGGATTCCAGCTCGAAGGCAGGTATGAAGAGGGATTGTGATAATAATTAAGGGGAACTTAGGGCCGCCCTTCATGTTTTCATGTTTGGGGCTCAACAAAAACGGAAAATTCTTTAAATATTCGGGTTAGCCCGGATATTTCACGAGTTGATTTGGCCGCAGATGCAAGGCGCGGGACGCGAAGCTGTAGACAATCTACCGCGAGCGGCCTGCAACACAGCAGATGCGGCCAAGGTGACTCGCCCGAAGGGTGAAAGTTTTCGACATACATTGATATAAAATACCTTAAGCCGCTTATGACAGCTTGTATTTTCAAAAATCGCCTGAATTCTATATCTAACCGTTTATGTTTGGTATGAATATCCATCCATGTCGAAAATTTTCATGAAATATTCGGGTTAGCCCCAGGGAAGGGCCCACCGCACCAGCAGAAAATAAAGCACCGAACAGACCACAAGATAGATGCAGGGCCGCCACAGGAGCCGATAGACCGGTTGCAGCGAGGTCTTGAAATAGGAGTTGGAGAGCAGCAGGCAGAGGTGCAGGGGGGAGAGCAGCACGCCGGCAAACCCGCAGGAGAGGGCCAGCATGAAGTAGGGAATCATGAGGTGGGCCTGGTCCTGTGACGTGATCAGGGAGATCAGGATGGGAAAGGCGCTGCCCACGAACGCGATGGTGATGCCCGTGAGCAGGCCCACGATAAACGGCAGTACCGCGCAAATCAGGGCCAGGGGGATCCCAAGGCCGACCAGCTCCATTGAGACGGCATCTACGGCGCCGCTGTCGTACAGCACCTCCTTGAAGATCATGATGGCCACCACCATGTAAACGATTTTAAAGACCTGGGGGCTGATCATGATGGCCCGACGGTCTTTCCACGGAATGCGGTTGGCCCGCCACACAAGAAAAATCCCCGCGCACAGGGAAACCACCAGGCCGGTCTCCTTGGCCACGGAGAGTTTGGGAAACCCCAGGGAGACCAGCCAGCCGATCAGCAGCCCGGCACCGATCACCACCAGGATGGGAGCAATCTCTTTTAAAAAGGGTTTCACCGGCGGCCTGCCGTCGGGATGGGGCGGCGGCGCGGTCAGGTTGAATTTACCCACCGGCAGCCACCCGATTCGCATGACCACCAGGGTCAGCGGGAACATCAGCCCCATGAACAGGGGCAGGTTGATGTCGGCCAGCACCGTGGCCAGCAGAATGCCGGGATACATGGGCCACCAGTATTCCCAGATATGCCGGAACCAGTAGTTGATGTAGCTCAGGGTGGCACCGGACAGACCGGACCGGTTGCCGATCTCCTTGACCATGGGCGCTGAAAACACGGCGCCGCCCGGCATGGGCAGCAGGCCGATTAAGGCGGGAAAGATCGACAGGTTGAGCCGCGGGCTTCGCACCAGCCCCTGGAAAGACGTGAGCAGACGGCGCAACTGGCCGTACTGTTCCATGCTGCTGCTGAACACGATGATCAGGGCCACGATGATGCAGAGGCTGATGGTTTTGGGGTGGAACAGGCCGTTAAACACCGCCGTAGCCGAGGCCCTGAGCGGCAGCATAAAAAACAGGGCCACCAGCAGTGCCCCGGCCAGAAAGGCGGATGCCAGGGATATCTTTTTTCGGATCAGAAGGACAATGGCCGCAAAAATCACGGCTATTTTTACCAGCGCGGGAATCGTAAAAACAAAGTTCATGTTGATAGGGTATCGTCCGTATGTTTCACGAGGGTGTCAGGCGGAGCCTTTGTTTTTTTCAAGAAACGCCTGGTAGGCCAGGGAGGGGTTGAAGGGCGGGCTGTTTTTCATGGCGGCGATTTCATTGAGGGCCTCCCGGATCTCTTTTGTCTCCGCTTCCTCAATTTCCTTGATGACGCCGTGTTCATAACCCACTGTTCCCAGAGAAAAACGGCCTCCGGTTTTTTGCAGAAAGCCGGTCACCACCGTCTTGACCGCCTGCCAGGTCTCTTTGCGGTACTGGTTCTCCAGGGGCACCAGGGTGCCGGCCGCCGCGGTCTGGCGGGCGTGGAAGCGGGCCATAAAATAGCGTCGCGCCACGGTCATCCAGAGAACAAAGACCAGGGCCGCGCCGATGCCGCCTGCGCTGTACAGCAGGGGCGACAGGGGCAGAAGCCCGCCTTGCAGCAGGCCCATCCCGGCGCCGGCGCCGGCCACCAGCGATACCAGCAGCCCTGCCAGCGAAAACCGGGCCAGTGCCCCCCTGCGTTTTTTCCCATAGGCCAGCAGGGTCTCAAGGATCAAAGAGAGACGTTCGCTGTGGGTCTCTAAAAAGGTGGCCAGGTGATCCAGGTGGTAACGCGGGGCCTGCATCAGGGCTGTCTTCAGTTCGTCCCGCTGGTTTTCCAGCAGGGAAAGATAGGCAGCCGTCTCCGGCCGCCTGCCGTTGGCGCCGGCCTGTGCCGCTGCCCTTTGGGAGTAGGTGAGACGGATGGGTGGAATGTCCTTGCGCCCGGTGATCTGGGAGAGGTTCCAACAGAGGGTGCCGTAAACCCTCAGTAGGTCGGTGAGCGATGCGCACTCGTCGATGCGGTTTAAAACAAACAGCACCCGGTCCTCAAAGGTATGGGCCGGCAGGGTGTCCCGCAGGCTGATGTGGGCCTCGCGCACGGTGCCGGCCTTGTGCGGGTCAAACATCACCAGCACCAGGTCGGCGATATGGGCCAGGTCCCCTACCACCTCCTGGTAGTTGTAGCCCCGGTCCCGTTCGGTGATGCTGTCCAGCATGCCCGGCGTATCGATGATGGCAAAGTTTTTCAGAAACGGGGAGTTGACCTTTTTCAGACAGAAATGGGAGGCAAATTGCTGGCCGTGCCGCTTCATGCCTTCAAAAGGAAACTCCTGGTTGGCCAGCAGGTATTTGCCGTCCCGGTGTTCGGTGACACGGATGCCGTCCTCGTCCAGGGCGGTTTCGTCGCAGGTCAGAACGGTGAACGAGTCGTCGGTGGGGGCCTGGCCTGTGGCCTGAATGTCGGCGCCCAGAAAATCGTTGATCAGGGTGGATTTGCCCGAGGAGTAGTTGCCGATGATCAGCACCAGGGGCCGCCACTTGATTTTGGACTCCAGGGGCGAGTCGCTGTACCCGTAGCGCAGGGCGATGGGCGTCATCCGGTTTTCCACCAGCTCCAGCAGTTCGGCCTGAAGCGAGCGAATGTAATTCTCCGTGTACATGGAGGCGTCGCTTTTTTCCGCTTTGTTCATATTGCGTTTTGATCCATGGATGGTTGGACGGCTGTGCCGTTTTTATCTGCTATCAGCTATCAGAAGGCCGCCAAAGAGTCAAGAAGCATATTGGCCGGTCTTTTTTGTTGACGCGTGCCGGTCGGCACGGTTACACTCTGAAAAATCGGCCGGTTACAACACCGGTAAATTTTCTTGTCAATCATTTAATGCTATCAGGGGATGCTGCCATGAAAGCACTTTCCGTGTTTCGCGATTACAAAAAACAGGGCAGAAAGATCACCATGCTCACTGCTTATGACTATCCCACCGCGGTACTGGAAGACCGGGCCGGCATCGACATTCTACTGGTCGGCGACAGCGTGGGCAGGAACATCCTCGGCTATGCCAGCGAACTGGAGGTGACCATGGAGGACATGCTTCACCATGTCCGGGCCGTGGCCAGGGGGGCAAAACAGGCCCATGTGATGGGCGACATGCCGTATCGCTCCTGCGACACGCCGGCCCTTGCCCTGGAAAACGCCCGGCGAATGATGGATGCTGGTGCCCACAGTGTCAAGATCGAGGGTGAGCAGGACATGGTGGACCGCATCAAGTATGTTGTGGACGCCGGCGTGCCGGTGTGCGCCCATATCGGATACACGCCCCAGACCTCGGGCAAGGCCGCGGTCCAGGGCAAGGATATTGACCGGGCCAAAGCCCTGATCGACGCGGCCCTTCAGCTTGAAAAGGCCGGCGCCGACATGGTGGTGTTTGAGCTGATTCCCGAACTGCTGGCAAAAGAGATCACAAACCTGCTTTCCATACCCACCATCGGCATCGGCGCGGGCCGGTTCTGCGACGGCCAGGTCCAGGTCTACTGCGACATCCTCGGCCTTTCTGCGCGGGTTTTTCGCCATGCCAAGGCTTACGACACCTTGGGCCAACGGTACGAAGACGCCTTTGCCGCCTATGCCCGGGAGGTAACCGGCGGCACCTTTCCCACCAGCGAAAACGCCGCGGCCCTGCCCGATGACGTAGCCGACCAGGTCCGGGAGTGGGTACACAAGACCTACGGCAAATGATGCGGATTCGGGATTTATCCCGGATATTTCACGAGTTGATTTGGCCGCAGATGCAAGGCGCGGGACATGAAGCTGTAGTTAATCTACCGCGAATGTCCCGCAACACAGCAGATGCGGCCAAGGCGACTCGCCCGAAGGGTGAAATTTTTCGACATAAAACTGGCACAAAAGGCCTCAAGTCATTCGTGGCGGCTTGTATTTTTAAAAAACGTCCGAAATTAATTGCAACATACTGTCTCCTATATGAAGCTCACAAAGTTCGAAAATTTTCATGAAATATCCGGGCTGTTCGACCAGTGCGCCATGGATTATGACCGGGACCGGCCCGTGCTGGTGCCCTGCTTTGACGATTTTTACGGCGCGGCCCTTTCCGCTATCCCCTTTGCCCCGAATGTCCCGATAAAGGTACTGGACCTGGGGGCCGGCACCGGCCTGCTGTCCGCCATGGTGGCAGATCTTTTCCCTTCGGCGGTCATTCACCTGACCGACATGTCAAAAGCCATGTTGGACCAGGCGCGGCAGCGCTTTGGCGATACCCCCCGCGTCACTTACGCCGTTCAGGAGCATACGCGGCTGTCGGCCCGATCGAAATATGACCTTGTGATTTCCGCCCTGTCGATCCACCATCTGGACCACCCGGACAAGCAGGCACTGTTTGAAAAGATTTATCGGGCACTTTCGCCCGGCGGCATGTTTATCAACGCCGACCAGGCCCTGGGACCGTCGGCCGAAGTAGAGGATGCCTGGCACCGGCAGTGGCTGGCGGATATAGAGGCCGTTGGCCTGCCTGAGCCGGCATGGTCTCAGGCCATGGAAAGAGTCCGCCTGGACATAAACGCCACCCTGGACGATCAACTGGCATGGCTGGAGAATGCCGGGTTCGAGGATGTGGCCTGCCGGTACCAGCGGTTCCGGTTTGTTGTTTACAGCGGGCGCAGGAAGGAGATCTGATCTTATACCAAACGCCATAAACCAGTGGTGCCCGCAGCAGGATTGACACACAAGACCCTCCCTGTTATACCTCCTTTTTTATAAACCACACTGATCTGTTCACGTTTTTGATCTGTCAACAGCGGCATCTGTGAAACAGAAAGTTTTGTCCGCATTTTCGGAAGGTGAATATCGAACAGGAACATCAATTTATAGGGTCCGCGTAAGGCACCTAATACCCGACACGTTTAAGGAAAGAGAAAAACATGAATGAGACTGTTTTAAAAGAACTGAATGACGGTGTGCTGGTGGTGACCCTGAACCGGCCAGACAAAAAAAACGCCTTTAATGCCGCCCAGTGGCAGGGGCTTGCCGACGCTTTGAACGAAGCCGGAAAAGACGATAACGTCAATGTTGTGGTGGTCACCGGCGCGGGAAATAATTTCAGCTCCGGCCAGGACCTGGCTGATTTTGAAAGCCTGCCCGGCGGCGGCGGGGCGTCATACAGAACCTGTGAGGATGCGGTGACTGTATTTGACAAACCCCTCATCGGCGCGGCCACCGGCGTTACCGTGGGCGGCGGCGCGACCATATTGTTTTACTGCGATGTGCTTTACGTGGGGCAAAGCCTGCGCCTGCGGGTGCCGTTCACCAGCCTTGGTATGGCGCCCGAGTTTGCCAGTACCTATATGCTGCAGGCCAGAATCGGAACCCAGCGGGCGGCGGAAATCCTGTTGAGCTCAAAATGGGTGGACGCGGACGAGGCCGTGGCAACCGGTATCGCCAAAGCCAAATGCAGTGATGATGAAGTGCTGGCCACAGCCTTGAAAACAGCTTCGGAAATCGCGCAATGGCCGGTCAACGCCTTGAAAGAGACCAAGCGCTGCCTGAACGTCATGCATCAGGCCGGTATCCAGGCGGCGCTGGCCGCCGAGCATGATGCCATGGGCCGGCAGGCCGGCAGCCCGGAAAACATGGAAGCGGTCATGGCCTTTCTGGAAAAGCGAAAACCGGATTTTAAGAAGCTGATTAAAAAATAGCGGTCCGGAAGAAGATGTTTATCCGCTATTCGTGATGGTCATGGCCTCCGGGCTTTGTCCGCTTTCATACCGTTCCCACATTTTTCTGCAGGCCGCCTCAACACCGCGGGTGTAGGCGGCCGGGTCAAACAGGGGAGCGGTCTTTTGATTGGCCGCCAGTTTTTCCTTTAAGGCCGCCGCTTCCTCCGGGTGGCGGGCCAGGTGGACGGCCCGTTGAATATAGGCCTCGGTGTCGGGGCAGATGGTCTCTTCCATGCCGGCGGCCGCGCAGATGCTGGCCCCCATGCGGGATGCGTTGGTGGGGCCGGTGCGGGTGAGCACCGGCACGCCGCCGTGAAGGGCGCACACCGCCGTGGACCCGGCGGTATATAAGAAGGTATCCAGAAACAGGTCGGCCAGCTGATACCGGGCCATGTATTCCGGATGGGGCAGCTTTTCGGCAAACACCAGCCGGCCGGCATCCACGCCATGGGCCACGGCCCGGTCGGTCAGCCGCTGCCGAATGGCGTCACTGGCAGCGGAAAGCCACAGCACAGCGTTGTCTGCCTCTCTTAAAATCTCCATCCATGCGCCAAAGGTCTCCGGCTCCATCTTGTAAACCGCGTTGAAACAGCAGAACACAAACCCGGCTTCCGGAAGCCCGGCATCGGACCGGGTCATGGGCTTGTCGGAGATGGCAAAGGCCGATGACGGAAAGGCATGGGGCAGCCGGACCACTCTTTCGGTATAGGCATCCTGCATCTCTTCGGGGATCAGCCACCGGTCGGCCAGGATATAGTCGATAAAGCCGGCGCCCATGGTGTTGGGATACCCGATGGCAGAGGCCTGGATCGGGGCCGGCCGCAGGGCCAGCACCTCGGGCCGGGAAAAGGTGGTGTACCCGGCCAGGTCGATGAGAATGTGGGGATGATCGTTATAGATGATGGCGGCCGCCTTTCGGGGAGAGACCTTGGACACGTCGACAAAGTGCTCGCACTCGGTTTTCAGCTTGCGGCTGGTGTCATCATCCACGTCCACCAGGCTGTAGGCAAAAATTTCAAAATTTTCCGTGTCGTGATGCTTGAAGATGTCGTTGATCACGATGCCCACGGCGTGCTCCCGGAAATCCGGTGAAAGGTACCCGATGCGCAGCCGGCCGAAGGCGTTTTTCGGGTGTACAAAGGCGAATGCGGCACGGGCCGAAGCCATGTTGTCGTCGATCAGTTTTGCCTTGCGCGTGGCCACGGCCTTGTGCATGTGGCCGGGCACCGGAAAGTAGTTGAGAATAAGGGGCGACAGGTCATAAGGCGGTTTTTCCAGGGCCAGGTAGTCTTCGGTACGCCGGACCAGCTCCGCCACCTTTTTCTCGTAGTGCTCCCACATGCCCAGCTTGATCTCCAGCTGAAACTGGTAATAGAAGACCTGGGTGGCAAAGTCGGGATCCAGGGCCATGACGCGCCGGTATGCCTCCAGAGCCCCCTCCCGGTTGCCCGAAGACTCCAGCAGGTTGCCGTAGGAAAAGCGGGTCCGGGCCGAATCCGGATCCAGTTCAAGAGCTTTTTCAAAACTGGCCATGGCCTGGGAGGTAGCGCCCCGAATGCTGTAGGCCGTGGCCAGGGCACCATGAAGTTCCGCCTTTTCCGGAGAGACGCGAATGGCGGCCAGAAAGACCGGCACCGCCTCTTCGATGCGGCCCTCCCGCAGGTAGAGGTTGGCCAGTTCGGACAGGGCCTCGCCGTTTTTGGGATCCATGCGAAGGGCTTTGCGAATCAGCGACTCGGCCAGGTCGTTGCGCCGGTTTGCCAGGTGAATGCGGGCCAGGCCGATGTAGGGCGGAACAAAGCCGGGGTTGCAGGCAATGGCCTGTTCGTAGTACCGGGCCGCCGGCTCGACTTCCTCACGAAGTTTGTGAATGTTGCCGATGTTGTAGTGGGCCTCGGCCTGCCGGGGGTTGATTTTCAGCACGGCTTCAAAACAGGCAAGGGCCCCGTCGTTGTCGCCGGCCTGCTGGAGCAGGTTGCCCAGGTTGTTTCTGGCCGCCAGGTGATGCGGGGCCAGGTTCAATGTTTTCTCAAAAAAGGTTTTTGCCTCATCTGCGCGGCCGGCGGCCTTGCTGATTTTGCCCAGGTTGAAGTGGGCCTGGGCCAGGCCCGGGTCCAGGGACACGGCCCTCTGGAAAGCGGCGGCCGCCTCATCGGTTTGTCCTTTTTTCAGCAGCACCTGGCCCAGGCTGTTGTGAAAGGCGGCCTGTTTCGGCGCCTTTTCAACGGCCTTTCGCAGGGTGCCTTCGGCCGCCACCAGGTCTTTTTTGGCCGCCATGATCGTGCCCAGCAGGTGCAGGGCGTCGGCATGGTTGGGGTTCTCCCGCAGCAGGTCGCGGTAAAGGGTTTCCGCGCCTTCCAGGCTGCCGGCCCGGTGAAGGGCCACGGCCTTATTGAACAGGGTAAGAGACTTGTCTTTTTTCATGGTCGCCTGAAATGGGATGCCGGGCTTTTACCCGGCATCCAGTTGGAATTGATTTTTATTTTTTCCACCCGGCCCGCCCGGCAGACTGTTGCCGTTTTATTTGTTTAGCATTGAACCGGTATGTATGCCAAGGGATTTGTCGGGTCACCCCACGACAGCCACCATCGGATCCGGGGGGGGCCACGGCGGGCGGGTTGTGATTTTTCGAAAATCGGTGGTCAGACACTGCCCTCGCCCGGTTGAAGCCGGCCGGTGCCGGCAGTCGGTCCGGCAGCAGCAGGATCAAGGGTTGTTGATTGAGAGATCTGTAAATTCGGCGGTGGGCCCGTGCCATCCCCTGAAACCCGTGTACGTATCCTGCCCGGAATTCCCCTCAAATTCCCAATTATTGAAGGTCGGTACGCCGTCAAGATAAACGGAAAGCTGCTTATGGCCGTTACCCAGGTCGATCACATCGAGCTTGATCTCTTTTGTCGTTGTCCACCAGTCCGGATCCTTGACCTTGTGGGGGATAACAGACGGATCATCGAACCGGTTTCTGGAAGGGGCGCTGGAAGACTCGCGGTCGTTGCTCCATTGTCTGATGACCAGTTGGCCGTTGCCGAAGCCGCGGTCAAATTGTAGTATGTAGCCGGACGAAATCCGGCCATACTTGTCTACCACAGCGTCGAAAAAAATGCCGTAACCGCCGTCGTCTCCTTCACCCAGGCGGGCATTCACCGTGATGGCGTAACTGCCGGTTCCAAGCGGATTGGGAACAAAAAGCCGGTTGCTGCCGCCGATCCCACCGCTTCCTCCCTGGACGCGAATACCGGTTTTCGTCAGGTCCCACCCGGAACCGACCTTGATAAAATCATCGAATCCGGTCAGCGGTATGTTTACCGGATAAGGCGCGGGAGGGGGCGCCGGATCATCGTCATTGTCACTGCCCCCATCGCCGGCATCCCCTGTTGGTTGCGGAAAGTAATGAAGCGAGCAGGCCACCTCCGGGTAAGGCCGGTTATTACCGGCCGGCACAAGCACGTATGTTCCCCCATATGGGCAGTGTGGAGCGGATTTAAAGTACCCTTCCGCCACCAGTTGAGCCATGCTTTCCGGTGGGGTTTCGGGGCTGTTGTTGCAGTAAATGATGATTCTTTTGTTGATGTGCTTCCGTTCCACCAGGCACGCCGCAGAGCGTGCCCGTTCAATATTAGAAATGTAGAGCGGAAAGGCGATGGACGCCAGTGTGCCGATGATGGCGATAACGACCATCACTTCCAGGAGCGTAAAACCGCTTATCGCGTGTCGGATTTTCATGGTTTTACCTCCGGCAGGGGCGAATTTGTGTTGACGCTAATTTGATCGACACCGTGAAGCCCCGGGTTGGGACAACGCGCCGTGATATTGTTTTCGCTTCTGGTGATGACATAGGCCCGGCCGCTGGCAGGGCAGACAATCGTTTCGTCGGGTTCCTGCCTGTCCTGCAATGTTCTGGCCAGGCGCCACAGATTATCAATGCACTGATCCGTTTTTGTGTCGGTTTGGTGCGTACCCTGCCGCAGGGGCTGGCCCGGCGCAAAGGCGGCAAACAGCGCGGGTATACGGAAACCAATGATTGCCAGGCAGGCCAGAAGGATGAGCAGCCGCAGGAGGCGTCCTTTTCGTGCTTTCTGTTCTTCAGGCGGTCGGGGCAGGGGGGCGCTCGGTTCCGGAATGTTTTTTTCCACCTGTTCGACCATGCATTGCGCACAGTAGGTCCGGCCGGTTTCCACGGGATTGCCGCATTGCCGGCAAGTGCCCTGCGAATCAATCTCCATGTTCATGGCGACACCCTTCCCTGGATCGTTTTTTTGACTCTTAACCGAAGCAGGTCTTTTTGCACCGGTTTTTTTATATAGTCGACGGCCCCCAGCTCCAGCCCTCTGGTTTCGTCCTCATGGCCGGCTCTGGAGGTCAGAAAGATGACCGGCACGCTGACGCCCTTCTGGTTGATCATTTCGAGCAGCTTGAACCCGTCGAGATTGGGCATGTCGATATCAGAGAGAATCAGGTCAAAGGACTGTTTTCCGAGACACAGCAATGCGTCTATGCCGTCGGCGCAGGCGGTGACCGTGTAACCGTCAGTTTCCAGAAAGCGGGTGATGAGCATGCGGGTATCCGCGTCGTCTTCAACCAGCAGAACGGATGCGGCGGAAGCCGGGGGACCGGCATCAGCGGTTGCCGGTTCGGGTTTGCGCGGCTTCTGCCGTTCACGGACGGGCGTTTCTTCCGCCAGCACTTTTTCAAAAATATCCTTGGGGGTGAAAAGAAGCTCTTTGACCTTGGTGATGGCGTGCGTATCAATCAGAAGGTCCCCCCGGCGTTTCGCAAAGGAACGGATTTCGGCGATGGGCGCGTTGGAACGGACCATTTCGGCGATCTGGGTATCGAATTCCAGTACCTCGTAAACGCCTTCCCTGCCGAGATAGCCGGTGCTGCGGCACTCGGGACAGCCCACAGACCGAGCTACAACAGAGGGAACGTCGTCCGTGAAGGCCGCCAGCATCTCTCTCTCCTGGGGCGAAATCGGAACCGTCTGCTTGCAGTGGGGACAGAGTTTTTTCAATAGTTTTTGCGCCACGATCACGATAATGGTATCGGCCATGGTGCCCCGGTCGATACCCAGACGGTGAAGGCGGAACAGGGCGGTGGTGGCGTTGGATGTGTGCAGCGTGGTGATGGTCAGGTGGCCGGTGCTGGCAAAGTCGACGGCCATTTTGGCGGAAAACCCGTCTCGAATCTCTCCCATGAACAGGACATCCGGATCCTGCCGGACCGCCGCCTTGAGCAGGGAATCGAAGGTGACCCCGGCCTTTTCGTTCACCTGCTGCTGGTTGAGAAAGGGAATGCGATACTCGACCGGATCTTCCACGGACATGATGCTGCGCTTCTTGTGGTCGATGGCATGAAGAAGGCTGTAAATGGTGGTCGTCTTCCCGGAGCCGGTCGATCCCACGATCAGAATTGTTCCGCTGGAGCGATTGGCGGCCGCGACCATGGCCGCAACCTGCCCGTCCATCATACCGAGTTCCGAAAGGCTGTTGGCCGCGCCATAGGGTTCGAGCAACCGCATGACAAGGCTTTCCCCGTTGGGCGTGGAGGTGGTGGAGAGCCGGAAGTTAAATACCCGGTCGCCCAGGTTGGCAACAAAGCCGCCGTCCTGGGGTTTTCGTTTTTCCGCGATATCGATTCCGCTCTGGGCTTTCAGCCTGGAAATGATCATCATGCCGGTGGCCTTCTTCAGCGTGAATGCATGCCGCAGGTCCCCGTCGACGCGGAACCGTACGGTCGTTTCCGTCTCTTTGGGCTCGATATGAATGTCGCTGGCTCTCTCCGCCACGGCCGCGTTCAGTATGGTATCGGTGATCTGCACGATCGGATGGTCGGTGTCGGCCTCGTTCCGAACCGTTATTTTCGGAGCTGTGGCCGGTGATGGTGTTTGTGGGCCGCCAACAGCCGATGATTTCTGTTGAGAAGGGGCCTCAATAAAGAAAAGATCGATCCGGCTCGGTTCGGCAATACTGATAGCCGCGGTCTTCTCAAGGGCGAAATTTTTTTTCAGCATATCGACCAGGTCCAGATTAAAGGGGTTGCTGAGGATAAACCCCTTTTCCCCGGATTCGGTCATAACCGGCAGCACATGATTGGCTTTGCAGAAGGCCGTTGGTATGGCGCCCAGCCGGATCGTCTCGGGGGAGATGCGTGTGGTGTAAGGCAGGCCCATATACTGTGACATGAGCCGGCTCAGGGTACTTTCGACAAGCCCCATCTCAGCAAAGACGGTATAGATATCCGCTGCGGTTGTTTCGAAAAGCCGCTCTTTTTTATCCGGTGCCAGGTTCAGTTGGCCGGCAACATGTTCCTTGAAACCGGCAAAATCCGCTGATTCTATTTTTTTATGCCATTGCCGGTTGTCTGCCTGAAGGTCTTTCCATGCAGCACCCGTGGCCAGTTGCGCGCGCACTTTCTCGAGCAACGCATCCTTTTTGACGGGTTTGACCAGAAAATCAGAGGCGCCTGCCGCAAACGCACGGGCACGGTCTTTCTCTTCTTCCATGGCGGTGAGAAAAACCACCGGAATGAAAGAGGTTTTTGGGGTCGCCTGTAATCGGGTGCACACTTCATACCCGTCCATTTTCGGCATGTTGATGTCCAGCAGGACCAGGTCGGGCGGCGTCTCGCTGATGATCCGCAAGCCATCTTCCCCGTTTTCCGCGGTGATCACTTCGAATGGGCCCGACAAAAAACGTTCTACCAGCGCCAACTGGTTTCTGTCGTCATCAATATAGACGATCCGGGGCTGGGCGCTAATTTCATTCATAGAAGACCTCGACCCTGTCCAGGTAGTCGGCCAGGGATTCCAGTTGTTTCGTAATCGCGTCGCTGTTTTTCTCCTTGGCAAACCGTTCGATCAGCAGGCCGATACTGGTAATTTCTTCAAACCCGTAGCCGCCCCCCCGAGCCTTTCATGGAGTGCCCCAGGCGTTCGGCGGCGTCGTAGTCGCCGGAGACCAGATGGAGCCGAATAGCCTCGATATCCTTGCGCCTGTTTTCGAGAAACCCCGGTATCAAATCTTCGAGTTCCCTGTCTGCTTTTATGCGTATCCGCCTGCTGTCTGTCTCTTCCATCTGCTCAATCCTTCCGTTGCGGTTTACCGTCAATTCATCAAACATCCCGGTTCAAAGGCCTGCATATTTGCGTATGGCCTCGAAGAGGGTCGCTTTTTTGATGGGTTTTGTCATGTGGTCCGTGCAGCCTTCCGCAACACTTTTTTCAAAGTCTTCCACCTGGGCATAAGCGGTAAGCGCGATAACTGGTGTTTCCGGCCGTCGGTTCTCCGCTTCCCACTTTCTGATTTCCCGGGTGGCGGTATAGCCGTCCATCACGGGCATCTGTATGTCCATCAACACGATGTTATATTCGCCGGCCTTGAATTTGTCCACGGCAACGGCCCCATTTTCGGCCGTATCAATGACAACGGGGCTTTTTTTCAGGTATGTCTGCACGAGAAGCCGGTTGTCCGCTGAATCCTCCACCAGCAGGATGCGTGCGGCGGGAAGCGTCGACGGAAGGGCCGGCTCGGCGATCCTGTCGTCTGCGGCCACGGTTTTACCGCCCAGGACGGCGGCGATGCGTCCAGGATGTCCTTGCGGCTGATGGGTTTGATGAGATAACGGGAGATCCCGAGGTTTCGGCATTTTTCCAGGTCTCCGCTTCTGTTGTCTGACGTGAGCATCATGATTTCCGTTGTCCCGGTGCGCACCGGCGCTTTGTGCATTCTTTCGGCCAGCCCGAATCCGTCCATGCCGGGCATGCGGCAGTCGATAAGCGCCAGCCGGAACGGATTTCCCTCGTCAGCCGCCCGCCTGAATTCAAAAAGCCCGCGTATGGCGCTGTCCGCCTCCGTCACCGAGGCGCCGTATCCGGTCAGCGTGCGGTTCAGGATCAGCCGGTTGGTGGCGTTGTCGTCCACCACCAGTATGCGGGCCCGGTCCAAATCCAACGGGGGATGTTCTTCAAGCGCCACAACCGCTTCTTCTGGAGCCTCGAACCGGGCCGTGAACGCAAAGGTACTGCCCGCGCCCGGATTGCTGGTTACCCACAGCTTGCCGCCCAGCATGCCGGCCAGTTTTCGTGAAATGGTCAGGCCCAGGCCGGTCCCTCCGAAATTTCGGGTTATGGACGAATCGGCCTGAGTGAACGATTCAAAGATCGTCTCGATTTTTTCCGGAGAAATGCCGATGCCGGTATCTTTCACGGAAAAGAGAAGCGTCACGGCAGGAGCGTCATTGTCGGACACGGAAACCGCCACCTCCGGTTCGGTTGATTTAACGTCCGGTGCGCCGGCCTCGGTTTCGGCAACAGTATCCGCCGCAACTGCTTCTCCAGTTTTTATCTGAACGAACACTTCTCCCTTTTCCGTAAACTTGATCGCGTTTCCCATGAGGTTGGCAAGTATCTGTCGCAGGCGGCCGGGATCGCCGCGCACATGAGACGGTGTGCCGGGTTCGATGTCATAAATGAGTTCGATCCCTTTTTTGTGGGCCTGAACGCTGAGTGCGCCGGCCAGCCCTTCCAGCAGTTTATTCAAGCTGAAATCGACCATCTCGAGTTCCAGTTTGCCCGCCTCGATTTTGGAAAAATCAAGAATGTCGTTGATGATCTCCAGAAGCGCGTCTCCGTTGTTGCGGACGATTTCGGCGAAACGGCGCTGCTCTCCGGTCAGTTCCGTTTCAAGGAGCAGGGAGGTCATGCCGAGAATACCGTTCATGGGCGTCCGTATTTCATGGCTCATGTTGGCGAGAAATTCACTTTTGGCCTGCGTGGCGGCCCTGGCCCGTTGGGTGGCCTGGTGCAGCGACTGTTCGATTTCGTGCCGTTTACGGATGTTCACCAGCATTTGCGCGAACACCGTCAGCAATTTTTTTTCGGCATCCGAATAGTGGCGGAGGGCACTGATGGAATCAAAACCGGCGAAGCCCAGGCAGCGTTCATTATCCATCAGGGGAACGGCAATCATGCTTTGAACGCCCTGCGGCTCCAGCAGACGGCGGACGCCGTCCTCCGGCGTCAAGGCCTTTATATCGTCGATGTACAGCGTTTTGCCTTGCCGGTGGGCATTCACCCATTGCGGTATGGCGCTAAACGGAATCGCCTGCAGCGTGTCGATCCGCGGCGCAATTCCGGCCGCGCACCATTCATGGGTGTTGTTGCAGACCTGTTTTTCAAAATCATAGTCAAACAGGTAAACCCGGTCCGCGCCGACAAAGATGCCCATTTCCCCCAGCGAGTTCTCAACCGCCACGTCCATGCGGTCCAGGGGCAGGCTGATATAAGTGGTCGAAATCTCGGTCAGCAGCTCCTGCAGACGGGTTTGAAACCGCAGCTCCTCCTCGGCCCGCTTGAGGTCCGTAATATCCACAAAACTTTCCAGCAGATAGTCCTCGCCGTCCAGGGACAAGGATGTGACGGTTTTTAAAATAGGCACGTGTTTTCCATCCGCGCGGTACACGGACCGTTCAGAGTTGTCTACTTCCTGCCCCAGATCGAAAACCGGACAGCGACCTATTTCGGCCGGGCAGAAATGCTCCTGGCAGGGCGTTCCGACCAGGGCGTCGACTGAAACGTCGGCGATACGGGCCGCGGCAGGATTGGCCTCGACGATCACCCGGTCGCTTTTGCGCACCAGGATGATTCCGGCCTGGACCGATTCCATCAGCGCGTGAATGCGTTCATGGGCGCTACGCAGCTTGTCCTCGGCCCGCTTGCGATCGGTGATATCACGCATGATGCCCACGGCATGCCAGCCGTCGTCAAGCCGCAGTGCGGACAACGACAATTCAATCGGGAATTCTCGTCCGTCCTTGTCGAGGGCTGCAAGCTCGAGGGTCTTCCCAGTCGCATCGCCCATACCGGTCTGCTGGAACTGGAGAAACGCCTTTAAATGAGCCGCATGATATCGTTGTGGGGGCAGCAGCCGGTGGAGATTTTGTCCAAGTGCCTCCTGGCCCGTATAACCGAACATCCGCTCGGCTGCCGGGTTCCAAAAAGAGATATCGCCCTTCGGGTCGATCATGACAATCGCATCCTGGGCCGTGCCGGTGATGGTTCGATTGCGCATCACCTCTGCCCGCAGGGCCGCTTCTGCCTGTTTGCGGTCGGTGATGTCGCGGGCAACAACCTGGAAACCCGCGACCCGGCCGTTTTTCAAGATCAGTCCCGTATTCTGCCCGAGCCAGACGCGCTTTCCGTCCTTTCGCAGCATCGGCATTTCGTAGTAGGTGTTCGGTGTTTTTTCCGTGAATTGAATGCCGTAAAAACGGGCCACCGCCTCATGGTGTTCCGGAGGAATCAGCATGGTGAAGTGGCGGCCTAAAAGTTCTGTTTCGTCGTATCCGCTGATTTTTTGCGCCACCGGGTTGACAAAGGAAAAACGGCCGTTTTCGTCGGTGGTGAATATCGTGTCGTTGGCGTTTTCCACGATCTGGGCATAGCGTTTCTCACTTTCACGAAGACTGCGGGTCCGCTGGGCCACCAGCCCTTCCAGTTGCCTGCGGCGTCGAATGTAGCCGACCATCACCAGCGTTACAGCGGCGGTCAGCAGCAGGCCGGTGAAGGCGGCGGCCAGGCCCGCCCTGGCCGGATGAAGCTTGACGAATTCGGCATCCGGATAAACGGTGACGGAAAACACCTTGCCCAGCATGGGCATAAAGTAGGTCACCGCAAGACCGGTGGAAGAGGGCAACTCGTTGGCCTGGATCGCGGCAAGGCGTTGTGGCTGGCCGTATCGGTCGAGAAGGGCCATGTCGACCACGGCCGGCCGCTCCTGGACGGCATTTTGCAGCAGCGTGCCCATGCGCAGACCGGCGACGACAAATCCGTTCGGCGTGTCGGAAGGAGGGCCGCGAAAAACGGGATGGACAACCAGCAGCCCTTTCTGCCCCCCGGTCTCCTGCACCAGAGTGATGGGGTCGGAGGCGGTGGACAGGCCGGTGCGGATTGATGTCTCAAGGGCCTTCCGGCGCAACGGTTCAGAACCGATATCAAAACCCGGTACACTTTCACTTCCCGCCAGCGGGGCCATAAACAGAACGGGGTAGTAAATATCCCGGCCTGTGGCCGGCATCTTTTTGCCGTCGGCGTTCTGCTGCCAGACGGTAAAATCCTTCATCCCGGCCTTTCGCGCACGGTTTTCAAAAGCGGCTTTCTGTTCCGCCGGCACCGCCGGTGTCCACACCCAGGTAAGGACGGTCGGGTTCTTTTCCAGGTATGAAGCGTAGCGGCGGAAGTCCGCTTCGGTGATATCGCCGGGCCGTTCCATGAAACCGGCCAGCCCCTCCAGCTCGGTATCCCGAAGTTTGTGAAGTGAGACCGCAAGGGCATTTGCCCGGCTTGCGGCAAGTCGCGAGAATATCTCTCCGCGGGCCTTTTCTTCCGCCTGGTGGGCCGTCCATGCCGCGAACATCGTCAGAACCAGGCCTGTTGCTATTACCAGCACCGGGACAAGAGACTGCATCCATAACGGCGGCAGGGTGACCTGCCGGGATCGTCGCGTCAGCAATATATGGCCGGTCAGCAGGATGGCCGCCAGTGCCAGCGTCAGCAGGGCAGGCGGAAGGCCGGCCCGGAGCAGCATCATTTTCCAGTCGTGAGCGTCCACGTCCATGCCGAGGACCGCCACAACGCTTCCGGTTCCCGTATAGGCACCGGCGCAGAGGATGAGATCGTCCAGCCGCTGAACAAAGGTGGTTTTCGGCTCGATCTGTCGATTGACGGGGTTTTCATATTCATAATCGACCCAGCCCGAACCTTTGGAAAGAGCCGTTTTTTGAATTTCCCGCCGGAAATAACGGCCGCCGGGGCGATCTTTCTTATCGATCCAGTTTTGCCCCACCAGGCTGGGTTTGACCGGGTGGGCCACGAACGTCATGTCCAGGTCATAGGCAAAAGCGTACAGATCGCCATGGTGAAAGAGCCCGTTCTTTTTTCTCATTTCCTCCAGCAGCCGGTCCCGGCCATGGGCGTGGTAAAAATCCACGGCCTTTTGTATCAGGTCCCTGGCATCGGACGGAAGCGCGGAGTCGTATACCGTCTGGCCGGGATCAAACAGGGGAACCAGGGCGGACACCCATGTGCCCCACCGGTCGCTGACAGGACCTTCCACCACGGGCACACCCGTTCGAAAGGCATGAATCAGGTCCTCCGCCGCCTCTTCGTAAGGTTCACCGGGGCCACAGGCGGTATCGGTTTCCAGCCGGTCATCCTGAGTGTCCAGAAGAAAAAAGATTTTCGTCGGTCGCTCTTTTTGCTCTCCCGAATTCCTTCCCATCAGGTACAGGTATCGGTATCCGGCCGCGGCGCGGACCGTGTTGAGCTGTTGCTGAAGTCTTTTGTATATCGGATGGTCTTTGTCGTCACTTGTGCCGGAAAGCGCCATGATGTTTTTTACATTGACGAAGTTCGCGATCTGTTGGGCCTTTTGCAGCAGATCGCGCCGCATGGCCTGATCGGCGCGCTGGATTGTCCACCCGGTAAACGCGACACCGGCAACAAGCAGCATCACCGTTGCGATAACCATGCCGGTGCCAGGACCGGCCTCTCCGGGCGGCCTGGTTGAAAGGGTTTGCCTGTTGTCTGAAGTCGGTTCTAAATTCATTGGCTGTTGTCGAAGTCGAAAGAAAATGGCTGTGGTGTTGTCACGCCGGACATAATTTATGCCCGCGTTGTTTTTTCTCTGGATATTACTGCTTGAAGAATGTGGCCCATCCTGCCTTCTGGGTTTTGAATTTTCCGGGCAAGGCCACGAGTGCCGGAGTCAATTGAATGATGATAATAGATTTTATAATAAAATTAATATAGTGACAAGATTTTTATCGGCAGGGGGATGGTCTGTTCAACCTGTCAGGCAGTTCCAGCCACTTATGCAGGAGAACAATTTAAAATCTGAATACCGTCCGGCCTGTTTCCTGTTTTAAAAAGACCACACCATCACGATCAGGGGCACGGCCACGGCCATCACGATAACGGAGAGGGGCAGGCCCATGCGCCAGTAATCGCCGAACCGGTAGCCGCCGGGCGCCATCACCAGGGCGTTGGACTGGTGGCCCACCGGCGTCAGAAAAGCGCAGGAGGCGCCCACGGCCACGGCCATGAGCAGCGGATCGGCGGACACGCCCATGCCATGGGCCAGGCTCAGGGCGATGGGGGCCATCAGCACGGCGGCCGCGGCGTTGTTGATCACGTTGGAAAGCAGCATGGTGCCGGCCATCAATACGGCCAGAACGGCCCAGGGCGGAAACCGGCCGGAGAGCAGCACCAGCCTGTCGGCGATCAGCTGGGCCCCGCCCGTGGTCTCCAGGGCCGTTCCCAGGGGAAACAGCGCCCCCAGCAGAATGATGATGGGCCAGTCCACGCTTTCATAAATCTCCTTTAATGGAATCAGGCCGGTCACCACCATGATCAGCGCGGCCCCGGCAAAGGCCACCTGCACCGGCGCCAGGTCCAGGGCCGCGGCTGCCATGGCCGCGCCGAAAATCGTCACGGCCATCACCACCTGCCGGGGCCGGGAAAGATGAAAACCGCGCTGGGCCAGGGGCAGGCAGCTCATGGCCGAAAGAAAGGTGCTGATCGCCTCCTGCCCTCCCTGCAGCAGCAGGATGTCGCCGGCGGCAAACCGGGTCTGGCCCAGCCGGGTCTTGAGCCGCTGGCCCTGGCGGGCCACGGCCAGCAGGTTCACGCCATGATTGCGCCGCAGCCGCATGCTCATGGCGGTATGGCCGATCATGGCCGATCCCGGGGAAACAATGACTTCCATGATGCGAATATCCTCGGACTCCAGGGCCGCCTTGTCCGCCTCCCGGTTGGCGGCCAGCTCCATGCCCAGCTCATCGATGAGAAACTGCAGTTCCTCTGCATCGGCCCGCACCACCAGGATGTCTCCGGCGGACAGCACCTCGTACCAGGACGGTGCCGGAATATGGCGCTCTCCGCGCACCAGGGCCACCATTGTAACCTGCCTGTCCTTTTCCATGGCCAGGGAGAGATGGTAGAGGGTCTGGCCCACCATTTTTGAGGTCTCCGGCACCACCACTTCGCTGATGTAGTCGTCAATTTCAAACAGTTCATCCGCCTCGGTGCCGCTCTGCCGCCGGGGCGTAAGCCGCCAGCCCACCAGCGAAATAAAGATCAGGCCCGCCGCTGCCACACCCAGGCCTACGGGGGCAAAGTCAAACATACCAAAAGGGGGGCTGCCTGTCTCGGTACGAAAGGTGGCCAGAATGATGTTGGGCGGCGTACCGATCAGTGTGATCAGGCCCCCGATCAGGGAGCCGAAGGCCAGGGGCATGAGCAGCAGGGAAGGGGAGCGCCCGCTTTTGCGTGACATCCAGACAGCCACGGGCATCATCAGGGCCAGTGCCCCCACGTTGTTCATAAAGCCCGAGCAGACCACCACGATGCCGGTAAGGGCCGCCACCTGAAGGGTGGGCCGGTTGCCCACCTTTTCCAGCAGCCGGGAGATGCTCTCCACCACTCCGGCGTTGAGCAGGCCCCGGCTGATTATCAGCACGGCCGCCACCGTGATCACCGCCGGATGGCCGAACCCGGCAAACACCTCGTCTCCGGGCACCAGCCCGGCGGCAAAGATCGCCAGCAGGGCACCCAGGGAAACAATGTCATACCGCCACCGGCCCCACACAAAAAAGATCAGGGTCACCAGCAGCACGGCAAACACAACGGTTTGGTCAAGGGTCATCTTCCCTCCGCTTATGCAACAAGATATGACCGCAACTATACCAGAGCCCTGGCACAAGAGGCAACAGGCTCCAAATTCAAATCCAAATCGGTATCGGTATCGGTATCGGTATCGAAATCCACCGGCCTCCCCGCACACCACAGGCCACCCGCCTGAAAAGGTGTTGACACCATTTGCCGGCCGCACTATAGATTATCCTGTCAAAGCAAATTCTTATCGTAATCAATCCAGACGGATTTCAGCGTTAATGTTTGAGGAGGGCATGACGTGAAGTCTCCGCTGAAGGACAAACCCCTGCGCAACCCCGGCGAATCGCTGGATATTGAGCTGAAAGACACACTGGTTGCAGATCTGCTTCTGTATTATGTGTTTGCCTGTTTTATGGTGCTTTTAGCTATTCTGGAATGGTGGCGATGGTTTAAAAGTTCTTCACCTACCCCAGTACCGTACACGGTGGTGGCGACAACGGTCATACTTATTGCGATGTTTCAGCATGTTCGGCTCAGGGCAAAAGCAAAGAACCTCAGACTTGGCAGAGACAGCGAAAAAGCGGTGGGCCAGTATCTTGAGCTTTTGCGAGAAACCGGAGCCAAGGTCTTTCATGATATTCCGGGGAAGGGTTTTAACCTCGACCATGTGGTGATTCATGAAACCGGAATATACGTTGTTGAAACAAAGGCCCTGTCCAAGCCGGATCGGGGGGAAACAAGGCTTGTGTACAACGGCGAAAACGTATTGAAAAACGGCCTTGCCCCGGACCGCAACCCCATTGACCAGGTCCGGGCCGCCAGAAACTGGCTTGTCAATCTGTTAAAAGAGTCTACCGGCAAAAAAATTTCCGCCCGCCCGGTGGTGGTCTATCCGGGCTGGTACATACAACCAACGGCTGAGGCAAAATCAAGCGACGTGTGGGTACTCAACCCCAAGGCCCTGCCGGCATTCATTGCCCACAGCAAGCCGCAGCTCAGCGCGGAAGATGTGAACCTTTGCGCGTATCATCTGGGACGGTATGTTCGTACGGAGGGTGTATGATGGGCAGACAAATAATCATTTTTTTTCTTTTGCTTCTAATATCAACTTTGTTTTTCGGAAGCGGTTTTGCAGTTGCTGAAGATATAAACACGGCGTTTGTTTCAGCCTGCAGGGAAGGAGATTATGAAACCGTGGTGCGCCTGCTGGATAAGGGCGCGGATGTTAATTTCGGGAATAGGGACTACAATTCACCGTTAATCGGGGCGGTACAGTCCGGCAGGATGGATATTGTCGATCTCCTCCTTGAAAAAGGCGCTGATATTAACCAGGCTAACAGAAATGGCTATACGCCTTTAATGACGGCGTCGTCAAAATGCCGGCTTGATATGATAAAATATTTCATTGACCGGGGCGCGGACATTAACGCCAGAACCCGGTCAAAAAACACGACGATCATGAGCGCCGTTCATGCGGGATGCGCGGAAGCCGTCAAACTCTTGATTTTAAATGGTGCGGATTTAAACGACAGGGATGATCATGGTGATACGCTGTTGCATATTGCCGCCAGAAGCCCCCGTGACGCGCCTGGAATCATACACCTGCTTTTGGACCGGGGCGCTGATATCGAAGCCAGAAATAACCAGAAGAAGACACCGTTGATTTATGCTGCCGGCAAACCGAAATCTTTGAAAGTGCTGCTCGAACAGGGCGCGGACATTCACGCGGTGGATATTCATGGAGACACTGTTATCACCACAGGCTCAATGAAGGACAATCCTGAAGCGATACAAGTTCTTTTGCAAGCCGGTTGTGACGTAAACATCAGGAATAAAGAAACGGGCAAAACCCCTTTAATGGAAGCATGTGTAAATGGGCACATCAACACGGCTGAATGCCTGATTAAAAACAGGGCGGATGTTAACGCGGGCTACGTCCTTAGAACATCGGGTTTTCAAAATATGCCCCGCGTGTATAGCAGCCCCGACGTCGCTTTTATCTCCGTTGCCGGTACCTCATACACTGACGCTGAAAACCGTGAAACTATTATATATAAGGAAAACGGTATGACACCGTTAATGGAAGTGTCTCAGCGGGGATTTTGTGATATTGCAGCCCTGCTGATAAAAAACAGGGCCAGAATCAATACCGCGTCAGAAAGCGGGCAAACCGCGCTGATGATGGCATGCGCCAACGGCCATGATGATGTTGTTGAACTGCTGATAGCCCAGAAGGCTGATATTAATGCCAGGGCCAGAAATAATACCACGGCCTTGCAACTGGCAGCCCAAAGCAATTATCCCCGAATAGCCATGCGCCTCCTGGAAAACGGGGCAAAGATTGATTCCCAACAAGCGGATGACAGTGCCACGCTGCTGGTCACATCCGCTGAAAACGGAAACGCCACTATTGTGAAGATGCTTTTGGACATGGGAGTAGACATCGAGTCTCGGGAGAAAAAAGACGGAAGTACGGCGTTAATCAAAGCAGCCGCCAAAAACAATCTGGAAGTTGCGGAAATTCTGCTGAAAAAGGGCGCAAATGTTGATGGGCGGGACAGGAGCGGGTGTACGGCGTTTTATAGGGCGACGGAAAACGGATACGTGGAAATGGCGAAACTGCTGCATTCGCACGGGGCTGACATTAACGGGTCGGTGGAAAACGGTTACACGCCGTTGATTGCCGCCGCTTTGGCAAATAACATCGAAATGGTAAAATTCCTGCTGGACCGAAAAGCCGGGATTGACATGCAGGCTAGGAACAATTCAACCGCTCTATCAGTGGCGGCTTATGAGGGCAACAGAGAAGCAATAAAGCTCCTCGTTAAATATGGCGCGGACTGCAATGTCAGGGGGGAATTCGGTCGCCTCCCATTTCACTCAGCCGCCGATAGGGGGGATCTGGATATCTTGAAGCTTCTTTTAACATGCACCAGGGATGTGAATGCCAGGGACGCTTCAGGAAATACGGTACTTATGTCTGCATGTGGCAGTGGCGATGCGAATGTTGTCGCTTACCTGCTGACCAGGAAACTGGAGGTAAATGTAACGGACAATTACGGTACCACCCCGCTGATGCGCGCCAGCAGCAGCGGTTACACCGATATCGCCGATATTTTAATAAAATCCGGGGCCGATATTAATGCCAGAAACTATAAAGGCAATTCCGCGTTGTCAGAGGCAGCGGACCGAGGGCAGCTCGATATGGTTAGATTTTTAATCAACAAGGGAGCTGATGTAAATTTCGCGAATAACGATGGTGACTATCCGATAGGACTAGCGGCCCGGACCAACCGCCTCATGGTCGTAGAAGTTCTTCTTGATACAGCAAGCCCGGATGCCGTCAACAGAGCCTTAAGATCAACGATAAAAGGTGGTTATCTTGAAATCGCCAAACGTCTGTTGAAAAAAAACGCGGACCCGAACTTTCTTTATAATTCGGACATGTCACCACTTATTATGGCAGTCAATTATGTCCACATGGGGATGGTGGAGCTTTTGCTGTCACACGGCGCGGATCTGGACTATCGGGACAAGAACGGCAGAACCGCTCTCATGTGGGCGTCACAACGAGGCTTGACCAGCATCGCGCAATGCCTCCTGAAAAACGGCGCTGATGTCAACGTCAAAGACAAAAACCAGGAAACTGCATTAAAGTACACGGCCCAAATGGGGAATATACCGCTTATGGATATGCTTCTGGCAAACGGCGCTGCCCCGAGCAACTATGGCACGCCCGAGATCGTTTCCGCAGCCGTCAATGAAGATATCAATATGGCGGAGCTTTTGCTGAAGCATGGCGCAGATATTAACGCCCAAGACAGGTCGGGGGATACGGCGCTGATGAAGGCGGCAGAGAAAGGGTCCCCGGAAATGACAAATTTTCTTTTGCGAAACCATGCGAAAACAGACACAGTCAACCGAAGCGGGGCGTCCGCTTTTTTACTTGCATGCCGGAACGGCAATCAGGCAATTATTGAAATGCTGCTGGAAAAAGGTGCTGACATTGATGCTGTCGACAAAAGCGGCAACACAGCGCTGTTGAGCGCTGTCATGTCAAGAAACTGGGAACTTGTGAAATTCCTTATATCAAAGGGAGCGGATGTTAATACAACGAACAGCCGGGGCTATTCAGTCCTGGCTGTTGCAGAGGAAGTAAAAGCGCCCGCAGATGTTATAAAACTGCTGAAAAAGAAAAACGCCAGATCCACCAGGACCAGAACCGGCTCTGGCACTGTGCTGCAATGAGATTGAAACACAACCCAGGCCGTGAGATAGCCCCACATATTTATTGAAGCATACACGACCTGTATCCCGTAAGGCACTCCCTCTGAGAAGTCTGCCTTCCGAGGATTTTATCCCATTCCCCGATTAATCCTTTCACACAACTCAAATGCCGGGGAGGCTTTCCGGCTATCAATGCTCAGCACCGGCACGGCGCCCATCAGGGAGTTGGTCACAAGCAGGCCGTCCGCCTCAAGGGCCTGGTTCAGGGTGACCGGCGTTTCTTTGATTTCGTATCCCCATGATTGAAGCAGCTCAAGCGCGGCCTGTTGCATGATGCCGGGCAGCACTGTGGCGGATTGCGGCACAAGGATGGTGTTTCCGCAGGCCAGCATCAGGTTGGCGGTGTTGGTTTCCGAAAGGGTGTTGTCCGGGTTGAGAATCAATGCTTCGTCCGCGCCCTGTGCTTTGGCCCACTTTCCGGCCTGAAAATAGAACAGGTAGTTTATGGTTTTGTGCCGGGCCGTGGCAATCTGCCGGGGTTCGGGGTAAAGGGCAAGGTCAATGCCCTTTTTGTTTATCAGGGCAAGCCGGTGGGTGTAAGGCCTGGCTGTTACCGCCAGGGTGTAATCAAAGGGCGCGGTTTCTTTCTGTCCCAGGGAGGCCATGATTTTGACGGCTGCCGGGCCGTTGCCCAGACCGTTGGCTGAAAGCACCTGTTCGATAACGGTACTCCATGTCAGGTCCGGGGCCGGTCCGGGAAAAATTTCGGGCCAGGAGTGGTTGAACCGCTGAATGTGGGCGTCCAGCAGGCGGGGCGTTCCATTGTCGGCCCGAATGGTTTCAAACAGGCCGGCCCCGTATTGAAACCCCGGCGATGCAAGAGGAACAGCGGCCTCGTTTTCTTTAATTATGCGGCCGTTGAGCCAGACAAGAGGCCGGCTTGCCGGCACAATCTCCGGCCCGGCAAAGGCGTCCAACATGGTCCGGGCCTTTGCCAGGGTCTCTTCATACTCTTCCGATGGCACCGAGTCGTACACAATGCCGCCGCCGGCTGAATAAAAGAGTCGGCCCCCGTGCAGGGTGGCGGTGCGAATGGCAATGGAGAGGTCGGCGGTGTCGTGAAAGCTGATGTACCCGATAGAGCCGGTGTAGATGTGGCGGCGGCAGGGCTCCAGCTCGTCGATGATCTCCATGGACCGGATTTTGGGACACCCGGTAATCGACCCGCCGGGAAAGGCGGCCTCGACAAGGTCTGCCGTGTCCCGGTTTTGGGCCAGTTCGCCGGTGACCACCGACACCATGTGAAAGACGTTGTCATAGGCCTCCAGCCTCTTATGGCCGGCCACTTTTACGGTGCCGGAGGCGCAGACCCGGCCCAGGTCGTTTCGCAGCAGGTCCACGATCATGGAAAGCTCGGCATCGTCCTTTTTGCTTTGCAGCAGGTCTTTTCTGTTTTGCGCGTCCTGGTCCGGCGTCTTGCCCCTGGGCCGGGTTCCCTTGATGGGCCGGGTCTCCACGAAACGGCCCTGTTGCAGCAGAAACCGCTCCGGCGACGTGGAAAGAAGGTGATGGTCGCCGGCATGGACATAGGCAAAAAACGGAGCCGGGTTTTTTTTGTAGAGCCGGGCAAAAAGGGCATAGGGGTCGCCGTCAAAGGCGGTTTCAAACCGCTGGCTCATGTTGACCTGGTAGACATCACCGGCGGCAATGTAGTCCCGAATGCGGGCCACGGCCGCCTCGTAATCGGGCCGGGTGAAGTTGGAGGCAAAACCGTTGCCAATGGAAACCGGTCCGGGAACCGGGGCCGGCTGGTTCATGACCGCGTAAAACCGGTCCAGGGCCTGCCGGGTGGCGTCAGCCGACAATTCGGGGACACAGAGCCGGGTGGTGTTTTCTTTTTTGTCATGGACCAGAATGAGCCGGGGGGCAAACATGTAAAGATCGGGCAGGCAAAGATCATTCACTGATGTGCGGGGAAGATGTTCAAGGCAATCCTTTACGTCATAGGCCAGATATCCGAACAGGCCGGCGCCGACAGGGGCCGGCAGATCAGCGGCCGCCATGTGAAACCGGGCAAGGATTTTTTTTAAGGACTCAACAGGGTGGCCGGTAAAGGTGTGGGAACCGTTTTCCGTTTGAAGTTCCAGGCGGCGGCTCCTGGCGGTAAAGATCAGCCATGGGTCTGTTGCCAGCAGGTGATACCGGGCGCTGTCGGCATCGCCGCCGGACAGCAGAACCACCGTGTGGGGCCGATCGGCAAACCGGGCCGCCGTGGTTTCAAACGGTTCGTCCAGGCAAAGTGTCTCGGTGTGAACGGTGACCGGTTTTGCCAGGGTGTTTAGAAACGGGTCCATGACATTATCCTTGCGACAGAAAATTTTTCGCTAACTGTTTCCCGTGTTCGGTGAGAAAACTTTCCGGGTGAAACTGAACACCAAAGGTTAAATGGTCCGGGTGGCGCAGGCCCATGATTACATTGTCTTCGGTGGTGGCGGTTACGCAAAGCGCGTCACTGTTCTGTTGAATCATCAGGGAGTGGTAACGGGCCGCGGTAAAGGGCGAGGGCAGGCCGGCAAAAAGGCGGTCCCCCCTGTGAAACACCAGGCTGGTTTTGCCGTGGACCGGCACCGGGCACCGCACCGTGGCCCCGCCGAATGCCTCGTTGATGCACTGCATGCCCAGGCACACCCCCAGAATCGGCACCCTGCCGCTGAAAGTTCTGACAAGATCAATGGAAATGCCGGCGTGGGCCGGGGTTCTGGGGCCCGGGCTGATAAGAATGTAATCCGGGCTTGCGGCAGCCACTTCCGCCACCGTGATTTTATCGCCGCGATGGACCTGAATGTTCAGGTGAAACAGGGAGAAAAGCTGTACCAGGTTGTAGGTAAAAGAGTCGTAGTTGTCGATGACCAGCAGGTGTTTCATCTTTCCCTTCATCCAAATCGGGATCGCTATCGGTATCGAAATCCGTTCGCCGGAAAGCCTGTCGCCCATAAAAAAACGCCACCCGGACAGAGTCTGGGTGGCGTTGGCCTATTACATAACTCGTTATTTATATTCTTGCTGTTGTGCTGTTACCCCTGTGTATCACCGGCGGCCGGTGATTGCAACCCTATTTACGGCTTTTTCGGGCCGCTGTTTTTTTCGCGGCGGGTTTCGTGCTTTTTTTGCTTTTTGCCGGCGTCTTCTTTTTCTTTTTCGTTGCGCCGTTGCCGTTCAACGCCAGTTCCAGCACATCGCCCATTTTTTCGGCAAAGTGAAATTTCATGGCGCTTTTCACCTTTGCGGGAATCTCTTCCAGGTCCTTTTTGTTGGGCCTGGGCAGGATCACCTCCTTGATGCCGGCCCGGTGGGCCGCAATCACCTTCTCCTTGATGCCGCCCACGGGCATGACCTTGCCCCGCAGGGTGATTTCGCCGGTCATGGCCAGACCCTTTTTTACCTTGCGGCCGGTGAGCAGGGAGACCAGGGCCGTGAGCATGGTCACGCCGGCAGACGGCCCGTCCTTGGGAATGGCGCCGGACGGCACATGGATATGGAAGTCGTACTTGTCAAAAAAATCCTCGTCAATATCGTAGTCCCGGGCATGGGCCCGGATAAAGCTCAAGGCCGCGGTGGCCGACTCTTTCATCACGTCGCCCAGTTGGCCGGTCAGGGTGAGGCCCCGTTTGCCCTTCATGGAGGTGGCCTCGATAAACAGAATCTCGCCGCCCACCGGGGTCCAGGCCAGGCCCATGACAACGCCCGGGGTCAGGGCGTTTTCTCCGGTCTCGGAGGTGAACCGCACCGGGCCCAGGTATTCATAAAGGTCTTCGGGCTTGATGGCGCCGGACACTTTTTTGCCCTCGGCGATCTTGGCGGCCACGCCCCGGCACACCGACGCGATCTCCCGTTCGGCATTGCGTAGGCCCGCCTCGCGGGTGTAGTCGGAAATAATGTGGCGAATGGCGCTCTGGGAAAAGGAGATATGTTTCGCGGCCAGGCCGTTTTCTTTCCGCTGCCGGGGAATCAGGTACTGCCGGGCGATTTTTACTTTTTCTTCCAGGGTGTAGCCCCGCAGCCCGATGACCTCCATGCGGTCCCGCAGGGCCGGGGGAATGGTGTCGATCACGTTGGCCGTGGCCACGAACATCACCCTGGAAAGGTCAAAGGAGACGTCCAGGTAGTGGTCGGCAAAGGAGAAGTTCTGCTCCGGATCAAGCACCTCCAGCAGGGCGGATGAGGGGTCGCCCTTGAAGTCGGCGCCTACCTTGTCGATTTCGTCCAGCATGAAAACCGGGTTGTTGGTGCCGGCCTTGCGAATCTCCTGAATGATGCGGCCGGGCAGGGCGCCCACGTAGGTGCGGCGGTGGCCCCGGATTTCGGCCTCGTCCCGCACGCCGCCCAGGGAGATGCGAATAAACTCCCGGCCCAGGGCCCGGGCAATGGAACGGCCCAGGGAGGTCTTGCCCGTGCCCGGAGGGCCCAGAAAACAGAGGATCGGCCCCTTGGAATCGGGGTTGAGCTTGCGCACGGCCAGGTATTCCAGAATCCGTTTTTTGGGCTTTTCCAGGCCGAAGTGGTCCTTGTCCAGAATGGCCCGGGCCTTTTTAATGTCAAGGTGGTCTTCGGTCTGTTTGTCCCAGGGCAGGGTGGTGAGCCAGTCCAGGTAGGTGGAGGAGACCGTGTATTCCGAAGACGAGGGGTGCATGCGGGAGAACCGCTCCAGCTCCCGGGTGGCGGCTTTGTATGCCTCTTCCGGCAGGTTGCCCTCCTCGATCTTGGTCCGGTACTCCTCGGCTTCGACGTTGCCCTCCTCTTTTTCTCCCAGCTCCTCGCGAATGGCCTTGAGCTGTTTGCGCAGGTAGAACTCCTTCTGCTGCTTGTCCATGTCCTCCTTGATCTGGGACTGAATCTTGTCGCCCAGCTTCAGAATCTCCAGCTGGTGGTTGAGCTGGCGGGTGACCTTTTTCAGCCGCAGCTTCACATCCAGGGTTTCCAGGATGTTCTGCTTTTCTTCTGTAGAAGAGTTAATCGTGGAGGCCACCATGTCGGCCAGGGAGCCGGGCTCGTCAATGGTGACGGCCATGGCGCCCAGTTCATTGGGAATGGCCGGAGAGATGCGCACCAGTTCCTGGTAGACGTTGGAGATGTTGGACATCAGCCCCTCGGTCTCCTTGTCCTTTTTTTCGTTTTCGGTGATCTGCGCGAAAGCGGCCTCCAGGTAGGGGTCGGTTTTTATGAAGTTTTTGGTCCGAATTCGGCTGATTCCCTGAAGCATCAGGTGAATCCGGCTTTCATCGGGCTTGGCCATCTTGAGAATCAGGGCCAGGGTGCCGATGGGGCTCAGGTCGCCGGGGCCGTAGTCCGACTTGCGCTCCCCGGACTTCGGCGTGATCAGGGCCACCAGCCGGTTGCCGGACATCACTTCGTCGATCAGGGTCATGTACTCGTTCTGGGTGATCACAACGGGAATGATCATCTTCGGAAAGAGCACGCCGTCGGACAGGGGCATGATGGGGACGGTTTCCGGCAGTTTGTCGGTGGTGCCGTTTGCTTTATATTCAGGTATCTTTGGCTGAGCCATGCATTCCTCCGTTACAGGTCTGTCTTTGGTTTCGAAAAAAACGCCGCGGTGTGTTTGACCAGTGGGGTCTACCGGTCAAGATGCCTGATCGGTATCTTTTTAGACCCGGAAACCGGCTGTTTGCCCATGGTAATCCGCAGAAGGCCTCCGGAAAGCGAGGCCGACACCTTGTCCGTATCGATGAGCGTGGGCAGAAACAGAACACGGTCAAATCGGCCGTACTGGATTTCGGCCAGGCAGAACCGGGCCTTTTCAACGCTTACCGGGGCCTTTCGTGCCCCGGAGATACGAACGGCCCGCTGGTTGATCTCCACCTCCAGGGACTCCCTCTCCACTCCGCCGATGGCGGCCACAATGGTGATTTCATCCCGGGTCTCAAACAGGTCCATGGGGGGCACCCATTTCTGGTTGTAACGGGAAAACATGGGATTGACCGACCCGAAAATATCATCCATGGTCTTTCGAATGTCCGGTCCCATCTGGTCCAGGTCGCTGCTTAATCTGATTTTGATAAAATCCATTGACTCTCCTGCCTTTTGGAAACCACGCATCGGTATGTTCTGTTCCGGCATGCCGTCAACCGGGGCGCCCGGCCTGGCGGTTATGCCGGGGTGCATCACGGGCTTATGCTACTATGTTTTTGACAATTTGGGAAGATTTGGAGGGGATTTTATGGTATGTCAAACCAGAAGCAAAACCGCCTGGATGAAGGAGGGAGCAAATGGAGTCAACTGACGAGGCCATCGTCATCCGGTGGGCCTCGGCCCATTCACAGGAAACCGTCATCCTGCCGGCGTTTCTTTCGGAAAGCAGGGAGGGCCTTTTTCTGCGGGATTTCTGCCGTCATCTGAAAAAGACCGCGCCATTCGTTCATATCGACATGGCCGATGCGCGTCCGGAGCAGGCCCCCTGCCTGAACCCGGCTCCCAATATTTTTTACCAGGCCGCACCCTCAGGGGCCGAGCTGGACCTTTTTTTAAGTGTGCTTTGCGGCGAGTCGCCCGTTCCGGCGGAAAAGATACCGCCCGCGGCCGGCCTGCTGGAGAGTCTGGAAAAGCCGGTCAACCTGGATCTTTACATCTCCTCCCACTGTCCGTTCTGCCCCCAGGTGGCCGGTCCCCTGCTGGGCCTGGCCCTCTTTTGTCCGAAGCTCGTGCTCAACGTGATCGACGGCACCCTGTTTGAGGAAAAGGCCGCAAAAGCGGGCATCAAGGCGGTTCCCACCCTGATCCTGGAGGACGGGTTCCGGTGGACCGGCAAGGTGGCCCTTGAAGAGGTGATCAACGTGGCGGCTCACCGGGACGGTGCCGACTTCGGTGTGGACACGCTCAAGGCTATTGTGACCGGCGGCAATGCCGGAACCGCAGCCCGCATGATGATCGACCGGAGCCGGATATACCCGGCCTTTATCGACCTGCTGACCGACCCGGACTGGTCGGTGCGGCTGGGGGCCATGGTGGTGTTTGAATACCTGTGCGATGCCGGTGAAAAATTGGCCACGGAGGTCGTGGACACACTGTGGTCCCGGTTTGAGACCGTTTCCGGGGATGTGCAGGCCGACATGGTCCAGATGATGGGTGATTCCGGGTTGCCGGCCGCCATGGAAAAGGTGACGGCTGTGCTGAACGGTCCTTTTGAAGAGGACGTAAAGGATGTGGCCCGGGCGTTTCTGGAATAGATCAGGGGTATGCTGAATCGGTTTCGGTCCCGGTTGCAATTCGATACCGATCCCGATGGAAACCAATAAAGACAGGAACAGAAACATGACGGAAAAAAATTCATTTCATACCAGGCTGACCATTGCCCACTACTTTCTTTTTTTCCTGCTGTTTGTCGCCCTGTTTGCCAGCTATAAAATGATCGCGCCCTACCTGGACCCGATCCTGCTGGCGCTTATCTTCGCGGCCATGGCAAATCCGGTCTACCAGTGGTTTGTCAAGAAAACCAAGGGCCGGGAAAACCTCTCCGCCGGTCTGGTCTGCCTGCTGCTGACCCTGGTGATCGTGATCCCGTGCATGATCATGCTGACGGTGATCATCGCCCAGGGCATCGACTCGGTGGGCGCCATCAATCGGTGGGTGGCGGCCGGCAACCTGGAAAAGCTCAAGGACGCGCCCCTGGTCAGAACAGCGGTGGACTTTATGCAGCGCTATCTGCCGTCCAGTGTGCTGGCAGGGGTGGACCTCCAGGCCCTGGCCATCAAAAGTTCATCTGCCGCCGGCAAGTTGCTGGTAAGCCAGAGCGGGGCGATTCTCGGCAACATCTCCATGGTGGTGGGCAAATTTTTTCTCATGATTTTTGTTTTCTTTTTCGTGCTCAAGGACCAGCAGCGGCTTTATGATTACATTCTTCACCTGGTGCCCATGTCTGCCGAGCACGAGACCGTGTTGATTCAGAAGATGAAGGATGTCTCCCGGTCCGCGGTGCTGGGCAGTTTTCTCACGGCCCTGGCCCAGGGCGCGGCCGGAGGCCTCGCCTTTGCCATCTGCGGAATGCCCGGATTCTTCTGGGGCGCGGTCATGGCCTTTGCGTCGCTGATCCCGGTGGTGGGCACGGCCCTGGTTTGGGTGCCCGCGGCAGCGTACCTGCTGATTTCCGGAAAAATCGGCCTGGGGGTTTTTCTGATTATCTGGTGCGTGGTGGTGGTGGGCATGATCGACAACCTGCTGCGACCCCTGTTCATGAGGGGCGGGGCCGGAATGAGCACGGTGGTGATCTTTTTTGCCATTTTAGGCGGCATTCATCTGTTCGGCCTGATCGGCCTGATCTACGGCCCGCTGATCTTCGGCATCACCATGGTGATGCTCTATATCTACGACCTGGAGTTTGACGCCTTTTTAAAGGGCCAGGACAGGATATGACGGCTTTGTCCTTTTCTTTGCTTGTCCAAAGAAAAGGACGCAAAAGAAAAGACACCCTTTGCCCGGGTCGCTTCGCGACTTCCCTTGTTTTGTGCCGGATCGCGGCGGGCAATGAACTCGTTCGCCTGCGGCGAACTCAAACAGCATTGCCCTTGTTCCCGCGCTCCGGCACAAAACCGCGGCTCGGGCAAAACGGGACCGCATCTGCGCCATTTATGCAAAAAAGTGCGGGCTATTCAAATAGGTTTCAAAAATTATTATCCAGCAACATAGGACTAAAGAGTTGGCCCTGCCCATTGCAGCGCAGCCGAGCGCAAATGTTTTTTTCGGAGAAAGCGGGCAGGCTGTTTGAGCACCGCCGCAGGCGGGCGAGTTCCTGCCCGCGCTGAAAAAACCGTTTGCGCGAGGGAAGCCGAAGGCCAAGCTGCACGGGCCGGTTCTTTTGGTACTTTTCTTGCCGTCAAGAAAAGTACACGGATAAGCAGGATAAGAGAAACAGTCTTTGAGAGCACCGCTGTAACTACAATTCGATACCGATATCGATACCGATAGCGATAGCGATTTCGATGTGGAGAGATAAACGGGCTACTGGTAGCTGTGCAGGCCGGGCAGCAGGTTCACGCCGAAGTAGGTGAACAGCACCGCTGCAAACCCGGCAATGGCAAACCACGCAATCCGTTTGTTCTGCCACCCCCGCATCAGCCGCACATGAAGCATGGCCGCGTAGATGAACCAGGTGATCAGGGACCATGTTTCCTTGGGATCCCATCCCCAGTACCGGCCCCATGCCGTGTTGGCCCACACCGCGCCGGTGATAATACCAACGGACAGGAAAAAGAACCCGAAGACCACGGTCTGGTGAATCAGTTCGTCCAAGGTTTCTGAAGAAGGAACAAAGGCGGATGCCGGTTTTGCGTCCTCGCCCTCTTTCCCCTGCTTTATCAGGTAAATAACGCTGACGGCAAAGGCGATGGCAAAGGCCGCGTATCCCAGAAAGCAGGTGATCACGTGGGCCGTGAGCCAGTTGCTTTGAAGGGCCGGAATCAGGGGCTGAATTTTGTTTTCTATTTCCGGGGAGAGAGACGCGTAGGCCAGGGCGATGAACGCCAGCAGGATGGCGCCGGCGCCGAAGGCCTGCGTCTTGAAGCGCCGTTCAATCATCAGGTAGACCACGCCGATGGCAAAGGCGAAAAAGACAAGCGACTCATAGAGGTTGGACAGTGGCACATAGCCATGCCCCATCTGGTGGGATTCAAACCACCGGACAAGAATGCCGGCAAGGTTTGCGGCCACCGCAATCCAGGTTATGGTGGTGGCGGCCTTTCCGGCGAACCGGTTTTCAAAGGCCCAGGCCGCCACATAGGCCACCACGGCCAGGCCATATACGAATGTGGTTGTAGAAAGAATATAAGCGTTGATCATATATGCGGTTCCTTATGTTGTTGCTTTGAATAAGCGGGCAATCAGGCGTTCAGATTTGCCAGTTTGTCACCGATTTCCGCGGCCTTTCGTTTGGCGCCGTGCCGGTTCTTGTTGGCCGTGCCGAAAACGGTTACCGTTGTTTTGCCTTTTTCCGCCGCCACGCGCACGGCAAATTTTCGGTGGGCCGTGAAAAAGGTGATGTAGATGCCCAGGATCATCAGGATAAACCCGGCATACACCAGGGGCACGCCGGGGTCTTTGGCCACCTGAAGCCCGGTGTACATGACGCTTTCAAAGTTTTCCACGGTCACGACCACGTCACCCTGGCGCATTTTGTCAAAGGCGGCGTGGCGCAGCGGCAGCACCACGGTGTGGGCATCCTCCCCGGCTTCGATCATGCCCAGAAAAGAGGGACCCACGTCGTGTTTTCCCATGAACAGAAAAGAGTTGGTAAACCGCATCAGCGTAAAGGTGCCAAGGCCCTCGGGCAGGGTGATTGATTCTCCTATGCCCATGGTCTGCCGGTATGTCATGCCCGTGGCCTTGCTGGTAAAGGCAAGCGACACGTCTTTGGCCGATGCCGTGCCATAGCTGGACTGAAAGAGGCGGACCCCCCTGTATTTCATGGGCCGGTTGACCACGATGTCCTTTGTCGTTTTTACCTGGCCGTCTTCCAGGATGGAGAGGGTGGAGCGGTACTCTTTGGGCCGGCCCGATTCATAGAAGCTGACCGCAAAGTCATCGCACCGGATTTCAAAGCCCAGGGGCATGGCCGCGCCCGACTCCCGAAGATGGATGGTGGAAGCGGACTGGCCTTCGGGAATCTGAACATAGCCGTCAAATCCCAGAAAAGAGCCGACCAGGGCGCCGGCCAGCAGCACCAGCACACTGAGATGGACCACGTAAACGCCCAGGCGGGTGGCCCGGCCCTTTTCGGCAAACAGCAGAAAGCCGTTGTCGGCCGGCTGGTGTACCACGGTTGAAAACCGTTTTTCCAGAAAGGCATGGTATCTTTTTCGCAGGTCTTCGGGCGGGGTTTTTACGGTAAAAGGCTCACCGGCCGGCTGCTTGAAGCTTTTTTCAGAAAAGGAGGGGGTTTTTGAAAACACGATTTTCCATACGGTTTTCAGACGAACCACCGAGCAGACCAGGATATTGACCGCCAGCATCAGGATCAGGGCCTGAAACCAGTGGGACCGGTACATGTCGTCGATCTGGAGCATGGCGATGAGCCGTGCCCCGGATTCTCCGTACTTGGCCGCGTAAAAGGCGGCCGGCTGGGTCTGGGGGATCAGGGTGCCGATGACCGCGGTGGCGGCCAGGGCCAGCAGAATGCCCACGGTAAGCCGGATGGATGCAAACAGGTCCCAGGCGGATGCCAGGATCCCGCTTTTCTGTGGCTGGGTGTCAGACATAGGGTCTTCTTTCTTGGGTTATAGTGTCATACCAGGCAGGACAACATTTTTGTTTTTTAAAACCATGACCTGTGGCGGGGTATCCCTTGGTAGGTGAGGTCAACCGGTCTGCCTGAAAGGCGGCTGTGCCGCCAGTGTTCATTGTACATACCAGAAGAGTATGATAAACATCAACAGAAAATTGAAGCGGCTTCTGAAGGACCGGATGGCGGCTTGCCGACAGACGGTTTGAACATATCTGACGCATTTTATAAGGATCGGGACGACTTGTCATGAGCGGCAGGCTTTACGTGGTTTCATGCCCCATCGGCAACATGGAGGACATCACCCTGCGGGCATTGCGGGTCCTTGCCGAGGTCGATGTTATTGCCGCGGAAGACACCCGCAGGGCCCTGAGCCTGCTTTCGGCCCACGATATTGCCGCCCGGGGCCGGGTGATCTCCTGTTTTGAGCACAACGAGCAGCAGCGTACCGCCGACCTGATCCACAGGCTGCAACAGGGAATGTCCGTGGCCCTGATCTCCGATGCGGGCACCCCCTCCATCTCCGATCCCGGCTTTTACCTGGTGAGAAGCGCCATTGCCCAGGGCATTGAAGTGGTGCCCGTGCCCGGTGTATCGGCGGCGGTGGCGGCCCTGTCGGTAAGCGGCATGCCCACCGACGCCTTTGTGTTTACCGGCTTTCTGCCCAAAAAGCAGGGACGGCGCAGCCGAAAGCTTGCCGACCTGGCCAATGAACGGGCCACCCTTATTTTTTACGAGGCCCCCCATCGGGCCGCGGCTTTTCTGGCCGAGCTGGAAACGGCCCTGGGTGACCGGCAGGCCGTGGTGTGTAGGGAGATGACCAAGACCCATGAAGAGTTTCTTCGCGGCCCCCTGTCTGAACTTTCGGCTGCTCTGGAATCCCGGGACGCGGTAAAGGGGGAGATCACCGTGGTGGTGGAGGGTGCCCCCCAGGAGGGCGAGACCCTGGATCCCGAGGATCTGGCCCAGGCCGTTCGGGAAGCCGACTGCGGCGCGTCGGAACTGGCCAAAACCCTGGCCCGCCAGTACAACATCCCCCGGCGCCAGTTGTATGACGAGATACTGAAGATCAAAAAAGATACTCCCTGATCGTTATCTGTTTTATCCACCTTTTCGTTTAAGTTTCCCCGTTTCCGGCCCACTCTTTTTTCTGATGCCTTTTTTTTACAGACAGGGTCTCGCAAGGGTTTTTATACCCTTAAAAACTGTTTTTACACAAAGTTTTAATTCCTTAAGTATGAATAAAAAAAGCAAAAATACTTCTTGTGCAATATTAATTTAAGGCAAGGTTAAAGATTTTTCTAATAAGCCTTGACAAATAATATTATTCTGATATTGTTCAATAATTGTTGAGGAGACATACGTTAAAAAATGAATGAGTTTCATACAGTTCCCTGTAAAAATAATTTGAGATGAAATGATTTGTCTGAATTTTAATTTGCCGCTCACCCGGCCGACGGCGGGTTGTTTTGTTTGCCGGCCGGTACCGGCACAGTAAGGAGGCCCGATTGAACAGCGAGCAGGTCAACCATTCTGAACGTGTGCTGGGAAAACCAACCGTGGAGATGCTCAAACAGGTCCACGAGGATGCCTGCTGGATTCTGGAAAACCTGGGTGTGGGATGCCGGCAGCCCCAAATGGTGGAGGCGTTCAAAGCCCTTGAGGCTGAAGGCCTGGTCCTGATTCATGAGAACCGGATTTACCTGATGCGCGACCTGGTGGACCGGTGCCTGGGCAGTACGCCGGGTGTGGCCGATTTTTTTGTGCCGAGAAACAGCTTTTTTGTCGGCGGCACGGCGCCCTATATTTATGATGATGAAAAAGGGCTGGGCGGTATCATGCCCACCGAAGACCACGTGGCCCGCATTGCTCAAATCGCGGAGAAAAGTCGTGTGGTGGCCGGCATGGGCCGGGGCGTGAAGCTTGCCGACGAGGTGGTCCAGATGAACCTGATGGATGCCCACTGCGCCAAGCCGCTCTATTTTGCCGTGACATCGGACGCCGCCCTGGAACGGGCCGTGGCCCTTCACAAAAAGCGGGGAAACGTGATGGTGGTCTTCTGCCTGACCCGCCCCCCCCTGGAAGTAAATGAAAATTTTTCCGAGCATTTTGTAAAGGTGGTTCAGGCCGGTCTGCCGGTCTTTATTTCCGCCATGCCCATGGCCGGCATCAGCGCGCCTTTCTGTTACAACGGGGTCCTGGCCATGACCCATGCCGAAGTGCTCTTCGGTATCTGTGTGTCCCAGCTGCTTCGGCCCGGTGCCGTGTGCATTCATGCCGGGTTTCCCACCATTGCCGACCCGCGCATCGAGTACAACCCCAACTACGGGCTGGTCTCCCATAACCTGCTCAACATTCTGATGACCCACCTGTGCCTGATGCTCGATCTGCCGGCGTTTCAAAGCGCCTGCACCACTCACGAGGAGCACCTGACCCGGCGGGCCTATGACGATGCCAAAGCCGGGCAGGCCATGTGTTTGAAGTACGGGTTTCACATGATGCGTCACACCTTTTCATTTCTGCGGTACCTGATCGATTTTTCCATCGAAAAGCTGGAACGCTCAATTGAGATTCTGGAAAATACCACCCCGGACGATGCACCCGCGGTGGAGATGCCGGTTTACGATCCCCGGGGCATGGAATCAATCATGCACACCGGGGTGGGCATGTATATGGAGGATCCGCTGACCACAGCCAACTTCGGCAAGGTGTTTGTCGATTAATTTATCAACCGTCCGAATCGTCAAACGGACAAAGGAGAGATATCATGTGCGGCATTGCTGGATGTTTCGGCAGAAAGGATGAACCGACCGTTAAACGCATGCTGGATACCCTGGGCCATCGGGGCCCCAATGACCGGGGGATGCATGCGGGCGCCAGTTTCGTGGTGGGCCATACCCGGCTTTCCATCGTGGACGTGGCCACCGGCCGTCAGCCCATCCTCACCGGGGACGGTACAAAAGGTATCGTGGCCAACGGTGAAATTTACAACTTCCGCAAGCTGCGGATGGGGATTGCGGATAAGTACCAGTTCCGCACCAGGTCGGACACCGAGGTCGTGCTTCATCTCTACGAAGAAAAGGGGCCTGCCTGCGTCAAGGACTTAGACGGCATGTTTGCGTTCGCCCTGTTTGACGGCGACGCCTTTATGCTGGCCCGGGACCCTGTCGGCATCAAGCCGCTCTATTACGGGTTCAAGCAGGACGCGCTCTATTTTTCCTCCGAGCTGGGGGCCATGAGTTTTGCCGGCCTGGACGAGGTCCACGAGTTTCCGGCGGGTCATTACTACACACCCAAGGAGGGGTTTGTGCAGTACTACAAGGTGCCGCCCATTGAGGATGACCAGCTTACCGACATCGAGGAAACCTGCGAAATTATCCGGGAAACCTTTATTCACGCCGTGAAGAAAAGGCTGCTGGCCGACCCCGAGGTGCCGGTGGGCTCTTTCTGCAGCGGCGGGCTGGACAGCAGCCTGGTGGCGGCCATTGCCGCGGACGAGATTCCCCGGCTTCACACCTTTGTGGTGGGCATGAAGGACGCCTTCGGGGATGTGAGTGACGATGTCAAGGCGGCCCGTATAGCCGCGGCCCATATCGGTTCCACCCATCACGAGCTGATTTTCACCGAGGACGAGTACTACGAGGCCCTGCCCACGGTGATCAACAAGCTGGAAAGCTATGATCCCTCCCTGGTGCGGTGCGCCGTGCCCTGTTACTTCACCTGCAAGATGGCGGCCGAATATGTCACCGTGGTGCTGACCGGCGAAGGGGCCGACGAGCTGTTCACCGGCTATCATTACATGAAGCATTTCCCGGAAGACAAGCTGAACCTCGAAGCCCGGCGCTGCATCGGCAACCTGCACAATATCAACCTGCAGCGGGCCGACCGCATGGGCATGCTGTTCAGCCTGGAACTTCGGGTGCCCTTTCTGGACGAAGCCATGGTGGACCTTTCCATGAAGATTCCCCACGAACTCAAGATTCGGGAACACAACGGCGCCAAGATCGAAAAATGGATTCTGCGCAAAGCCTTTGAAAACACGCACTACCTGCCGGACGATATCCTGTGGCGCTACAAGGTGCAGTACACCCAGGGCGCGGGCTGCGAGGACCTGGGCGAGCGCCTGGCCAACCGGATGGGCGATGACGAGTACGAGAAAATCAAGGCCGAAAATCCGGACGCGGTGATCAACAGCAAGGAGGCGGCTTACTACTTCAAGATTTTCCGCGAGTATCATCCCCAGGATTCGATTCTGGGCTCCATCGGCATCTGGACCGGGTTTGATTTTGCCGAGGAGCGGGAGAAGGTCAAGGGGACCGTGGACGGGGACCTGAAGCACGAGCACGAAGAAGAGACCGACGACACCTCTCAGGTGGCCTGAGAAGCGGCATGGAACTGACCATTCTGGGTTCCGGCGGATGCACGGTGATTCCCAGGCCGCTGTGTACCTGCCCGGTGTGCCGGCAGGCACGGGAAAAGGGAATCCCCTATGCGCGTTCCGGGCCGTCTGCCTTTCTGCACGACGCCGGCCTGCTGATTGACGCGCCGGCCGAAATCGCCGGCCAGTTGAACCGGGAGTCCATCGGGCAGGTGGATCACCTGCTTTTCACCCACCTGGACCCCGACCATGTGGAGGGGTTCCGAGTGGTGGAGCAGATCACCCTGGATTTTCGGACCTGGCGGTCCTGTCCGGGCAAATGCATAGACTTGGTGCTGCCCCGGCCCCTGATGGATCGCCTGGAGCGGATTCGCACGGCTTACGGCTCCCAGGCGGCCTTTTACCGGGACCAGGGGTTTATTCGGTGCCGGGCCTTTGACCGGTCCACGCGAATCGGCGATGTCACGGTGACCGCTCTTCCCGTGGACCGCGGAGGCCAGATTGCCTATGTCTGCGTTTTTGAAAAGGCGGGCGTAAAGATCGTGTATGCCGCCTGCGACATACGGCCGTTTCCGGAAAATGACCCGGCGGTGCGCGATCCCGACCTGCTGGTGATTCAGCCCGGCCTTTTTGAAACCGGCCTGAAGCACGGTTTTGTCTATCCGCCGGACCATGTCTCCCGGTCAACACTCTATACGTTTGACCAGACCGTGGACCTCTGCCGCCGGATCGGCGCCGGGAAGGTGGTGTTTATTCACCTGGAAGAGTACTGGAACCGGAGCCATGACGACTATACGGCCCTGGAAGGGGGCCTGAATAACATGCGCTTTGCCCATGACGGCATGCGCCTGGACGTATAACCCGGAGGTTGCGTGAAATGTTTGAACCGGAAACAAAAAAGACGATCAACAAGGAGCAGACAACGACACCCATGAACTTTGCGGACGATACCCTGCTGGACCAAATTCACCGGGACGCGATACGCGTACTGGAAGAGACCGGTGTGTGGTGCCCTTCAACGGAGGTGAGGGATATCTTTGAACAGACCGGGCAGGCGGCTTTTGACGAGACCACCGGCCACCTGCACGTGCTGGGGCCCCTGGTGGACCAGGCCCTGGCCATGACCCCGAAACGGGATTCCTACTGGATCGGTGAAAATGCCTTTGGCGTGGGTGGTACCGCGCCCTTTGTGCATGACGATGCCACCGGCGAACTGATTACCCCCACGTTTGAACACCTGGCAAAAATCGCCGCCATCGTGGACCAGGCGGACGTGATTGACTTCATGGCCCGGGGTGTGCTGATTCCCAAGCACGAGGTGGAGGTGATGGACACCATCATTGAGACCTGCCAAAAGCCGGTATATGTCGCGGCGGTCTCTGAGGCCGGCATTGCCCGGGCCGGGGAGATTCACCGGAGCCGGGGCGGCTTGACCGTTCAGTTCTCCATCATCAACAGCCCCCTTGCCATCATCGAGAGCATGATTCCGCCGTTTCTCTCCTGCGTGCGGCAGGGGATTCCCATTTATGTTTCCACCATGCCCATGGCCGGGCTTTCCGGCCCTTACTCCATGTCCAGCCTGGTGACCCTGACCCATGCCGAGGCCCTGTTCGGCATCACCCTGGCACAGCTGGTCAACCCCGGCATTACGGTGGTTCATGCCGGCCTGCCCTCCATTGCCAGCATTAACGACAACTATGCCGTGAACCTGGGGCTGGTCTCCTTCAATATCGCCAACCTGCTTATGGAGAAGGTGAACAAGCGCCTGGACCTGCCCTCCATTCAGACCGCCTGCACCACCAGCCAGGCCCATCCCAACAAGGTAGCTGAAGCCGAGGCGATCAACGGGTTTGCCCTGATGAAAAAATACGGGTTTCACCAGATGCGCCACGCCTTCGGGTTTTTAAAGGAGCTGGTCTCTTTTTCCATCGCCAAGCTGGAGCGTCACATCGACCTGTGCCGGTCCACGGACCCGGACCAGGCCCCGGAATATGAGCTGGAGCCCTACGACCCGGAGGGGCTGGCCGCAATCATGCGAAACACCAGCCGGGCCGGTTACATGCGGGACGACCACACCCTGAAAAACACGGGAAAATCTTTTTTAATATGAACCCAAGCCAAAGGAGAGAGCCATGACACAGTTTGCAAATATGACGGAAGCGATTCTGGCCGGTGATCCGGACAGGGTAAAGCAGCTGGCCGAAGAAGGGATCAGCAGGGGCGACGATGCCGGGGCCGTGATGGCGGCCATGATCGGGGCCATGGATATCGTGGGCGAGAAGATGGAAGCGGAAGATATGTTCATTCCCGAGGTGCTGATGTCGGCAAAGGCCATGAGCGCGGGCACCGAGTTGCTCAAGCCCCACCTGGCCGAAGGCGGGGACGGTAACAAGGGCACCCTGGTGATCGGCTCCGTGCACGGCGACCTGCATGACATCGGCAAAAATCTGGTCAAGATGCTCATGGAAGGGTCGGGTTTTTCCGTGGTGGACCTGGGCACCAACGTGGCGCCGGACGCTTTTCTGGCCGCGGTAAAGGAACATTCGGCCAGCCTGGTGGGCATGTCGGCCCTGCTGACCACCACCATGCCGGTGATGAAGGAGGTGGTGGACGCCCTCAAGAATGCCGGGCTGCGGGACCAGGTCAAGGTGCTGGTGGGCGGCGCTCCGGTCACCGATGCGTATGCCGAGCAGATCGGGGCCGACGCCTATGGCGCGGACGCCGGATCAGCGGTGCGCATCGCCAAGTCCCTGGTGTAACCCCCACCCGTCAACTGCCGAATCAGGAGAAAAAGGAGAATAAACAATGGCAAATATTCGCAGCAACCAGAACGCTTTGTTAAGCCCCATGGCCCGGAAGATGTCGGAAGACCAGTGCAGAAAGCTCTACTGGGCCTGCCTGGAAATTCTGGAGCGCACCGGCGTATGCCTGCACGAGCAGGCGGCCGTCGACCTGTTTAAAAAGGCCGGCGCCATGGTAAGCGATGGCAACCGGGTACGCATTCCCGCCGGCATGGTGGAAAAGGCGCTGTGCACGGTGCCCCGCAAAATCAACTTCTGTGACCGCAACGGCAACCGGGCCATGCAGGTGGGGGGCCACCGCAGCTACTTCGGCACCGGTTCGGACTGTCTTCACATCATCGACCACCGCACCGGCCAGCGGCGAAAGGCGGTGCTTCAGGACATCGTTGAGGGCATGACCCTTTGTGACGCCCTGGACCACATCGACTTTGTGATGTGCATGTTTCTGCCGTCGGACGTGCCCCAGGAAAAACTGGACCGCTACGAGATGGAGGCCATGCTCAACCATACCACCAAGCCCATTGTCTATGTGACCACCGAGTTTTCCGGGTGCAAAGACGCCGTGACCATGGCCGAGATCGTGGCCGGGGGTGAGGACCAGCTGCGGCAGCGGCCTTTTGCCGCCTGCTACATCAACGTGACCACCGGGTTGCGTCACAACGGCGAGGCACTACAGAAGCTGCTCTACCTGTCGGGCAAGGGGCTTCCCTTTACCTATATTCCGTCGGCCCAGGGCGGCGTGACCGCGCCCATGACCATTGCCGGTACCATGGCGGTGAACAATGCCGGCGTGCTGGCCGGCCTGGTGCTTTCTCAGCTCAATAACGAAGGCGCCCCCTTTATCATGCCGGGGTGGGGCGGCAACATGCTGGACATGAAAACCACCACCCAGCCCTATGCCGATCCGGAAAAACGGGGCCAGGCCATAGATTTTGCCCATTTTCTGGGGCTGCCCACCTTCAGCCTGGCCGGATGCAGCGAGTCCAAAGTCATGGACCAGCAGGCATCCGCCGAAGCGGCCCTGACCCTGTTTACCGACGCCCTGTTCGGCGGCAACCTGGTCCACGACGTGGGCTACCTGGAATCGGGGCTGAGCGGCTCGCTGCCCCAACTGGTGATCTGCAACGAGATTTTAAGCTGGCTGGACGCCTTCATGCATCCGGTGGATATATCCGATGAGACCCTCTGTCTGGAACTGATCGACCAGGTGGGGCCGGACGGCCAGTACCTGGACCACCCCCACACCATGGAACATTTTCGTGAGCGGTGGTACCCCGGCATTTTCGATCGCTCGAACCATGCCTCATGGCAGAAAAAGGGGGCGAAAAATCTTGGCGAGCGGGCTACTGAAAAGGTGGACAAAATTCTGGCCGACCATAAGTCCGAGCCCCTGGCGCCGGACGTGGCAAAGGCTGTGCATGCCGTGATAGAAGGATAGAAAGGAGACGTGCCATGCGGGTGGCCATCTGCCAGACAAAGCCGGCGCTGCTGGATGTTCAGACCAACCTTGAATCGGTGATTGCCCATATTCATAAATGCCGGGAACAGGGCGCCCAGCTGGTGGTTTTTCCTGAACTGGCCCTGACCGGTTATTTTGTGGGGCTCCAATATCACAAGGCGGCCCTGCGCATGGATTCCGACCAGATTCGAAAGCTGGCCGCCGCCACAAAAGGGACCGCCGCGGTGGTGGGATTTATTGAAGAGTCCCGGTCCATGAACTTTTACAATTCGGCCCTGATCGCGGTGGACGGGGAGATTCTGTTTGCCTACCGCAAGCTGAACCTGCCCAACTACGGGGCCTTTGAGGAACGCAAGTTTTTCGCCAACGGCAAGCATATCCGGGTGTTCCGGCTCAACGACTTTAACGTGTCGGTGTTTATCTGCAACGACATGTGGCACCCGGCCCTGCCCTACCTGGGCGTAACCCAGAAGGCCGATATTTTTGTCTCCATCATCAACTCGTCGGAAGAGTCCATGGGCGCGGAGTTCAACAACGTGGAGAGCTGGGATATCATCAACCGGTTCTACTCCCGGGTGTTCGGCATTTACAACATCTGCGCCAACCGGGTGGGCACCGAAGACCCGGACGAAACCTGGGATATACCAGAGGATGACAAGCTGCTGAAAAAGACATCGGACGTGTTCCTGGTGCCGGAGGTCAAAAAGCGGTACCGGTTCTGGGGCGGCAGCGAGATCATCAACCCCTTTGGGCAGCGGATTTATAAGGCCAGACTCTATGAGACCGACGTGATCATGGGCGAGCTTTCAAAGGACCTGGTCCGGCGCAAAAAAATTCTGCTGCCCTACCTGAGAAACGACGACCCCTATTTTACCCGGCGGGAACTGCACCGCATCCTGTTTGAACAGGCCGGTGATACCTCCAGGCCCCAGCACAAACTCTGATCAGTCCCGCGCTGTCTTTGCCTTTCCGGGGCGGCCCCGCTTTGCGGGCATTTTTTTCGGCGGGGGCGGATCAACACCGCTGAGGGGGCCGGCCTCGGCCAGAATCGGGGCCGCGTCGATGTCCCGGGCGTTCATCAGGGCCACCACGCGCTGCAATGAGCTGAGGATCATGGCCTGTTCCCAGTCGGCCAGCCGGTGAAAAGACTCGATAAAATGCTGCTGCAGCAGGGGAGGGGCCTTTTCCAGCAGCTGCCGGGCCGAGGCGGTCACCGTGATGTAGACCTTGCGTTTGTCCTGCCGTCCCCGCCGCCGTTCAACCAGCCCCCTCTGTTCCAGCCGCTCCAGGATGCCGGTCACAGTAGGCTGGCCCAGGCTCACGGCCTTGGCGATCTCGTTGATGGCAACTTCCTGGTGAACAGAAATGGTTTGGAGCACGATTAACTGGGGCCCGGTGAGCCCGAACTGCCGGACCAGTGCCCTGGAATGCAGGTCCACGGACTGAATGATGCGGCGAATGGCGATCAGTACCTGGTTGGAGATGGCTGTGTCTGCCGGCTGACAGGTGGGTCGGTTCATATGCGTTTCAGTCCTTCTGAATAGTTTTGAGGTATGCTTCCCACTCCACGGGCACCAGCTGCTGCTTTTGCGTGTTGCACGATTTGCAGGCCGGCACCACGTTGCCCTTTGTGGTTTTGCCGCCCCTGGACAGGGGCACCACGTGGTCCATGGTCAGCTCCGCCGGCCGGAAGGGTTTTCCGCAGTAGTAACAGGTGCCTTTGGCCAGCCGCTGTTTCCACCACTGGGTTTGCCGCAGGTCCCGTGCCTTGTTTTTTTCCCGCCTTATCGACGTATTATCGACCATGTCCTCCCAGGGGGAAGTCGATTTCACGCGGCGATGTGCCGGTCCTTTAGCCACCGGTTGATCTCCCGTGTCAGAAGGGTGTAGTAGCGTTCCGATCCGCCCAGGCCCCGCCGGCCGAAATAGTAGTTGATTTCAAGAAACAGCGGGTCGCTTTCGGGCCGGTCCGCCGGAAAGATCAGGTCAAAGCCGGCCAGGTTGATACCTGTTTTTTCGCAGACCGCCTGAATCGCGGCAATTCCCTTTTCCTTCAGCTCCGGGTGGGCCTGATCATCAATGTCGGCGCCCCTGGCGATGTTCACGGCAAAGCCGGTGGTGGCACCGGCCACCCGCCAGTAGGCCACAAACGTTTTATATACCACGACCACCCGCAGCACGCCGAAAAAGGGTGGAACATACCGCTGCAACAGAAAGCCGGTCTGGCCGGTGCGCTCCCAGGCACGGGCCTTGTCAAGCAGGGGCGCCATGTCTTCCGGCCCTGTTAAAGGAAACACGCCGCGGCCCTCATCCGCCTGGTCGAGCTTGAAGACCAGAGGGAAATCCAGGGACGGTCTTCCGTCCTTGTGTGTTTCGGAAAACACCTTTACCGTTTTATAAGTCATGGTTTCCGGGTGGGCAACCCCGATTTTGGAAAACAGTTCGGCCTGGCCGATTTTGCCCGGCCAGGCAAACCGCGTGGAAAAATCGGGAAACACGTTCCGGCATCGCTTTTGGGCCTCCGTGTAGAGTGCGGGGCCGCACGCCTGGTGCAGGATCACGGCCGAGGCGTGTTCCATGGCCGCTTTTTCATCTTCGGTCAATGATCTGCCCGCACAGTGGATGTAGCGGTCTCCGGGAAAGCAGGGATGGAAGGAAAGCACGGTCATGGATAACCGAACTCTGACAGCCGCCTGTCGTCTGAGCTCCAGTTTTTTTGAACCCGGACAAAAAGTTCCAGAAAGACCCTGGCCCCGGTCATTTGCTCGATATCCTGCCGGCTCTCCTGCCCGATCTGTTTGAGCATGGCCCCCTGCTTGCCGATAACGATTCCCTTCTGGGAGTCCCGTTCCACGTGAATGGTGGCCTGAATGTGAATGACCGACCCCTCTTTTTTCTCTTTGAAGGTGTCGATGGTCACGGCCGTGGCATAGGGAATCTCCTGGCCGGTGAGGCGGAACACCTTTTCCCGGATCATCTCGGCGGCCAGAAACCGCTCCGGCGCGTCGGTGAGCATCTCTTCGGGAAACAGGGGCCCCCCTTCGGGCAGCAGCGTTTCCAGCTCGGCCATCAGGTCTTCGGTCTGAATCGACTCCAGGGCCGATATGGGAACGATTCGCTCAAAAGCGTAGAGCCGCTGCCAGGAGTCAATCATCTCCAGCAGCTTGTGCTTTTTGATCCGGTCGATCTTGTTTAAGGCAAGGACCACGGGCTTGTTGTGGTGTTTCAGGTGTTCAATGGTCAGGTGCTCGGCATCCTTCCGGGGTTTTACCACGTCGATGACCAGCAGGATCACGTCCACATCGGCCAGGGCCGACACGGCAGTGCCCACGATGGCGGTGTTCAGTTTTCCCTTGGGCCGGAAGATGCCCGGCGTGTCCACAAACACCACCTGGGCGTTTTTGCGGTTCACAACGCCCAGAATCCGGTTGCGGGTGGTCTGGGGTTTGTCCGAGGTGATGGAGATTTTTTCTCCGGCCAGCAGGTTGAGCAGGGTGGACTTACCCGCGTTGGGCGGCCCGCAGATGGCGATAAAACCGGAGCGAAAATCCTTTTTGGGTTCCAGCGGGTCGGTCATCGATTATTCCTCAAGAATCCCCGTCATGCGGGCAATAGTCTCCAGGGCCGGGTCCCGGCCCATTTTCTGCAAAGTGGAAAAAAGGATCATCTCATCCGCGCCAATGCCCACGGCCCGGGCAATTTCGTGCCGCCGGCGGTCGGCGGCCGTCTTTTTAAACTTGTCCGCCTTGGTCAGCACCATCTTCCAGGGAATATCATAATGGGCGCACCACTGCATCATCAGGAATTCATCCTCCCTGGGCTCCCGCCGCAGGTCCATCAGCAGCATCAGGCCCCGTAGGGTTTTCCGGCTGGACAGGTAACGCTCCACCATGGGGCCCCATGTCTTCTGTTCCTTGCGGGAGACCTTGGCATACCCGTATCCCGGCAGGTCCACGAACATCAATTGGCCGTTGATGTCAAAAAAGTTGATCAGCCGGGTCTTGCCGGGGGTGGAACTGGTCTTGACCAGGTTTTTGCGGTTGACCAGAAGGTTGATCATGGAGGACTTGCCCACGTTGGACCGGCCGGCAAAGGCGATCTCCGGCAGGTCCGTGTCCGGATACTGGGATGGCTGGACCGCGCTGATGACAAACTCGGCGGATCGAATGATCATGAAGGCTACCTTCCGGGTCTGTCGCCCATACCCTGTTATATTACCTTGTTCAGGGGATACTCGATAATACCCTGGGCCCCCTTGGCCATCAGTTCAGGAATCAGGTCCCGCACCGTTTCCGAATCCACGACGGTTTCCACGGCAAACCAGTCGGACTGGTAAAGCGGTGCCACCGTGGGCGCGTTGAGGCTGGGCAGCAGATTCACAATGGCGTCCAGGCCGGCATGGGGCACGTTCATTTTCAGGCCCACCAGTTTTTCCCCCAGCAGAGCGCCTTTGAGCAGCAGGGCGATCTGCTCCAGCTTGGCCTTCTTAAACGGGTCTTTCCAGGCGTCATGGTTGGCGATGAGCTGGGTGTGGGTCTGCATCATCTCGTGGATAATGCGCAGGCTGTGTGCCCGGATGGTGCTTTCCGTCTCCGTGATCTCCACGATGGCGTCGGCCAGGCCCGAGACCACCTTGGCCTCTGTGGCGCCCCAGGAAAACTCGACGTTGACCGATATCTTTTTTTCCTGGAAAAATCGTTTGGTGTAGTTGACCAGTTCGGTGGAGACGGTTTTTCCCTCCAGGTCTTCCAGCTTCTGGATCGGCGAATCCTTTGCCACGGCAATGACCCACCGGGCCGGCCGGGCGCTGGCCTTTGAATAGACCAGGTCGGCCACCACGTGCACGTCGGAGTTGTTTTCCGCGATCCAGTCCTTGCCGGTAAGGCCCGCGTCCAGGGTGCCGTGCTCCACGTTGCGCGCCATCTCCTGGGCCCTCAGCAGGGCGCAGGAGATGTCCGGGTCGTTGATGTCCGGAAAATAGCTTCTGCCGTTGACGTTGATTTTCCAGCCGCACCGTTTAAACAGGGCGATGGTGGCGTCCTGAAGGCTTCCCTTGGGAATGCCGAATTTCAATACCTGTGTCATTTCTTGTAGACCTCCGCGGGATCAAAAACCCGTTCCTGGGTAATACGGCCGGTGCCGTCGGCCTCCACCTTTGTAAAAAAGCAGCTTCTGTACCCCCTGTGACAGGCGGCGCCGCCAATCTGCTCTACCCTGAAAAGCAGGGTGTCGTTGTCGCAGTCGATGCGGATTTCCTTTATAATCTGTACATTGCCAGAAGACTCCCCCTTGACCCACAGCTGTTTACGGGACCGGCTGTAATAGGTGGCTTTTCCCGACGCCAGGGTCGTCTCCCAGGCCTCCCGGTTAATATAGGCCAGCATCAGCACCTCGCCGGTGGCCGCGTCCTGGGTGACGACCGGTACAAGCCCCCCGGTCTTCTCAAAATCAGGTGTTATCATTCCTTCGGTTCCATCCTTTGTTTTATTAATGGTATCGTATTGTTGGTAAATGTTTAGTAGCGTCTGCCCGGCCGGATGTCAATAAATTTCATGAAATATGCGGCTTGCATGTTGAAACCGGCTTCTATATAATTCAAAATTTTTAAACTCCCGGAATCGGGAAAAGCTGGAAAGACCATGTTTTTCAAAAGAAAAAAACAGGCCGGCCCGGACCGGCCCGTCGAAAAAGCCGAAGAGAGCCTGACAAAAGGGGTGATGCTGGCCTACTGGATTCTGCTGCTGCACCTGGGGCTGATCGCAATTGCCGGCCTGGTGGTGCTTATTTTCAGGGGCGTTGCGTATTATTTTCTGTGGCTCGTGTTCGGCGGCGCCGCCATTGTGGCGGGCAGTGGATACTACATATTAAAAAAGATGAAGCAGGAACGCCATACCATTCAGCAGATCCTGCGAATGCCGGAGTTCCGGGGCCGGCCGGTGGAGATCAGCCTGCTGGGCGGGGCCGCCTCCCTGCGTATGGGCGGCGGGTCGCCGGCCCCCATGGATGTCAACCCGGCAGGTGGTTCTGCCACGCCGCTGCTGGAAGACCCGGCCCGCACCCGTATTCGCGACCTGGGCGAGCTGGGCCGGCTCTACCGGGACGGCATGATCACCCGGCAGGAGTATGAGGCCCTGAAGAGCGGAATACTGGCATCGGTCCGGCCGGAAGCGTTGAATGGCGACCCATCGGGCACGGTGGATATCGGCTCTGCGGAATAAACCAATCGCTGTGAGGGTTTTATGGCAGGCGAAGACAATATGGCCTACATCCTGATCGCGCTTTTTTTTACCAGCCTGTTTTTCTTTTTCTTTTTTTCCGGTCTGTGGCATTGGGTCTGGTACGGCCGTGGCGCGGACCGGTGCGGTCCGCTGCTTGCCCATCGAATTTCCTGGTTTCGCAAGAAAGGGGACGCTGCCGTGCCGGCGGCCCAACGGTTTGCCAAGGTGTTTACCACCCTTCTGGTGCTGGTTGCGGTGACGGCCCTTGGTGTGGTGACTTACCTTATGATCAGTTGATGCCGGATGCTTTTTTCTGTTCAGATTCAATAGAATATATTATACTTTGCAACAGATTTTTTCCCCATGACGCTTTTGCGGCCCGGGGCTGTTTTGCCGGCCGTGAAACCATGACGACAGGAGCCGGTGATGAGTTTTCTGCTTCAGGTCTATGTGGGTTTTCTGTTCTTTTCCGCTGTCGTTTTTCTGGTGGCCACGCGTATTGTGCACAAGAACTCCATCGTGGCCGTTGTCGGCTATACCATCATTGCCGGCACTGTCATCGGGTCCCTGCTGACCTTTGCTTACACCACCGGGAACTGGGCCAACCGGTATCTGCTGGCCGGCACTCTGGTCGGCTATTTTCTGGTACTGGCTGTTTTCTATGTCGGCCTGATGTACTATATCTATTCCCGCGTGAAAAAGCCCTTAGAGTCCATCATTGTCATCAACAAGGGAATCGCCGATGGTGACCTGCGGCACAAGGTTCTGGATTTCCAGGGAGAACGAGAGCTGGCGGAACTGGCGGCCTCCATTTCGGCCACCAGCTCCCGGTTGAATTCCATTGTGTCCGGTATTGCCGCCGATGTGAATGTGCTTGCCGAAACCGCGGGCACCCTGATCGACCGTTCCACGCAGCTCCAGCAAAACGCCGGCAGAATGAAGGAGCAGGCGTCGGCTGTTGCCACGGCTTCCGAAGAGATGAACACCAACCTGCTGTCGGTCTCTTCTTCGGCGGAACAGTCCTCCCGGAACATCAACCTGGTGGCCGCGGCCTCTGAAGAGATGTCTTTGACTATCAATGAAATCGCCAAAAGCACGGAACGGGCACGCAGAGTCTCTGGCGATGCCACGGTCCAGGCCAATTCGGCTTATGAAAAGATATGGAAGCTTGAAAACAGCGCCCTTGAGGCCAACACCATTATTGAGACCATCAACGAAATCGCCGAGCAGACCAACCTGCTGGCCTTGAACGCCACCATTGAGGCGGCCCGGGCCGGGGCGGCGGGCAAGGGATTTGCCGTGGTGGCCGACGCGGTCAAGCAACTGGCCGGCCGCACCGCCGCCGCCATTGTGGACGTGAAGGAAAAGCTGGAGGTGATGGCCGAGTCCCGGGCCGAAACCATCGCCAATATTGTGGGGATTCAGCGCATCATCACCGGCCTGGACGAGATCGTCTCCGGCATTGCCGCCTCCATCGAACAGCAGAGCGCCACCACCCGGGAGATTGCCAGAAACGTCAACGAGGCGGATCAGGGGGTGGCCGAAGGCACCCGGCGGCTGGCCGAATCCACGTCTGTATCGCGGCAGGTGAACACCGACCTTTCCCATCTTCACGAGGCGGTGGACCAGACCCGAAAAACAGGGGAGGCGGTGCGGGAGATTGCCGACCGGCTGTTGCAGATGGGCGATGACATAAAATCTCTTGTGGCCTATTTTCGTGTATGATAAAAAGCCGTAAAATTGAAAATGGATGTGATGGATTGTGACCTGGTTGATTTCCAAAGATGACCATCGTCAGGCCCTGCGGATGCGGCGGTCCCTGATCGCGCTGACCGGCTATGTGGTGATTACCCTGGGCTCCACGCTGATAGCATCGGCCGGCCTGATTCGCGGCAACACGCTCACCGTGCTGGCCCTGGTGATGGGCCTGTTTGTCCTGATGGCCGTTTTTTTCCCGGCGCTGATATACACAGGCTTCAACAGGCGTTTCAAAGACCCCAGCCTGACCATGCCCCAGCTGCTCCAGGCTATTTTCTTTGTCACGGTTTTCAGTTACTTCATGGTCAGTGAGATTCGCGGGGTCAGCACGGTACTGTATATTCTGGTGTTCGTGTTCGGCACCTTCCGGCTCAGGCTGAGGGAGTTCATGGGCCTGGTGGCGCTGACCGTGGCCCTGTATGCCGGGGCCATGGCCCTGCTCCATTACCGCCACCCGGAGGCGGTGACGGTGAAACTGGAGATCATTCGAGGCGCCATCCTGGTGCTGTCGCTGCTGTGGGTCTCCTACATGGCCAACTATATCGCCAACCTCCGGCGGCGCATCAAGGAGATGGCCAGTTTCGACGCCCTTACAGAAGTTTATAACCGGCGGGAGATATTTGAAATTCTGGACCGGGAAAAGTCTTTTTCCGACCGTTCGGCCATTCCCTTTTCCCTGTGCATCCTGGACCTGGATGATTTTAAGGAGGTCAATGACACCTATGGCCACCAGGCCGGGGACGAGGTGCTCAAGGCCTTTGCCCGGGCTCTGCGGGAAAATGTCCGCACCGAAGATTACGTGGGCCGGTACGGCGGAGAAGAATTTCTGGTGGTGTTTGTCAATTTTGAGTGCCGGGACAACAGCGTGACCTGCGTGGACAGGCTGTTAAAGGTGACGGAACGGCTTACGTTCCCGGGCATTGCCGATGGCCTGAAAATCACCACCTCCATTGGTGTTTCCGCCTACCGGCCGTCAGAAACCATTGACGCGGTCATTGCCCGGGCCGACCAGGCCCTTTACGAGGCCAAGGCCGCCGGCAAAAACCGGATTGTCTGCAGCGAACCCTGCGGCGCCTGAACCGCCGGCCCGGTTTCTCTTTTCCCCCACCTGGTTTGCCTTTTTGACTTTTTCTCCGGTTCCCTTTATGATGCCTGAAAATACAGTTATTCTTATGTCTTTTGTTGCAAAGGCGAGTCGTGTCCCCTACATGGAATACCATTAAGTCCGTACTTGAGCGGCGTGAACAGCAGACCCTTTCCTCCCGGGCCGAGTCCAGCGCGGCCGGCATTCGGCGAAGAAGTGAAGACCAACTGGACCGGGACTACCGGCTGGCCTTTGCCGTGGACGTGGACCGCATTCTTCACTCCCTGGCCTATACCCGGTACATCGACAAGACCCAGGTCTTTTACCTGATTGAAAACGATCACATCACCCACCGGGTGCTGCATGTGCAGCTGGTGTCCAAGGTGGCCCGCACCATCGGCCGGGCCCTGGGCTTAAACGAAGACCTGATCGAGGCCATTGCCCTGGGCCACGATATCGGACACGCCCCTTTCGGCCATGAAGGCGAGACCTACCTGTCGAAGCTGTGCGAACAGGCGGGCATCGGCCCGTTTCTGCACAACGTGCAGAGCGTCCATTTTCTTGAATCGGTGGAGCGAAAGGGCAGGGGGTGCAACCTCTGCCTTCAGACACTGGACGGCATTCTGTGCCATGACGGGGAGATCCACACCACCAGCCTGAAGGCCGACCGGAAGAAAAATTTTCAGACTTTTGAAGAGGAGATCGCGGCCAAGCGGCGTGATCCCTCCCTGCAACTGACCCCCATGACCATGGAGGGGTGCGTGGTGCGGTTTGCCGACACCATCAGCTACATCGGCCGGGACATCGAAGACGCCATTCGGCTGGGCCTGGTCCGGCGGGAGGATCTCCCGGCGCAAAGCACGACCGTGCTGGGCGACACCAACGGCAAGATCGTCTACAGCCTGGTGACCGACGTCGTGACCCAGAGCATGGACAAGGACCATGTGGCCTTCAGCGAGGCGGTGTCCGCGGCTCTGCGGGCCCTGAAGCGGTTCAACTATGAGCATATCTACATGAACCAGAGGATCAAGTCCGCTTCCAACCGTATTGAGTCCCTGTTTGCCCTGCTTTTTGAACGATACCATGGCGACCTGGAGGCGGATAACCGGTCATCGGTGATTTTCACCCATTTTTTAAAAGACATGTCCCCGGACTACCTGGAGCGGCACACGCCGCCGGAGGTTGTTCGGGATTTCATATCCGGCATGACGGACAACTATTTTCTGCGCCAGTGTCCGCCGGACATGCAGCCGGTGCTTGATGTGGCCGGAACGTGACCCTCTATATCTCATGGAAATCTTTTAAAGTTGAATTCTTCGGGTTCTCGCATGAAACATACTGGCGAAAGGGAGCGCTTAAAAAGGTTGATGATCGCTCCAAAAGGCTCTATTTTAGGAAAAATATGTTAATGCCGCCTTTTTGGATCTACTGATCTCACGCAAAGGAGCTTGAAAAATGAAAAAAGCAAAAATTGTGGTAGTGCTGGTCATCGTTTTGGCGATCGGTTTTATCGGATGGCAAAACGCGGGTTTTGTCACGGATCAGCGGCCGTTCAAGGTCCTGACCTACGAATCCCCGGAGATTTATAACGGTGTGGTGATTCTGGCGGCATTCCTGCTGGGCGCTCTGCTGGCCTACGTGTCCGGTCTGCTGACACGGTTTAAGGCCAGAAAGGAAATTAAGGAGCTGACCGCCCGGGTGGAGTCCTGCCAGGCGGAAAAAAGCGTTCTTCAAAAGGAGAAAGCCGTGGCGGCCGCTGCGCCCCCGGCAGCGCAACCACCGGACGCCGGCCCGACAGGCCCGGATGGGGCAGCCTGACCCGCTGAAACGACATGTGGGCAATAATCCTGAAACGTATTTTTAAACAGGTGGTTTGAATATGGCTTCCACAGGCGCCACTCCCATGATGCAGCAGTATCTCTCCATCAAGGAGCAGCACCGGGACGCCATTCTTTTTTACCGAATGGGCGACTTTTACGAGATGTTTTTTGAGGACGCTCAAACCGCGGCCCCGGTCCTTGAGATCGCTCTGACCTCCCGCAACAAGAACGACACCGATCCCATTCCCATGTGCGGTGTGCCGGTAAAGGCCGCGGACGGCTATATCGGCCGGCTCATCGAAAACGGGTTCAAGGTGGCGGTATGCGAGCAGACCGAGGACCCTGCCGCGGCCAAAGGCCTGGTCCGGCGGGACGTGGTGCGCATCGTCACTCCGGGCATGATCATCGACAATGCTCTGCTGGAAAAGGGAACCAATAACTACGTTGTCTGCCTGGCCCATGCCGACGGTGTTGTGGGGTTTGCCAGCGTGGATATCTCCACCGGCACTTTTCGGGTGTGCGAGTCCTCCGACCTGCGGGCCGTGCGCCACGAGCTGCTGCGCATCGCGCCCCGGGAAGTGGTAATACCGGAATCCGGCGCCGATGACGCGGCGCTTTCGCCCTTTGTTTCCCTTTTTCCGCCGGCCATTCGAACAACGCTCGCTAACCGGGAGTTTGATTACAGAACCGCCTGCCAGCGGCTGACCGACCAGTTTCAGACCCGGTCCCTGGAGGGGTTCGGGTGCCGGGGCCTCAAACCCGGCATTGTCGCGGCCGGGGCCCTGCTTTCCTATGTAAACGATACCCAGAGACAGAAGGCGTCCCACCTGACCGGGCTGGAGGTCTACAGCATCGACCAGTACCTGCTGATGGACGAGGTGACCTGCCGGAATCTGGAACTGGTGGCCAACCTTCGCAACAATGGCAGGCAGGGAACCCTTATTGATGTGCTGGACGCCTGCGTCACCGCCATGGGCAGCCGCCTGCTGCGGCGCTGGATGCTCTATCCCCTGCTGTCGGCAGAAGCCATCAACCGGCGGCTGGACGCGGTGGCAGAGGCCAAAGAGGGCCTGGGCACTCGAAAGGCGGTGCGGGAACTGCTCAAACAGGTCTACGATATCGAGCGGCTTACCAGCCGGGCCGTTA